>JABDND010000084.1 GCA_013001145.1 Croceitalea sp. | reverse complement strand
CAATTTGAAGATTTGAACAATACAGAAATCGCCCAATACTTTGAAAACAATGAGTTCGGATTAACCTCTTATGAAATTGCGGAAGCTGTTGATTTAAATGAAAGTGAAATCGTAAATATCAATGATATAAGCGTAGAAGAGGCAACCCTTATGGATTACTTGGAGGAAAATATTGATGAATTCGACGAAATAAATTTGGATTATGATGAAAATCTATAAACTGATTATTGTTCTGCCACTGCTCTTGATTTCATTGAATTCAAGTGCACAAAAAGGGCCTGGCAGAGAGCGTATTAAGACACTAAAGGTGGCCTTCTTGACCGAACGATTAGATCTGTCCAGTAAAGAAGCTCAACAATTTTGGCCCATTTATAACGAGCATGAAGATGTGATGGAAACCATTAAACGCGACGAACGGGCGCAAATACGGGAACGTGGCTTTGATATCAATAGTTTAAGCGATGAAGAAGCAAGCGCATTGTTGGCAGAGTTTTTAAAAATCAAGAAACGTAAAGAATTTGCAGAGCAGAAATTCTTAACGCAAATGCAGAGTGTCATATCTGACAAAAAAATAATTCTATTAATCAAGGCTGAAGAAGACTTTAAAAGGCGATTATTGCAGCAAATGCGAAATAGAAGAAATTAAGAAAGATTGGTTTTATCAAAATTGAGAAGTAGTCCTAAGGTTACTTTTTATTTGAAACTAAGTTTAGCAATACGGTTTTTACCCGCGGCATAGGCTATAGAGTCATTTAAAAATCTAATAGTGTAAAAACCTTCTTCACTCATGGTTTTCCATGAATGGCCACCATTGCCCGAATAGGATATGCCAGTAAAACCTAAGGCTACCAAATCTTGCCCACCAGAATTTGGTATGAACTGAACACAACTTTTATAGCTAGGAGCTGCACCACCGGCAATCAGCGACCATGTTTGACCACCATCCCTTGTCATGATTTTATTGGCCTTTAAGGCCTCTGGTTTGGTGTAATCCCCACCAATGGCAAAGCCCAATGATTCATTATAGAAATCCATGGAATAAATACCTTGGGTGGGCTCAGCCGATAATATTGGTGTGTTTATTTTTTGCCAAGAATCGCCCAAATCATTTGTTCGATACACTGAACCTGATGTAGTCCCTATCCAGATGGTTTCTCCAATGATTTCAATATTGGTATTACTAGCGGCGAAAGCGCCCTCCCCTTCTTCGGCCTCGGGCAATTGTTCACAAGCTAATTTTTTCCAGGTTTGGCCACCGTCCTTGGTGATAATAATGGATAAGCACCCATCTTGACTATCGCCTACGGCAATCCCTCGATTGTTGTCCATAAATTGCATGGCGTCATAAAATACCCCATCACCTTCCTCTTTATAAACCAACTCCATACGGCCATTATCACCGGTTTTATACAGCAAGGCCGGATTTTCAATGGACAGCATAAAAAAATCTGTTGCCGTATGTGCTACGGCTCTAAAACTGGGAATGTTTGTATGAAATTTCATTTGGTTCGTCAATACGTTTTTGGTCGCCAAATTAACACTACCATATAATCCATTACTACCCGCAAACGCCAATGTATTTGAATCTAAAAATTCAATGGCCCTTATACTGAAAGAATCTTCAAAAATGACATCAATTTTTACCGAGGTATAATCATGTGATGTTTCTTTATTAACGCATCCTCCCAGAATGACAAGAGCAATCAAAAAAAGAGAATTTTTTTTGTATGTCATAGACATAAAGGTACACAACTAAAGTCTAGAGATTTTGGCGTATTTATAAAAATAATCAAGTATCATTCAACAAAGTTTAAAACGTCTCATTTTGCAAATTATAAACTTTCAGTTCCTCCTTCTGCCTAACTTTCGAACGGAAGTCTATAACCCCATACTTTAACTGTCATTTCGAGCGAAGTTGAGAACATACCGCTCTCCTCAATCCTAAACCGTTATTTCGAGCGCAGTCGAGAACACCTCTTTATTTTGATGGCTCATCAAAGGAAAGTGTTTCCTCCTAATAATGAACATAAGTATCCCTACCTTTACAATCTTTAATATTAACAATGCGTTTACATCGAAATTTGGTCTTTGCCGTTATTGATGCCCTAGGAATGATTTTCAACGATCATGAATATGCCGACAAGGTCATTGAGAAGGTCTTAAAATACAATAAAACTTGGGGTGCCAGGGATCGCGGTTTTATCGCAGAGACTACCTATGATATTGTACGTTGGAAACGCCTCTATGCAGAAATTGCCGAAGTACGGGAGCCTTATTCAAGACAAAACCTATTTCGCTTGTTCGCCGTATGGGCCGTACTAAGGGGCATTCAATTACCCGATTGGAAACAGTTGGAAGAAACACCGGTACGCCGTATCAAAGGCCGTTTTGATGAACTTTCTAAAATTCGAAAATTTAGGGAATCCATTCCAGATTGGTTGGACGAAAGGGCATGCAAAGCGCTGGGTGAACCCCTTTGGACCAAAGAAATAGCCGCCTTGAACCAACAAGCAGATGTGGTGCTTCGTGTGAATACTTTGAAAACAAACAAAAATGCGCTGCGTGAACTTTTAAAATCTGAAGAGGTCAATACTGAAACTATATCCGATGCCAAAGACGCCTTAAGGTTGGTAGAACGCAAAAACGTTTTTATCACCCAAGCATTCAAAGAAGGTCTTTTTGAGGTACAGGATGCTGCTTCACAATTGGTTGCTCCCTTTTTAGAGGTAGAACCTGGGCAACGTGTAATCGATGCTTGCGCCGGTGCGGGTGGAAAGACCTTGCACTTGGCCTCATTAATGGAAAATAAAGGCCAACTCATAGCACTTGACATTTACGAGAGTAAACTCAAAAAATTAAAGGTTCGTGCCCGCAGAAATGGAGTGCACAATGTAGAAACTCGTGCTATCGATTCTACCAAGGTCATCAAAAAACTACATAATAGCGCTGACCGGGTATTGTTGGATGCCCCCTGCTCGGGCTTGGGCGTTATCCGTAGAAACCCTGATTCTAAATGGAAGTTGCAGCCCGATTTTATAGAAAAAATAAAGGGTGTACAGCACGACATTCTAAGGGATTATAGTAAAATGGTCAAGTCTGGCGGTCAATTGGTGTACGCCACCTGTTCCATCTTGCCCGAAGAAAATAGCGACCAAGTTCAATCCTTTCTAGCATCTGAAGAAGGCCAAGTATTTGAATTTGTAAAAGAGAAGAATATTTATGCATGCGAACATGGCTTTGACGGCTTTTATATGGCCCTCTTGAAGAAAAAGTAATGTTTCATCAATCCGCTTTATCACACTAAAACTATTATTGCTTCACTGTAGGGTACTCTACACCCAACTGCTCCAAATATGAATCGTACTTTTTCTCATCGTAATAGTACTTTTCCAAAGCAGGTCGAAACTGCTCCTGCTTGTCTTTGTTCAAATATATAGGCGGTAGATCATCGGCGGAAATCATAGGTTCAAATTTGGTTTCCTTGGTCTGTTCTTCATTAAAATAATCCCAAGCGGCATTGACCAATTCAGGTTTCATCAAAAAATCTAGTATGGTCATAGCTTCAGCCTTGGCCCCTGCCACTACACCTTTGTGGGCAATGGGCGTTGCCATCGCAATGGCATTGCTCCAATGATGCCCTTGCAGCCCAGGAATATTGGAGGGGTACCGCATGGTAATCGTTGGCACTTTCCATGAAATATCCCCAATATCATCAGATCCTCCACTTACTGGATTGACCACGGGTAAGCCAATCGTGTCCAAGCTAGTTTTTAGTCCTTCTACCCTCTTTGAATTAACCACAGTCTGTACGGCCTTTGCCAAAATTTGATCTGCTTCCGACCAATGGGGCAGTCCCACTTGCTTTATGTTCTCATACATGGTCTCGGCAATGACTTTATTAAAATGACGGGGCCATGCAGCTCCCAAAATTTTAGAGCTCATGGTCGTGCCTGTCATGAGTGCCGCTCCCTTGGCCATATCATTAGCTATATGGTACATTTCCATAATACCCTCGTATGTTATGTCGCGAAAATAGAACCAAATGGAGGCCTTCGAGGGCACTACGTTGGGCTGATCACCGGCATCGGTAAAAATGGAGTGTGAGCGCCTAAGCGGATGTAAATGCTCCCGCTTATAATTCCACCCAATATTCATTAGTTCCGCCGCATCGAGGGCGCTGCGGCCGCGCCAAGGCGACCCTGCCGAATGAGCGGCCTCTCCCTCAAAGGAATACTCTAAAGAAATCAATCCAGTACCCCTTGTAGGCCCATAAGACACACTTAAACCGCTGCTCACATGGGTAAAAATGCACAAGTCAATATTGTCAAAAAGGCCATCACGTACATACCATGCCTTGGCACCTAACAATTCTTCGGCAATACCAGGCCATACCATTAATGTTCCACCAATTTTTTCGCGTTTCATAATTTTCTGTACCGCCAGGGCCGCAGAAATATTAAGGGGAATGCCTGAGTTGTGCCCTTCACCATGACCGGGCGCACCTTCGACAATAGGTTTATGGTATGCGACGCCTGGATATTGTGAGGCCTTGGGAATACAGTCCACGTCACTACCCAAGGCGATTACAGGGCCTTTTCCATTGCTCCATGTGGCCATCCAAGCAGTAGGAATACCCGAAATTGATTTCTCAATTGTAAAACCGTTTTTCGCCAAAATGCCAGACAGATATTTCGAGGATTCCACCTCTTGATAACCCAACTCGGCAAAACTGAATACCTTATCCACCATCACCTGTATATTTTTTTGGTCTTGCTCCACGAATTGCGCCACCTCAGCTTTTAGGGCTTCTATTTGCTGGGGTGACCAACTTTTTTGAGCAAACGTCGAAGTGTTTAACAGCAGAGATAAAATAAGTCCGTATAGTCCATAAGGTAATTGTTTCATAAGCTTATCATTAAAGTGCATTGAAGTTACTGAAAAAAGTTTTTTGTGGGTTTTTATAACCGCTGTTAACTGAATACTTATTATTTATACGTTTTTCAAAAGACAAAGACAAATTCCTTATTTTTAAAGTATTGAAAATCAATACTTTTAAAGATAACCCAAAGCTTCACTAAGACTCAATCGTAAAAAGCATTCATGAAATTAACTTTTAAAATTTTCGGAATAGTTTTAATCCTAATCGGAATTACGATAATGATAAAACCTCAACTAATTTTTGAATGGCTTGAAAATAATTTGGAAAGTAAGTCCTTATACTTCACCGCAATACTGGTGCGTCTAGTTATAGGTGTGCTGTTCATTGTCGCTGCCAAACAATCGATTTATCCTACTATAATAAGAATTATCGGTTATGTAGCTTTACTGGCCGCCATAATTTTTATTTTTATTGGGCATGCAAAGTTTGAACATTTCATAGGTTACATCTTGCATGAATTTAAAGATTATGCCTCCTTTAGCGCCATCATTGTGTTGTTATTTGGCGGATTCCTTTTTTACGCTTTTTCAAAGAAAAATTAACAGAACAGTAACCTGTGTATACTACAATTTTAATTTAATAAATTATTTGCTTTTACTTAAATACAGCGGCCAATTATTACCAATTCGGTAGTGGTGTTTTGAAGAATTTGGCGAAAAACGCTATTAACATTACCCGTTCAAAACTGTTTGGCTTTCCTAAAAAATATCGCTTAAAAAAAGGGTAATTTTGTGCTTTCAAAATGTGAACAAAGCCACGCCCACTATGATTCATTTCTTCGGGGATAAGACCCAACAAGTGTATGCTGTCCAGACCAATCAAGAAATTCCAGATGCAGACGCCATAAAACTCACTTGGCTGTTCGGGGACAAACCTCAAATAAAGACGACCTCTTTGGAGGCTTTTTATGTGGGACCGCGTTCGGCCATGATTACCCCGTGGAGTACCAATGCTACGGAAATCACACAAAACATGGGCATTAAAGGAATAGTCCGTATTGAAGCTTTTCAAGCCGTGGACGATGGTTTTATCGATTTTGACCCCATGCTTTCCCAAAAATACAATGGGCTTGACCAAAAGATTTTTACCATAGAACATGATCCAGAACCCATAGTTCATGTAGATGACATTGCCGCTTATAATAAGCTAGAAGGATTGGCCTTAAGTGAAGATGAAGTGGATTACTTAAATGCCCTTGCCACAAAACTGAATCGCAAATTGACCGATTCTGAAGTTTTTGGTTTCAGTCAAGTGAATTCTGAACATTGCCGTCATAAAATCTTCAATGGCACTTTTGTTATTGATGGGCAAGAGATGCCGAGTTCGCTATTTAAGTTGATTAAAGCAACATCCAAGTTAAATCCCAATGGAATTGTTTCAGCCTATAAAGACAATGTCGCTTTTGTTAAAGGGCCCAAGGTGGTACAATTTGCCCCAAAACGGGCCGACCAACCAGATTACTACCAAGAAGAAGCCTTTGATTCGGTCCTTTCGCTCAAAGCCGAGACGCATAATTTTCCCACTACCGTAGAGCCCTTTAACGGCGCTGCCACTGGTTCAGGTGGTGAAATTAGAGATCGCTTGGCGGGTGGCAAAGGGTCATTGCCTTTGGCCGGTACCGCCGTTTATATGACAGCTTATTCTCGATTGGAAAACGACCGTACATGGGAAATGGCGTTTAAGGCCAGGCCATGGTTGTATCAAACTCCAATGGATATTTTGATAAAGGCCAGTAATGGGGCGTCAGACTTTGGCAATAAATTTGGACAGCCCTTAATTTCAGGTTCGGTACTCACTTTTGAACATCAAGAAGCTGGCCGTAACCTAGGGTATGATAAGGTAATCATGCAAGCTGGGGGAATAGGTTACGCCAAAGCCGGTCAAGCCTTAAAAGATGAACCCAGCACAGGAGATAAAATAGTCATACTTGGGGGCGACAACTATCGTATTGGTATGGGCGGTGCTGCGGTTTCAAGTGCCGATACAGGTGAATTTGAGTCGGCCATTGAATTGAATGCCGTACAACGTTCCAATCCTGAGATGCAAAAAAGGGCTGCCAATGCCATACGCGGTTTGGTAGAGAGCGAACATAATCCTATAGTTTCTATACATGATCATGGCGCGGGCGGACATCTAAACTGCCTTTCAGAATTAGTGGAAGATACAGGAGGCTGTATTGAACTGGACAAATTACCCATTGGCGACCCTACACTTTCCCTTAAAGAAATTATTGGTAACGAAAGTCAAGAACGGATGGGGTTGGTCATGGGGCCAAATGATTTGGACCTTTTACACCGTATTGCAGACCGTGAGCGTGCGCCCATGTATGAAGTAGGCGAAGTGACTGGCGACCATCGTTTCACTATAACATCCCAAAATAAAAATGAAACCCCAATGGATTTGGCCCTCTCCGATATGTTCGGTAGTTCCCCAAAAACCATTATGGAAGACAAGACCATAGCCACCAACTACAGCGAGCCAGATTATACCCTAGAGCATTTTCACGATTATCTAGATCAAGTGTTACAATTGGAAGCTGTCGCTTGTAAAGATTGGTTGACCAATAAAGTGGATCGTTGCGTGGGTGGTCGTGTGGCCAAACAACAATGTGCCGGTCCATTACAACTACCGCTCAACAATTGTGGCGTAATGGCGCTGGATTTTAAGGGTAAAGAAGGAATTGCAACCAGTATTGGTCACTCACCAATTTCGGGTTTAATAGACCCTGTGGCAGGCAGCCGAAACAGTATCGCCGAGGCCTTGACCAATATTGTTTGGGCACCATTGAATGAAGGTCTAAAATCAATATCCCTTTCTGCAAATTGGATGTGGCCCTGCCGTAATGAAGGAGAAGATGCACGGCTATACAAAGCTGTTGAAGCGATTTCAGAATTTGCCATCGAATTGGGCATTAATGTGCCCACAGGAAAGGATTCCCTTTCCATGAAACAAAAATATAAGGACCAAGAAGTAATCGCCCCGGGCACGGTGGTTATTTCAGCCGCAGGCCATTGTGATGATATTAACAAGGTGGTAGAGCCAGTGTTACAAAAAAAGGGCGGCTCTATTTACTATATCAATTTCTCAAAAGATGCCTTTAAATTGGGCGGATCCTCATTTGCGCAAATACGCAATGCCATTGGTGGACAAGCCCCTACAGTTACTAATGCGGCTTATTTTAAAACAGCCTTTAACATGGTTCAACAATTGATTGCCAATGAACAATTGTTGGCTGGCCATGATGTGGGGTCTGGTGGTCTCATTACCACTTTATTGGAACTATGCTTCGCAGACAATGATTTAGGTGCCGATTTAGATTTGACCGATTTGGGTGAAGAAGATGCCATCAAACTATTGTTCGCTGAGAATATAGGCGTTGTAGTGCAAGCAATTGACGATTCCGTTGAAGAAGTATTGGAAGCTGCTGATATAGAATTTCACAAACTGGGCAAAGTTACTGCTACTGCTGAACTACACTTGAAAGTAGGAAGGATAAACGTTGGTTTAAATATAGAATCGCTTCGTGATACATGGTTCAAAACATCTTATTTGCTCGATTCTAAACAGACTGCCAATGAATTGGCCAAAACTAGGTATGAGAATTTTAAAGCGCAACCATTGGTCTATGCCTTCCCAAAGCACACAGTAACGATTCCACCTATTCAAATAACAAACAAACGTCCTAAAGCAGCCATTCTTCGTGAAAAAGGCAGTAATTCAGAACGTGAGATGGCCCATGCCATGTACTTGGCCGGGTTTGACGTAAAAGATGTTCACATGACCGATTTAATATCGGGTCGTGAGAATTTAGCGGATATTCAGTTTCTAGGAGCCGTAGGTGGTTTTTCCAACTCTGACGTATTGGGCAGTGCCAAAGGGTGGGCAGGGGCCATTAAGTACAATGAAAGGGCCAATAAAATCATCAGTGATTTCTTCGCAAGAGAGGATACCTTGTCCATAGGCATTTGTAACGGCTGTCAGTTGTTTATGGAGCTTGATTTGATTAATCCTGAGCATGAAATCCATGGTAAAATGACCTATAATGATTCGCACAAACATGAAAGCAATTTCACATCGGTCAAAATAGAGAAGAACAATTCGGTCATGCTATCGTCATTGGCAGGTAGCGTATTAGGGGTTTGGATATCGCATGGTGAGGGCAAGTTTAACCTTCCTTATACCGAGGATAAATACGCTATAGTGGCCAAATATGGTTATGAGGGCTATCCTGCAAATCCAAATGGCAGTGATTTTAATACTGCTATGCTCTGTGACGCTTCTGGGCGACATTTGGTTACCATGCCGCACATAGAACGTTCTATATTTCCGTGGAATTGGGCGCATTATCCAAAAGATAGGGAGGATGTCGTTTCACCTTGGTTGGAGGCTTTTATAAATGCCAGAAGATGGGTGGCAGATTATTGATTTTAAATATTTAATAATAAATTGACACTTAATTTAGCAAACCCATTTTAGAATACCGCTTCCTTTCCTTATTTTGCATATTCCTTACATAAACGAACTATGCAAACCGTTACCCGCCTTTTTGATTTTCCCTATTACCAAAAGGAGAAATTCAACCTTGAACATGCTTTGGTCACCAAGAAAGATGGCAAATGGATTTCAACGTCCACTCAAGAATACATAGATAAAGCGAATGCGATCAGTCGAGGCTTATTACGTTTGGGTGTTAAGCCCAATGATAAAGTTGCCATTATCTCTATGACCAACCGCACCGAATGGAATATTTGCGATATTGGCATATTACAATTGGGTGCACAGAATGTTCCAATTTACCCAACCATTTCGGAGGAAGATTACGAGTATGTGCTCAATCACTCAGAAGCCAAATATTGTTTTGTTTCATGTGATGAAGTACTGCAAAAAGTACTTTCCATAAGCGGGAAACTAAAAAAACTAAATGATGTATTCTCTTTTGATGAGCTCTCCAACTGCAACCATTGGTCCGAAGTTTTGGAAAAAGGAAAGGATACCAGCAACCAGGACAAAGTTGAATCCTTGAAAGCAGCCGTAAAACCAGAACAACTCGCAACGCTCATTTATACATCTGGCACCACTGGTCGGCCCAAAGGTGTTATGCTATCACACAACAATATTGTATCAAATGTTATTGCCAGCAAAGTACGGGTACCTTTTGATGAAGGTAGTAGCGCCTTGAGTTTTTTACCTGTTTGCCACATTTTTGAGCGCATGATCTTGTATTTATACCAATATTGCGGTATCCAAATCTATTTCGCCGAAGGTCTGGATAAAATTAGTGACAACCTTAAAGAGGTCAAACCTGAAGTGATGACCGTCGTACCCCGCTTATTGGAAAAGGTTTACGACAGTATCATCGCAAAAGGTTCCGCTTTAACCGGCATTAAAAAGAAACTATTCTTCTGGGCCGTAGAACTGGGCCTCAAATTTGAGCCCTACGGAAAAAATGGTTGGCTTTATGAGAAGAAATTGGGCTTGGCCCGTAAGTTGATCTTCAGCAAATGGCAAGAGGGCTTGGGTGGTAATTTATCGACCATGGTATCTGGCAGTGCAGCCTTACAACCTAGACTTAGCCGAATTTTCGGCGCAGCAGGTATACCCGTGATGGAAGGTTATGGTTTAACGGAAACATCTCCGGTCATATCAGTGAGTCAAGAAAAAAATGGTGGTTGGAAAATTGGTTGTGTTGGGCGGGTCATTGATAATGTTGAAGTCAAAATTGCTGATGATGGTGAAATTCTATGCAAAGGCCCCAATGTGATGATGGGCTATTATAAGGACCCTGAAAAAACAGCCGAAGTAATTAAAGATGGTTATTTTCATACAGGTGATATTGGTATTATCGATAAAGATGGTTTCTTAAAAATTACAGACCGCAAGAAAGAAATGTTCAAAACCTCGGGTGGCAAGTATGTAGCGCCCCAATTATTGGAAAACCGTTTTAAGCAATCGCGCTTTATTGAACAAATTATGGTAGTGGGCGAAGGTGAAAAAATGCCAGCAGCTTTGATTCAGCCCAATTTTGAATTTTTATATGATTGGGCGGCGAAACATAATATCACGACCGGAGAAAACTCTGATATTGTATTGAACGAAAAAGTTATTGCCCGTATTCAAGAAGAAGTGGATATGGCCAATGAAGATTTTGCCAAATGGGAAAAGGTAAAACAATTTCGTTTGACCCCAGATGTTTGGACCATTGACGAAGGTCACTTAACTCCGACCATGAAACTTCGCAGAAAAATTGTAAAAGAAAAGTACATTGATCTCTACAACGATATTTATGGCTATTAAAGCCCAAAATTAGCTTCCTTGAATTACCGAAAATTACAGGTAATTGTTTTGTTTATTTGATTAAATACGTGCTGAAAAAGCGCATACATATCTCTCAAGATAGTTTATAGGCCAGTGTGTTATTTTTTAAATTTATTATGCATGCATAATAAATTTTCTTATATTTGAGCGATTTTGAAAGCATGAAAGAATTGACCATAGATTATGCCCTGCGAGCAACTTGGCAAGCCGTCACCAGAATGTACAATGAAGAGGCCAAACAGAACGGTTTAACTATGGCGATAGGTTTTACCTTATTGAGCATTGATCCAAAAGAAGGTACACCAAGCACTGCTTTGGGCCCTAAAATGGGAATGGAAGCGACCAGTCTTTCGCGTATTTTAAAGAGTATTGAGCAGAAAGGATTTATACAGCGCAAGCCTAATCCAGATGATGGCCGTGGTGTATTAATTCACTTGACCGCCTTGGGGTTGGAAAAGCGTAAAGGGGTGAAAGAAGTGGTACTTCAATTTAACGATGTGGTCAAGGCGCATGTGAATGAGCAAGATTTGGCAGGATTCAACAATACCACTCAAGTCATCAATAAATTGATTCAGGAAAAAAAAATTTTCAACAAAACAACAACTAATTAATACACATAAATGAAAAGGCATATCAACAAAGTTGCCGTAATTGGCTCTGGTATTATGGGAAGTGGTATCGCTTGCCATTTTGCCAATATTGGTGTCGAGGTCTTGTTATTGGACATTGTGCCAAAAGAACTTAACGATAAAGAAAAAGCCAAAGGCCTTAGTTTAAAAGACAAAGCAGTTCGCAACCGTTTGGTGAATGAATCATTGGCTGCTGCTTTAAAATCAAAGCCATCTCCTATTTACCATCAAAAGTTTGCAAGTAGGATAACGACAGGCAATCTAGAAGATGATATTGCCAAAGTAGCCAAAGTTGATTGGATCATAGAGGTGGTCGTTGAGCGTTTGGACATTAAAAAAATTGTATTTGAAAACCTCGAAAAATACCGTAAACCCGGTACCCTGATAACGTCAAATACCTCGGGAATCCCCATCAAATTTATGAGTGAAGGGCGCAGTGATGATTTTCAAAAGCATTTCTGTGGCACGCACTTTTTTAACCCGGCACGCTATTTAAAGCTTTTCGAAATAATACCTGGGCCAAAAACATCGCCTGAAGTATTGGAGTTTTTAAATGGTTACGGTGAGCAATTTTTAGGTAAGACTTCGGTAGTTGCCAAAGATACGCCCGCTTTTATTGGTAATCGAATTGGTATTTTTAGCATTCAAAGTCTATTTCACGCAGTAAAAGAAATGGGCATGACTGTTGAAGAGGTTGATAAATTGACTGGCCCGGTCATTGGCAGGCCCAAATCGGCTACCTTTAGAACAGTCGATGTTGTAGGTTTAGACACTTTGGTACATGTGGCCAATGGCATAGCGGACAATTGCAAAAATGATGAGCGCCATTCTCTTTTTGCCCTACCTGATTTCATCCAAACCATGGTAGATAACAAATGGTTGGGAAGTAAGACCGGACAAGGTTTCTATAAAAAAGTGACCAACAAAGATGGTAAGAGCGAAATCATGACGCTCGACTTGGACACCATGGAGTATCGCTCTAAAAAGAGTGCCAAATTTGCCACTTTGGAACTTACCAAAACCATTGACAAAGTCGTTGACCGTTTTGCGGTTTTAGCTGGTGGCAAAGATAAGGCGGGCGAATTTTATCGTAAAAGTTTTGGTTCGCTGTTCGCATACGTTACCCATCGTATACCTGAAATTACAGATGAACTTTACAAGATAGATGATGCCATGAAGGCTGGTTTCGGTTGGGAACATGGTCCTTTTCAAATTTGGGATGCTGTGGGGCTTGATAAAGGATTGGAATTTATCAAGGCAGAAGGACAAGAAGCTGCCGCTTGGGTATCCGATATGAAATCGGCGGGCATTACCTCATTCTACTCAGTAAAGAATGGGGCCACTTATTTCTATGACATTCCGTCTAAAGCCATGGTCAAAGTTCCGGGTCAGGATGCTTTTATCATTTTAGATAATATCAGAAAATCAAAAGAAGTATTCAAAAACAGTGGTGTTGTCGTTGAAGATTTGGGTGATGGAATTTTAAATGTTGAATTCCAATCTAAAATGAATACGATTGGTGCCGATGTCTTGGCCGGATTGAATAAGGCCATTGACCTGGCCGAAAAAGACCATGCAGGTTTAGTCGTCGGGAATCAGGCCGCGAACTTCTCAGTTGGGGCAAATATTGGCATGATTTTCATGATGGCCGTAGAGCAAGAATATGATGAGTTGAACATGGCCGTAAAAATGTTTCAAGACACCATGATGCGCATGCGTTATTCTTCCATACCTACCGTTGCCGCCCCCCATGGCATGTGTTTGGGTGGTGGGTGCGAACTATCGCTGCATGCAGATAAAGTAGTGGCTGCGGCAGAAACCTATATTGGTCTTGTGGAATTTGGGGTTGGTGTTATACCAGGTGGCGGTGGATCTAAAGAATTGGCACTTCGAGCATCCGATTCCTTCAAAAAAGGAGATGTTGAGCTGAATGTGCTACAAGAATACTTTTTAACCATAGGTATGGCCAAAGTATCCACATCGGCATATGAAGCCTATGATTTAGGAATCCTACAGAAAGGCAAAGATATAGTGGTAGTCAACAAAGACCGTCAAATTGCGACCGCCAAGGCCTACGCCAAATTAATGGCAGATACCGGATATACCCGGCCGCCAAAACGAAAAGATGTAAAAGTATTGGGCAAACAAGCATTGGGTATGTTCCTTGTGGGAACAGATTCTATGGAGGCCAGTCACTATATCAGCGAACACGATAAAAAAATTGCCAATAAACTGGCCTATGTCATGGCCGGGGGCGATTTATCAGAACCGACCTATGTTACAGAACAATACCTGTTGGACATAGAACGAGAGGCGTTTTTATCGCTCTGTACGGAAAGAAAAACACTAGAGCGTATACAGCATATGTTGAAAACTGGTAAACCATTAAGAAACTAAGAAATAATGAAAACAGCATATATAGTCAAAGGATATAGAACTGCCGTAGGTAAGGCGCCTAAAGGGGTATTCCGTTTCAAGCGTACCGATGAGCTCGCCGCTGAGACCATTGAGCACATGATGAAAGAATTGCCCCAATTGGACAAAAAGCGCATTGACGATGTCATTGTGGGGAACGCCATGCCTGAAGGCTCGCAAGGGTTGAACATGGCACGTTTGATTTCGCTTATGGGTCTTGACATAGTGGATGTACCTGGAGTAACTGTCAATCGATTTTGCTCTTCGGGTATTGAAACAATTGGAATTGCAACTGCCAAAATTCAAGCTGGTATGGCCGATTGCATTATTGCGGGTGGTGCTGAAAGTATGAGTTCAGTCCCTATGACTGGTTTTAAAACTGAATTGAATTATGACTTGGTAAAAGCAGGTCACGAAGATTATTACTGGGGAATGGGCAATACTGCCGAAGCGGTGGCCGAACAGTTCAAAGTTTCACGGGAGGATCAAGATGAATTTGCTTATAACTCCCATATGAAGGCCTTGAAAGCACAGGCGGAAGATAGGTTTCAAGAACAGATCGCCCCTATTGATGTTGAACAGACCTATATAGACGAGAATGGCAAAAAAGCGACGAAAAAATACACCGTGACAAAAGATGAAGGACCAAGAAAAGGTACTTCAAAAGAGGTATTGGCCAAACTAAGGCCGGTATTTGCGACGAACGGAAGTGTTACAGCAGGTAATTCATCACAAATGAGCGATGGAGCTGCTTTTGTTATGGTCATGAGCGAAGAAATGGTTAAAGAATTAAATTTGGAACCCATAGCCCGTTTGGTAAACTATGCAGCCGCAGGTGTTGAACCTCGAATTATGGGAATAGGTCCGGTCAAAGCAGTGCCAAAAGCACTGAAACAAGCAGGACTTAAGCAAGAAGATATAGAATTGATTGAATTGAACGAGGCCTTTGCTTCACAATCATTGGCCGTAATACGCGAATTGAAACTGAACAACGACATAGTCAATGTGAATGGAGGGGCAATTGCCTTAGGGCATCCTTTGGGATGTACGGGCGCCAAATTGTCTGTGCAACTCTTTGATGAAATGCGTAAACGCAATATGAAGGGCAAGTATGGTATGGTTACCATGTGTGTTGGAACAGGTCAAGGTGCCGCTGGTATTTATGAATTTCTGAACTAAAGAAACCAAGTGGCTGGCAGCTTATAGTATAACATTGATATAAAAATTTAACACCAATAAAAATGAGTACAGAAACCGTGAACAAAGAAATTCTCCGAGGCGGGCAGTTTTTGGTCAAAGAGACCAATTGTGAAGATGTCTTCACCTTGGAAGACCTTAGCGAAGAGCAAAAAATGATGCGTGAAAGCACCAAAGAATTTGTAGATCGTGAACTTTGGGCGCATTGGGAGCGCTTTGAGAAAAAAGATTATGCCTACACAGAAGAAACTATGCGTAAAGCTGGTGAACTTGGCTTATTGAGCGTTGCTGTTCCTGAATCTTATGGTGGCATGGGAATGGGCTTTGTCTCTACCATGTTGGTATGTGACTATATCTCTGGGGCCACAGGTTCTTTTAGCACGGCCTTTGGTGCCCATACAGGCATTGGCACAATGCCGATTACCCTTTATGGTACCGAAGAGCAAAAACAAAAATATGTTCCAAGATTGGCCACTGGCGAATGGTTTGGCGCGTATTGTTTAACAGAGCCTGGAGCGGGCTCAGATGCCAATTCGGGTAAAACAAAAGCAGTTCTTTCTACCGATAAAAAACACTACAGCATCACTGGCCAGAAAATGTGGATTTCCAATGCGGGATTCTGCGATTTATTTATCGTATTTGCGCGTATTGAAGATGATAAAAACATCACTGGTTTTATTGTTGAAAATGACCCAAAAAACGGCATTACCTTAGGCGATGAAGAAAAGAAATTGGGTATTCATTCCTCCTCAACACGCCAAGTATTCTTCAATGAGACCAAGGTGCCCGTTGAAAATATGCTATCGGAGCGTGGCAACGGCTTTAAAATTGCGATGAATGCTTTAAATGTTGGGCGTATCAAATTAGCTGCGGCTTGTTTGGAAGCACAACGACGTGTCATTAACGAGGCCACCAAATATGCCAATGAACGCGTTCAATTTAAAACGCCAATTATCAATTTTGGCGCCATTAAAGCTAAAATTGCCGATATGGCAACCAATGCTTATGTAGATGAGGCCGCCTGTTATCGAGCCGCTAAAAACATTGAAGACCGTATTGCCATTCGCGAAGCGGAAGGTAATACCCATCAAGAAGCCGAATTAAAAGGTGTTGAAGAATATGCAATTGAATGTTCCATTTTAAAAGTGGCCGTTTCTGAACATGTACAGCACACTACTGATGAAGGAATCCAAATTTTTGGTGGTATGGGTTTCAGTGCAGACACCCCTATGGAATCAGCATGGAGAGATGCCCGTATTTCAAGAATTTATGAAGGCACCAATGAAATCAACCGAATGCTGGCCGTAGGTATGTTGGTTAAAAAGGCAATGAAAGGTCATGTTGATTTATTGGGTCCCGCTACGGCTGTTGGTGAAGAATTGATGGGTATTCCGTCATTTGATACCCCAGATTTTTCAGAGCTTTTTGCCGAAGAGAAAGACTTGATCAAACGCTTAAAGAAAGTGTTTTTAATGGTGGCAGGAAGTGCGGTACAAAAATTTGGACCAAAATTGGAAGAGCACCAACAGTTATTGATGGCTGCTTCCGATATATTGATTCAAGTTTATTTGGCCGAATCAGCTCTTTTAAGAACTGAAAAAAATGCAAAACGATCGGGTGAAGATGCGCAGGCTACCCAAATAGCCATGTCTAAACTCTATTTGTACAGAGCGGTTGACATTATCATTCAAAAAGGGAAGGAAGCCATTGTATCATTTGCGGAAGGGGATGAGCAAAAAATGATGTTGATGGGCCTCAAGCGATTTACCAAATACACAAATCAACCCAATGTGGTCAAACTTCGTACGCAAATTGCTGACAAGGTGGCCTCAGATAACGGGTATACCTTTGACTAATTCAAATGACTCTTGCTAAACTTGAGTAGAGAAAACCGCCCTTCTGGGCGGTTTTTTTATTTGGTGCTTTGTTATCATTGAACAACCGACTACATTTATCTGATGGATCAAGCGCTACTTGAAAAGGTGTTTTCAACCAAAGATTTTAAAGAATGGGGTAATATGATTATAACGGAGTTATCAGTTCATCTCAAAAACACCACGCAAGGCCATAATCCCAAAACCATCAATTGGAACACCCCTGAAAAAGAGTTTGCTTTTTGGAATGACTTTTTAGAAAATGGCAAGGAACAAGATTTTTTTGAAGAAGTCTTGAAAAGAACCACGCACACCCATCATCCCAACTATGTGGGCCATCAAGTGGCAGCCACTGCCCCACTTACTGCCCTCACCGCAATGGTCAGTGCCATATTAAATAATGGCATGGCCGTTTATGAAATGGGCATGGCCCCTTCGGCTATTGAACAAGTGGTCACGGATAAAATTTGCCATAAAATAGGTTATGATGAACATTCAGGAGGTTTTTTAACTTCTGGGGGTACCTTGGCCAATCTAACCGCATTATTATCGGCCCGAAAAGCCAAAGTAGTCCATGATGTATGGAATCAAGGACATAATGGCCCCTTGGGCATAATGGTCTCTGAGGAGGCCCATTATTGTGTAGATCGCGCAGCCAAAATCATGGGGTTGGGCACCAAAGGAATCATTAAAATTCCGTCAGACAACAATTATTCCATGGACGTAACTCAATTGGAGTCATATTTCAACAATGCTAAATCGGAGGGAATTGAAATCTTTGCCATTGTGGGCAGTGCTCCATCAACTGCAACCGGGTCTTATGATAAACTGCATACCATTGCCAAGTTTGCTAAAGTGAAAAATATCTGGTTTCATGTGGATGGCGCCCACGGAGGAGCAGCCATTTATTCAAAAAAATACAAATCAATCTTAGAAGGAATTAAAGAAGCAGATTCCGTTGTGATTGACGGGCACAAGATGATGTTGATGCCCACCATAACCACGGCCCTTTTGTTCAAAAACAAAAGGCATGCACAGCACACATTCAGTCAAAAGGCAGACTATTTATTGGATGAGAATGAAAATGATTGGTTCAATAGCGGTAAAAAGACATTTGAATGTACAAAATCAATGATGAGCTTACACTGGTATCTTTTGTTTAAACTCTACGGAGAAGCCCTATTTGATGCCTTTGTAACCCGCCAGTATGACTTAGCGCAAGAGTTTGCACGTATGCTTCAGGAACATAATGATTTTGAATTGGCCGTACGCCCAATGTCCAACATTGTCTGTTTTAGATATGTTGGAGACCAACTTGAACCAGGTCAATTGAACGACCTCAATATTAAAATTCGTCAAACTTTATTGGAAGATGGAGCTTTTTATTTGGTACAAACCAAACTTAAGGGTGTCCATTATCTGAGAACCAGCCTTATGAATCCGTTTACCACGAGGGTTCACTTATCGCAATTACTCGAAAAAATAAAGCACGTTGCCTTATTGGCTATATCATAGTTGAACCAATTAACTTATGGACTCCAATATCTTTTCTTGACTCTGTTTTCTCGAAAAATTAATGGCACATTCGATCAAGGCCAAATGTGAATAGGCTTGTGGGAAGTTGCCCAACAATCGTTTGGTCTTAAAATCAATATCTTCACTAAACAGTCCCAAATGGTTGCTATAACTTAATAAACGCTCAAAGTGGGCCAAAGCCTTCTCTTCCTCACCTATTTTAAATAGGGAGTTGATAAACCAAAAAGTACAAATGGTAAAAGAAGAAGACGGAAGACCAAAATCATCTTCATTCTTATAACGATACAACAAGCCGTCATTGCTCAAATCTTTTTCTATTGCCTTTACGGTGCTTACAAATTTGGGGTCTTTGGCATCAATAAATCCGTATGATTCCATTAATAACACCGAAGCATCCAAATCGAAAGAGCCATAGGATTGCACAAAAGCCTGAATATCTTCGTTCCATGCGTTTTGATGGATATCGGCCTTAATTTCTTGTTCCAACGTCGTCCATTGTTCAATCTTACGATGTTTGCCGAAAATTCTCGCCACTTTAATGGCCCGATCTAAAGCCACCCAGCAAAGAACTTTTGAGAAGGTAAAGTGGCGATCTTCGCCCCTGAACTCCCAAATGCCCTTATCCGGTTCATGCCAGTGTTTGTTCACGATCCAAACGATACCCTTGGTAATGCTCCAAAGCTCTTCACCGTTCTCGATATCATTACTGAATTTGTTCAATTGCTCGTAAATCACATCCATCAAAATGCCATAAATATCATTTTGCTTTTGCTTATACGCAGCATTACCAATTCGCACGGGCTTTGACCCTTTATAGCCATCTAAATGGTCCAACGTCTCTTCGGTAAGTTTCTTTTCTTTGTTGATGCCATACATAATCTGCAATTTTTCGTCCTTATCTGGCATCAAATCAATGATAAATTGCAAATAACGTTTGGCAGAATTTTTATGGCCCAATTCAGAGACCACCTTGATTACCATCGATGCATCCCTAATCCAACAAAAGCGATAATCCCAATTGCGCACTTCGCCAATGGTTTCTGGCAATGAAGTGGTTGGCGCGGCCAAAACGGCGCCCGTTTTATCGTAAGTGAGCATTTTTAGGGTAAGGGCGCTTCGAATTATTTGCTCATTGAATTTTTTGTACGTTGGCGTTCTATCTACCCAATCCAACCAATAAATTTTGGTCCGTTCCAATTCAAGCGACATTTTTTCGGTGGATGGCTTAAATATTTTCTCATGATAGCAGACCAAGAAATACCCATCTTCTTTGAGGGTGATTTCTTCACCGGCCATAACATGGTTTTTATTGAAGGAGGTATATAAAAATAGGGTGTCGAATTTTTGTTTGTTGGTCAAACTCACGATAAAGTTGTTCTTCACGTGATTGGCCGTTTCCCCTTTGGCATACTCCAGCTTAGGATTGTACAGGACACTAAATTTGGGAGCACCGGATATATGTTTCACATAACGCACAATTTCTGGTGGCGCGTTGTATTTTCCGGTCAACTTATGATAACGGGGCATAAAATCATGAAGCTCAAAAGTGTTTTCTCCATCGGTATAGCGTGTAATCAAAATGGCCGTGTTAGGATGGTATTTTTGACTTATCTCATAATTGTATTTGGTGCGAATTTCAAAACTACCGCCTTTCTTCTCATCGATCAACTTGGCAAAAACTGAAGTGGAATCAAACTGCGGCAAACAACACCATTCCAACGAGCCGGTTTCAGAAATCAGAGCAGCACTTCTGCAGTTTCCAATTATTCCGTAATTTAGGTTATCCATAGTTAAAATCTAATTTTCGGTAGTTATTGTAAGTATTTTCTTTCTTTATAATCGAAAAAACAGCTTTTTTATTTCATTTTTGTAAATATATATTTAATGGGTAAAACAATTATCATTTCCAATAGACTTCCAGTACAATTACAAATAAGTGATGGGGGGCTATCGGCAATACCTAGCGTTGGTGGTCTGGCAACCGGCATGAAATCAGTGCATCAAGGGGGCGAGAGTTTATGGATCGGGTGGTCTGGCTTGACCAATGAAGATATACCCAAAGGCCTTGGTAAAGAAATAGATAGGGCTCTTGCCGAACATGGCTGTTCCAAGGTAAAACTTAACAAAAAAGATATTGAAGGCTATTATTTTGGTTTTAGCAACCGCACCATATGGCCCCTATTCCATTATTTTTTGGAATACTCAGAATTTGAACTCGATTTCTGGAACCGCTACAAGTCTGTAAATCAAAAATTTGCAGACGCCATTTTAGAGAAAGCCGATGATGACGATATAATTTGGGTGCATGATTATCAATTGATGTTGGTACCACAAATGGTCAAAGAAAAAAGGCCCAACGCTACCATAGGTTTCTTTTTGCACATTCCTTTTCCATCTTACGAAATATTTAGAACCCTGCCATGGCGCGAAGAAGTTTTGGAAGGACTCTTGGGAGCCGACCTCATCGGTTTTCATACCTACGACTATGAAAGGCATTTTTTGAGCTCAGTTAGAAGGCTTTTGGGCCTTGAGGTTAGTTTTAATGACATCTATTTAGAAAATAGGGTGATTAAGGTCGATAGTTTTCCTATGGGCATAGATTATGACAAGTTTCATGAAGCGGCCAAGAAAAGCAATGCACTAAAAGGCAAAAAGAGGTCCGATCTTCAACTTAAATTGGATGAACATAAAAAATCGGCACCAGATACCAAACTGATCGTTTCCATAGACCGTCTGGATTATAGCAAGGGCATTGCCAAACGAATCAATGCTTTTGAGTACTTTTTGAATAAATATCCTGATTACAAAGAGAGGGTTCGCCTGATCATCTTGGCCGTTCCTTCAAGATCAAATGTGCCACAATACCAATTGCTCAAGCGTGAAATCGATGAATTGGTTGGGCGCATCAATGGTGAGTTGGCTACCGTGAATTGGACACCTATTTGGTACTTTTACCGCTCTTTGCCCTTTGAAAATTTAATCGATCTATATATTTCGAGCGACATTGCGTGGTTGACCCCTTTACGAGATGGAATGAACTTGGTTGCCAAAGAATATATAGCAACACGAACAGATAAAACCGGAGTGCTCATATTGAGTGAAATGGCAGGCTCGGCCTATGAAATGAACGAAGCATTGCTTATTAACCCCAATAATTTTGAGCAACAGGCCGATACTTTGAAACAGGCCATTACCATGCCCAAAGAAGAACAAATGGCACGCACAATGTTCCTTCAAAATAGGTTGAAGCGATACAATGTTGAAGTATGGGCCAATGAATTTATGAACGCCTTGAAAGAACAACGAAAAGGGGCTGCACAGGTGGTGTCTTTGCAAATGGACCATGCTATTTTGACCAATGTTTTAGCTGCATATAAAAAGGCTAAAAAACGTTTATTGTTTTTGGATTATGATGGTACCCTGGCCGGCTTTCACAAAGATCCCCAAAAAGCATCTCCTGATGAAGAACTTTATGATTTACTCGATCAACTAAATGCAAAAGAAGAGAATACTGTTTTTTTGATCAGCGGAAGGGATAAAGAAACTTTTAGCCGTTGGTTTCTGCATAAAAAATACAATATGATTGTGGAGCATGGGGTCTGGATTTCAAGGAATGGTGCAGAGTTTAGCCTTTTGGAAAAAGTTAAGGGTGAATGGATGGCCAAAATAATGCCGGTTCTTGAATCTTTTGTAGATCGTACACCAGGTTCCTTCATTGAAGAAAAAAACTATTCATTGGCGTGGCATTACCGCAATACAGATCCAGATTTTGGTGACAAAAGGGCAACTGAATTAAACACTGTATTGACGAGTCTTATTGGCAACGATGATATAAGTGTGCTCAATGGTAATAAAGTCATGGAGGTCAAAAGCAGCAATGTCAATAAAGGTCGAGCCTCTGTCCGTATTTTAGGTGAAGATGATTTTGACTTCGTATTCGCCATTGGCGACGATTGGACCGATGAATTTATGTTTGCAGAATTGCCGGAATCTACGGTAACGGTTAAGGTGGGGCTGCAAAAAACCCAAGCCAAATATCATGTTGATGGAACTAAAAAAGTTCGAGAACTATTAAAACAATTTATAGCCCACTCATGAGAAATATCAAAACCTTTCTGAATATTGTCACACTCTTTATGTGCCTAGGCCCTGTAATTGCTCAGACAGATACCGAAGTACATCTTTTTGATATTGTTTATCAAGACGACACGTTCGGCCTTACGAATGGACTCAACATATCCAATAATGCGGGGTATGACAATCAGCCATCTTTTTACAATGACAACAGAGTATTGTTCTCCAGCAATAGAGATGGACAAACGGATATTGCTTTTTACAATGTGAGGGACAACGAACTTGAATACCTAACAAACACTAAGGGTGGTAGTGAATATTCACCACTAAAAATACCTGATAGCAAAGATGTTTCGGCCATTCGCTTGGACAAAGATGGAACTCAACTCCTATATTCCTATAAAATCACATCAGGAAAATCAAAAGTCTTATTACCCGGACAAAAGGTAGGCTATCACCTTTGGTATAGGCCCGATATCTTGGTGACGACAGTTTTGGTGGATGACCGTATGGATTTGGTGGTGAGCAATTTGAAAGACAACACCAATTATACTTTCCAAAAAAATGTTGGAAGGTCACTTCATAAAATACCGAATTCCAATCTAGTTAGTTATGTGAGCAAAGAAACGGGCAGCAATCTTATAAAATCACTGAACCCCATCAGTGGTGCCACCAATCCAATTATCGATATGGGTGGGATAGAAGACTATTGTTGGCTACTCAATGGAACTATCATTGCAGCCAGCGGTAAAAATCTAATTCAGTACAATCCCAAAACCGATACCAATTGGAACTTAGTCAAAACATTTAGTGATAAAAACATCAATAATATTAGCCGAGTGGCCGTCAATAACCTATCGACCAAACTGGCATTGGTAGCCGAGGTTTCTCCGGAAATAATAGTTCAAAAACAATTGGATGCCTATAATGCAAGAGATTTAGAGACGTTTTTGAACACCTACTCCAAAACTATAAAATTGTTCAATTATCCCACCGAACTACAATCAGAAGGAAAAGAACAATTGAGAAGTGGTTATGCCGAATTCTTTGAGAACACTCCGGATTTGCACTGTGAAATTAAAAATAGGATTGTAATAGGCAATAAGGTCATTGATGAAGAATATATTACCGCCAATGGTCAAAATTTTGGCGCGGTGGCCATTTACGAAGTGGAAAATGGCAAAATTGCCAAAGTCACTTTTATTCGATAATTTACCCTTGTGAAGTTATTGCACAATATTAGTAGAATTGAAGCTTTTAGTGATGCCGTCTTTGCTTTCGCTGCCACCCTATTGGTGGTCTCTTTGGAAGACGAGAACAGTAGTTCCATTCTTAAAATTGAGTTGGCCTCCTTCGTAGGGTTTTTTGTAAGCTTCTTTGTACTGGTCTTGCTTTGGCAAGTGCACTATAATTTTTTTAGAAGAACAAACTATCTTGATAATTGGATCATTACCTTCAATTCCATTCTGCTTTTTGTAGTGCTTTATTTTGTATTTCCCCTAAAATCTTTGATCAACTCAATGTTCGGGAAATTGCAGGTTAATGAAGACAGCCTTTCCTCATTGTTTATTATGTATGGTTGGGGCATCGCACTAATTTTCACCGCAATAAGTCTAATGTATTTAAGGGCCTACAAAAAAGATGTTGCCAATGAAAATAGAATTTACCTGCTATTTTGTGCCCGTCATTTTGCTATTTTTATAGGAGTGAGTTTAACTTCAATAGTCCTGTCTTCATTAAAGGTGGGGCTTGTATTTGGAGCTCCAGGCTTTATGTATTTGATTTTAGGGCCCTTATGTTACGCACACGGAGTTTGGTTCAATAAAAAATTTAATGCCACTATATGAAGAAATTAGTCTTTTATTTTGTGTTTTGCACTTCATTATCATTTTCTCAAACCGATGCCCGTATTTATGATATCATCAATGCTGTTTCTGCTGATCGTATAGAGAATGACATAACTACCTTGGCTAATTTTGGTACGCGACATACCTTGAGTGATACTCTATCTCAAATCAGGGGTATAGGCGCGGCCCGCAGATGGATAAAGTCCGAGTTTGAGAAAACCTCATCTGCCTGCAATGGCTGTTTGGACGTGTTTTACCAAAAAGACCTGGTCAAGCAGGGAACAAATCAACGAATAGTAAAAGACGTGGAGGTGGTCAATGTATTGGCTATTCAGCAGGGTACAAAGTACCCTAATCGCTTTATCATCATGAGTGGTGATATTGATTCACGAGTAAGTGATCCCACAGATTATGAATCAGATTCGCCAGGAGCAAATGACAATGCCAGTGGTATGGCCGGCACCATGGAAGCTGCTAGGGTTCTTTCTAAGTATAAATTTGAAAATAGCATTATATATATGGGCCTATCAGGTGAAGAACAGGGCCTTTTTGGCGGTGGTGGTGTCGCAGCTTTTGCCAAAGAAAAAGGATGGGAAATCATCGGTATTTTTAATAATGACATGATTGGCAACATCACTGGGGTCGATGGCATTACCAGCAGTACCGATTTTAGAATATTCTCAGAACCCGTACCTCCCACCGAAACGGATCAACAGCGACGCGCCAGAAGGTTTTATGGAGGTGAAGTCGATGGTATTTCGCGGCAATTGGCCCGTTATGTGCATAAAACCACCAAGACTTACATGCCCGAAATGAATCCGATGATGGTCTATCGTTTGGATCGTTTTGGTCGTGGCGGCCACCATAGACCCTTCAACGATGCAGGCTTTGCAGGAATACGCATTATGGAGGCACATGAAAACTATACACAACAACATCAAGATATTCGCGTTGAAAATGGTATTGCCTATGGCGATGTATTGGAGCACGTAAATTTTGATTATGCCAAAAAGTTAACGGCTGTAAATGCGATTAGTTTGGCTTCTTTGGCATGGGCGCCACCCGCGCCGAAGGAAGTTAAAATAGGTGGTATTGTAGAACCCTCGGCAAAATTTCAATGGAGCAAGGTAGATGGTGCGGTTGGCTATAAAATATATTGGCGGTCTACTACATCACCAACTTGGGATAACAGTCGCTATGTAGGTGATGTTAGTGAGTTCACCTTAGATGGTATTGTAATTGATAATTATTTTTTCGGGGTGGCATCCGTTGGTGCCAACGGACATGAAAGTCCTGTGGTATTTCCAAATGCTATTTTTAGGTAAAAGAATATGAATTTATGAAAAGGATTACTTTACTGCTATTTTGTGTTGCTACGTTGGTAATGCATGGTCAAAAAGACTTAAGCTTCACCAGAGATGATTACCTGAGGGGCAGTATAACACCCGAAAGGTCTTGGTGGGATCTTAATTACTACCATTTGGAGGTAGAGGTAGATCCCGAAAAGAAATTTATTTCGGGTAAAAATACGATTCGCTATAAAGTGTTGGAATCCAATAATGTGATGCAAATTGATCTGCAGCCCCCGCTTAAAATTGAAAAAGTAACTTACAAGGATCAGAATCTTACATATAAAAGAAATGGAAATGCATATTTGGTTCTTTTTGATAGCGAACAGAATGTAGGCGAGTTCAACGAAATTACTGTACACTATTCGGGCAAGCCTAAAGAAGCGGTAAGAGCACCGTGGGACGGCGGTTTCTCTTGGAAAAAAGATTCTAATGGAAATCCATTCGTGGCAACAAGTTGCCAAGGACTTGGAGCCAGTATTTGGTGGCCCAATAAAGACCATATGTACGACGAGGTAGATAGTATGGCCATCAGTGTCACTGTGCCAAAAAATCTAATGGACGTCTCCAATGGCCGTTTGCGAAAGGTAGTTGAAAACAAGAATACCAAAACCTATCATTGGTTCGTTAACAACCCCATCAACAATTATGGTGTCAACGTTAATATTGGCGATTATGTGCATTTTGGTGAAAAATACGCAGGTGAATTAGGTCCCTTAGATTTGGATTATTTTGTGTTGCCAGAAAATCTGGAAAAAGCCAAAGAACAGTTCAAACAAACACCGATGATGATGAAGGCCTTTGAACATTGGTTTGGCCCATACCCTTTTTATGAAGACGGTTTTAAACTGGTGGAAGTTCCGTATTTAGGAATGGAACATCAAAGTTCTGTCACTTATGGCAATAAGTATGGCAATGGTTATTTAGGTACCGATCTTTCAGGATCTGGCTGGGGCCTCAAATTTGATTTCATTATAATTCATGAAGCTGGCCATGAATGGTTTGCCAATAACATCACTTATAAAGATATTGCCGACATGTGGATCCATGAAGGATTTACGGCCTATTCAGAAAATCTCTATTTAGATTATTATTATGGTAAGGAGGCCGCTGCTGACTATGTCATTGGTACCCGAAAGAACATACAAAATGACCGGCCCATTATTGGAAGATACAATCTGAACAAAAGAGGGTCCAGCGATATGTACTATAAGGGTGCCAATATGTTGCATACCCTAAGAATGCTCATTGAAGATGATGCCCAGTGGCGAAAAATTTTAAGAGGCCTCAATGAAACATTTCGACATCAAACCGTAACAACCCAGCAAATTGAGAATTACCTTTCACAAAAAACGGGCAAAGACCTAACAGCCTATTTCAATCAGTATTTGCGAACGACCATGATCCCTAAACTGGAATATCAAATGGATGGAAAAAACATCCGTTATCGCTATACCAATGTGGTTGAAAACTTTGATATGCCCATTCGCGTTTTTATTAAGGATAAAGCGCATTGGCTGTTTCCTTCTTCTGAATGGAAAACTGAAAAGTTAAAAGGTAAGACCATTAAATTTGACCGTAACTTTTATATAGAAAAGGAGCAGGTCAGCCTTTAAAATTCTTTAGTACACTACTCATGCAGGCCGATTTACAACCCTTTTTGGAAAATCAGTTAGTGAAGTTGCGTCCATTACGTAAAAACGACTTTAACGCCCTATTCAAAGTTGCTGGCGACCCGGTTATTTGGAAACTGCACCAATGCCCCGATAGGTATCAATTGGATGTTTTTAAAGAATTTTTTGAGGTGGCCTTAAAATCTAAGGGCGCATTGGTAATCATTGATAAGAAAACGGGCGAAATAATAGGTAGTTCCAGATACAAACCCTCACAATTAGACCCCAAGGCGGTTGAAATAGGCTGGTCATTTTTAGCCAAAACATATTGGGGAGGCACTTATAACAAAGCCTTTAAAACATTAATGATTGACCTTGCCCTAATATTTTTTGAACACGTGATTTTTTATGTAGATCAAAACAATTTTCGTTCGCAACGGGCTATGGAAAAATTGGGGGCTGTAAAACTGCATATCGACTCTCCACTGCAACACCTCAGAAGAATAGATGGTACCACCATCACTTATTGCATTTCAAAATTGTAATTTAACTTCGTATATTTTCCATTATGAAGGTAAAAGTTGGGGTTGTACAAGAATCCCCTATCTTTTTTGATAAGGCCAAAACTATGGCCAAACTAACCAGCATCACTAAAAAATATGCTGCCGAAGGATGTCAATTATTGGTGTTTCCGGAGTCATTTGTACCCGGTTATCCTAGGGGCTTCACCTTCGGCGCCACTGTTGGCAGTCGTACGGAGGAGGGCAAAAAGCTGTTTGCCAAGTATCATGAAAACAGTGTTTTTTTGGCGGGCGAAGACGGTGTTTACTTGGAAGCATTGGCCAAAAAACATCAAATTTACCTGGTGATTGGAATTACCGAAAAAGTGTCAAATAATGGCAGCCTCTATTGTAGCATGGTTTACATATCGCCTACCGCAGGTATATTGGGCGTACATCGTAAAATAAAGCCTACGGGAACGGAACGTATTATTTGGGCAGAAGCTGATGGAAGTTCTTTGACCAGTGTTGAAACGAAAATTGGCAAACTGGGCGGATTGATTTGTTGGGAAAATTACATGCCCTTGGCCCGAATGGCCATGTATAATCAAGGCATTGAAATTTATATAGCCCCTACAGCCGATTCACGTGAAGCTTGGACAGATACGATGAAACACATTGCATTGGAAGGACGATGTTTTGTGTTGGGCTGTAATCAATATTACACTAAATCCATGTATCCAAAAGAATATCAGTCACTGGTTGAAAAGGAGGTTGAAAACCTATGCCCGGGCGGGAGTGTGATTGTATCTCCTATGGGTAAAGTTTTAAATGGACCCCTATTTGGTAATGCTGGAGTACTCATCGCCGAGCTTGATTTGGAGGAGGTACAAAAAAGCAAACTTGACTTTGATGTGGTAGGTCATTATGCTAGAAATGATATTTTTAAACTATCCATTAAAGATCAGCCCCAAATGATAAAAGAACCTAAATTACCGCGTACATGAAGGCCTTGGTCTATGAAAACTTCCAAGGTGCGCTAATATTGAAAACAGTCCCTGACCCAACACCTTTAAGTCATAGTGTCGTATTGCGAACCTTGGCAACTGGCATATGTCGCAGTGATTGGCATGGCTGGATGGGCCATGACCCAGATATTCTATTGCCCCATGTGCCGGGCCATGAATTGGCTGGAGAAATTGTTGCTATTGGCAAAGACGTTCATAATTTCAAGGTAGGTCAGCGTGTTACAGTCCCCTTTGTTTGTGGTTGTGGGCATTGTGAGCAATGTAATTCTGGTAATCAACAAGTATGTGACCATCAATCACAACCCGGCTTTACCCATTGGGGTTCATTTGCCGAATATGTTCGTATTGATCGCGCCGATATTAATTTGGTCGTTCTCCCCGATGCCATCAACAATGAAACCGCTGCGGCTCTTGGTTGCCGATTTATAACTGCTTATAGGGCAGTGGTAGATCAAGGCCATGTTGATGCCGGGCAATTTGTAGCCATCCACGGTTGTGGAGGTGTTGGACTATCGGCCATTATGATTGCGAAAGCCCGTGGAGCGACAGTAATTGCAATAGACATCAATACCAATGCATTGAAACTGGCCAAAGAATTGGGAGCCGATTTCACACTAAACCCCAATCAAGAAACTAAGGTGGTCGAAGCCGTGAAAATGTTGTCCAAAGGTGGGGTACATGTATCTATGGATGCCTTGGGCAATGCAGTTACCTGTCAAAACTCCATTGGCAATCTAAGAAAACGGGGCAAGCATCTACAGGTAGGATTAATGACTGGTAAACATCAACATCCACAAATTCCCATGGACCAAGTAATTGCCAAAGAATTGGAAATTATCGGTAGTCATGGTATGCAAGCGCATCGATATGATGAGATGTTGTCCCTTATTGTTAAGGGTCAATTACATCCCGAAAAACTTATTGAAAAAACAATTGAACTACAAGAGGCAGGCGAAGTCTTACAAGCCATGGATAAATATGAACATTACGGAATGACCATCATCAATTCCTTTTAAAAAGTAAGTAAAACATTGCTCAAAAATCCTTATTTTACTACTAATGGAACAGCGTAAATCAAAATTGGCCTTTTGGTTGTTGATACTGGTGATTCTCTTGTCAGTACTACTGTTGATCAGTGGTTCTCCAATATTGGACAAAAGTTTGTTGGAAAATAGGGAATTGCCCTTCGGCAATTTAACCACTGCCATTGGCTTTTTGGCCATTCCTTTGGCTATAATGAATAGGGTAATCGCCAATAAAAATTTTCCTAAGGGCATCAGAAAACTTTATGTGGCCGCCTTAATCCTCGCGTCAATTTTGGCCTTGTTTTGGTGGTTTTACGGGCGTTTGCTCAGTGGTAATTGGTCCAATAATTTCATAAACGCCCCAAAGGCTTCCGAACAATTTTGGAATTATACTTATGGCATATTGCTCTTTCCTTTATCCATTTTGTTCATTTACCTGACACATGTGCTCATCATAAAATTCAAATCAAAATAATACATGCCCGATACGATCAAAGAACTCTATTTTAAATCGGACATCGCATGGCGGGAATGGCTAGCATCCAATCATGATTCTTCAAAGGGCGTTCATTTGATTTTCTACGCCGTTACACATGAAAATGAAAGCATGCGATGGGAAGAAGCGGTTAGGGTGGCCCTTTGTTTTGGATGGATCGACAGTACTGTCAAAAGCTTGGGAAATGGAAAACGAAGGCAATATTTCTGCCCACGAAAACCCAAAAGCGTATGGAGCAAAGTCAACAAAGACCACATTAAAGAACTCAAAAAAGATGGGTTGATGCACCACAGTGGCTTGGACAAAATAAAAATGGCCAAAGCAAATGGCTCATGGACGGCTTTGGACGATGTTGAAAAGGGTATTATACCGAATGATCTGCAACAAGCATTTAATGACAATAAAAGTGCTTTTCAAAATTTCAAGAAGTTTACAAGAGGGCAACGTAAAAGCTATCTTTATTGGCTCAATCAAGCAAAACGCGATGAAACAAGGCAGAAACGCATTGCTGAGATTGTTACTAATTGTGCCAACAATATAAAGGCCAGAGGATGGCAATAAAAGGCTACTTTCTGTACAAATAATGATAGACTATTGAGGCTGTTCCGCCAAAGAGTGCAAAAATGGTCAGCATCCAAAATACGTTTTGATGACCGGGCTCCCCAGGGTTACTGTCCAACAAATAACCATAAGCGGGTCCAGCAAAAATATCTGGCGTATAACCAATTAGTGAAATCAAGCCAACAGCCGTTCCTGTTAAAGCCAGTGGTATTTTGCCCTGCTCCATTACCGCAAAATATAATGCCCTACAGGCGTAAACCCCAACCGCGATGATTATTACGGAAAGAAAGAATAATAAAGTTGTTGTAGGCGCTATGATACCCAAAGCAAAGAGCAAGCCACCCAAAATCGTGGTCAAAAAACTCAATATAAGCATCAAGGTAATCTTAAAACGATCGGCTATTAGTCCCATGAGAATACCCGTGGTCGGTCGCAAAAATTGCAAAAAAGTACCAACTTGAGCAGATTCCACTTCATTATAAAGCATCACCTCTCTAGCGTATAATGATAATACATCGGTGATTTTGTAACCCACATAAGCACATAGAATAATGATCATAAGCAACCATACTGCAGGTAATTTCATGACGAGACCAATTTCATTAAAGGTGATTTTTTGCAACTGTATCTCCTTTTCATCAATGGCGCTTTTCATAAACAACCATACCAATAATCCGATCAAGCTGATAATGGCTGACGAAATATAGATGACATAGGTAAAGGCTTCCTTACGTTGGTCAAGATGTGCCGTTTCTACATTTTCAGCAATGAATATTGAAAAAATATATACTCCCAATAATCCAAATAGTGCTCCTGTCAGTCCTCGACCACCATCTAAAAAACCAAAGGCTTTGCCTTGATCTTTTGCTCCACCCCACACCCTAGTTGCCTTAATCATTGGTGCCCAAAAAAGAAATATGGTTGTAAATCCCCAGTATCCATACAAAATTTGAAGCGTCCTAAACCTAGGGTAAATGGCAAAAAGCAAGCCACCCAATGCCGTCATCCAAAGGGCAATTGCAATTAATTTACGCGGTGGATATTTGTCGGCCAATGGACCGCCAAATAAATAAGAGGCTAAGGCGATAATACCGTAAACCGAAAAGCAAAGCCCCAATTGTGTATTATCAAGTGCAAATACTTCCAAAACGGTGGGTCTAAAAATACGAGGTAGTACAAATGGCAATATAAAAACGGCTTCCCCCGCCAAAATTAATAGGACAAGGTAATACCAGGTGGGTTTGGTGTTGTACATAGAGCCCTAAAAATACATAAAATTAACCCCTCGCCCATTCCTCAAACCAGATTGGATTTTTCAGTCCTAGTTTTGGTTATCTTTAGTCGAATAATAGAATATCAAAAATGAAAAAAATAATAACTGTCATCTTCGCATGTGCCACCCTTACCCTATTTGGTCAAGAGGAAAAGAAATCAGAAACCGAAAAATGGGATGTTTCCAATCCTGGAGCATCTTTTAATTACCAAAACCATGAGTTCAGTACGGATCAAGGTACATGGATGAACTTAGACGTAAGTCCGGATGGCAAAACCATTGTTTTTGACCTTTTGGGCGATATTTATAGCATGCCCATCAATGGCGGTAAAGCGACTCCCTTGCGCACGGGAATACCGTTTGAGGTTCAACCACGTTTTAGCCCAGATGGAAAGCAGATTGCATTCACTTCGGACGCTGGAGGCGGTGACAACATTTGGGTTATGGATAGTGACGGCACGAATGCCAAACAAGTAACCAAAGAAAGTTTTCGCCTGTTGAACAATGCCTATTGGATGCCAAACGGAGATTATCTAGTAGCCAGAAAGCATTTTACATCAGAACGTTCTTTAGGTGCCGGAGAAATATGGCAATACCATATTACTGGTGGCTCAGGACTGCAATTGACCAAGCGTAAAAATGACCAGCAAGATGTGAATGAACCCTGTGTATCGCCAGATGGTAAATACCTGTATTACAGTGAAGATGTTTATCCTGGTGGCTATTTCCAATATAACAAAGATCCCAACAGCCAAATCTATGTCATCAAACGGTATGATTTTGAAAAAGGAGAAACCACCACAATTACCGGTGGCCCAGGGGGAGCTGCACGACCCCAACTCTCAAGAGATGGCAAAAAATTGGCCTTTATCAAACGCGTACGTACCAAAACGGTATTGTTCCTTCATGACTTGGAAACAGGAGAAGAATGGCCCCTTTACGATGAACTCAGTAAAGACCAGCAAGAGGCATGGGCTATTTTTGGGGTGTATCCCAATTTTAGTTGGACCCCTAATGATGAGGCCATCGTCTTTTGGAGTGGTGGGAATATTTATAAGGTAGATGTCAATACGTTGACCCTAACCAATATCCCGTTTACAGTAGATGCCAACATAAAAATTGCCGAACGTGTTCACTTTAATTCGCCAGTGGCTCCAAATACTTTCGATGCCAAGGTCATTCGACATGCGGTTACATCGCCCGACGGCAAGATTTTGGTGTTTACAGCGGTAGGCCATTTATGGAGCAAAAAACTGCCGAACGGCAAGCCTCAACGTTTTACCAAAATGACCGATTTAGAAGCGGAACCTGCCTTTTCGCCAGATGGTAAAGAAATAGTGTTCGTGACTTGGAACGATGAACAATTGGGGTCCATTTATAAAATGCCTATCAGCGGGGGCACGGTTACCAAATTGACCTCTGAAAAAGGCATATATCGCACTCCATCATTTAGTCCATCAGGGCAACAGATTGTTTATCAAAAAGAAGACGGAAATAACGATCAAGGGCGAACTTTTACAAAAAATACAGGTATTTATACAATGAATGCCAATGGAAGTGGTGTAAAATGGATAACCGAAGAAGGCGAGTATCCCAACTTTACTAAAAACGGACTGCGTATTTTTTATCAAACCGGAGGCACCTATTTTGGAAATTTGACCAAATCACTTAAATCGGTTGACCTCAATGGCAAAGAAGAACGTACCCATGTTAAATCAAAATATGCCAATAGATTGGTTCCCAGCCCTGATAATAATTGGATAGCCTTCACCAATTTGCACAAGGCCTTTATTGCCCCATTGGTAATGAATGGAAAAGAGGTTGATCTAGATAACAAATCGGATTTTGTGCCAGTATCACAAATTGCCAAGGATGCCGGCATCAATCTACATTGGAGTAAAGACAGCAAAACCGTCTTTTGGACATTGGGTGATGAATATTTTTCAAACGACATTAAAAACCGTTTTACCTTTTTGCCCGGATCACCAGAAAAGGTAGGTAAGGTAGATTCAACGGGAATTAAGGTGGGACTGCAATTAAAAACCTATAAACCCTCTGGGTATATTGCTTTTACCAATGCCCGTATCATTACCATGGAAGGCGATCAAGTCATTGAAAATGGCACTATAGTCATCAATGAAAATCGTATAGAACAATTGGGCCCGGTGGATGAAATATCAGTGCCTTCAAATGCCAAGGTGTATGATGTTGACGGTAAAACCATTATGCCGGGTATAGTTGATGCACATGCCCATATTGGAGGATTTCGTTATGGGTTAACGACCCAGCAACATTGGCCCTTATTCGCCAATCTGGCTTTTGGGGTGACCACGGCTCATGACCCTTCGGCCAATTCTGAATCCATTTTTGCAATGTCTGAATTGATCAAACAGGGCGATATGTTGGGCCCGAGATTGTATTCCACAGGAATAATCCTTTACGGAGCGGATGGCGATTTTAAGGCTGTCATCAATAATTTGGAAGACGCCCGATCTTCCATTAGAAGAACCATGGCCTATGGTGCAAAATCGGTCAAGAGTTACAACCAGCCTCGTCGCGAACAACGTCAACAAGTAATGCAGGCAGCGCGTGAATTGGGTATCAATGTGGTTCCCGAAGGTGGATCCACCTTTTATACCAATATGACGATGCTCATGGACGGCCATACCGGTGTGGAACACAACATACCCGTGGCACCTGTCTATAAAGATGTATTGGAACTGTGGAAAACCAGTAAGGCAGGGTATACACCAACCCTCATTGTTAACTATGGAGGATTGAATGGTGAATATTGGTTCTATCAGAAGGACAAGGTTTGGGAAAATGAGCGTTTATTGAATTTCACCCCAAGGGGTTTGGTGGATTCCCGTTCACGACACCGCACAATGGTCCCCGATGAAGAATATGAAAATGGCCATATTTTGGTTTCAGAAGCCGCCACAGCCTTGACCAATAAAGGGGTAAAAGTCAATCTGGGAGCACACGGTCAGTTACAAGGCCTGGGTGCCCATTGGGAACTTTGGTTGCTCCATCAAGGCGGCATGACCAATATGCAAGCCCTTCGTGCTGCAACGCTCAATGGCGCCGAATATATAGGAGCCGGCAATGAAATAGGTTCGCTAAAAGTAGGTAAGCTGGCCGATTTGATTGTTCTTGACAAAAACCCCTTGGATGACATAAAAAATACGGAAAGCGTTACCTATACCATGGTCAATGGTCGTCTTTTTGATGCGCAAACCATGAACGAAATTGGTAATACCACCCTAGAACGAAGTAAATTTTGGTGGGAAAACAATCGCTACAACCAGGCGTTCCCATGGCATGAGTCGTCACAAAGTTTTACGATTCCCGGTTGTGGTTGTGAACTTGGACATAATTAATTAAAAAAATTAAACATTGATAAAATTAATTTTCCAGGCAGCTATTGGTCTTTTTGCGTCCTTGCTGTCGTCACAAACTTTGTTGGTGCCTGATAAAGTATTTGATGGCGAAAAAATGCATGATAATTGGGTAGTATTTGTAGTAGAAAATAGAATTGAATATGCCGGCGTCTCTGCCAATTTCAAAGCCCCTGCAAACTTTCAGAGAATTGACTTAAAGGGCACTACCCTAATGCCTGGTCTCATAGAAGGGCATTCACACCTTTTACTACATCCTTACAATGAAACAGGTTGGAATGATCAAGTCTTGAAAGAATCCCCAGTGGAACGTGCCATTCGTGGGACGGTACATGCCAGAAAATCATTATTGGCAGGGGTCACCAGCATGCGCGATCTTGGAGCCGAAGGTGCAGGCTATTCCGATGTTTACTTAAAAAAAACAATTGATGAGGGAATTATCATCGGGCCTCGGTTATTGGTAGCGGGGCCAGCAATTGTTGCCACTGGTGCCTATGGTCCAAAGGGGTTTCACGATGGTGTGACCGTACCTTTGGGGGCGGAAGCAGCAAGCGGCGTTGACGAAGTCATTGGTGCGGTCCGTAGGCAATTGGGCAACGGTGCCAATTTTATCAAGGTATATGCCGATTATCGATGGGCTGCGGGAGAACCTTCACAACCCACTTTTTTACAGGAAGAATTGAATGCCATGGTGGCTACGGCCACCACTGCAGGCCGCTACGTGGTAGCCCACGCCAGCACACCCGAAGGAATGCGAAGAGCCGTCAATGCAGGCGTAGAAACCATAGAACATGGTGATGGTGGAACCTCTGAAACCTTTCAATTAATGGCCAGTAATGGCGTGGCCCTCTGCCCTACTTTGGCAGCTGGCCATGCAATAGAACAATATCGCGGATGGAAACCCAGGCTTGATCCTGATACTGAACGAATCATCAAAAAAAAGGCCTCTTTTAAGTTGGCGTTGGACGCTGGGGTGCCCATCATCTTTGGAGGCGACGTAGGAGTCTTTACCCATGGTGAAAATTATAGGGAACTTGAACTCATGGTGGAATATGGTATGGCTCCCTTAGATGTAATAAAAAGTGCAACTTCTGGCAATGCCACACGATTGCATTTTGAACAGTTGGGCAGACTGCAAAAAGGCTATTTGGCAGATATCATTGCAGTTGAAGGCAATCCTTTGAAGGATATCAAAAGTATGCGGAAAGTACAATTTGTAATGAAAGACGGTCTAATCCATAAAGAATAGGTAGGTAGTTTTCAAAGCTTTTTTTATTCATAAAGGTCTTCGACATCGGCCTGGGCAATATCGTAAAACAGCTGTCCCACTTTTTGACAAACGGCCTTAAAAAACTGTTCCCCTTTCTGGGTTGTAGCTGCTTTTGGATTTCCTACTCCAGTGTCTTGGCTGATTTTTGACCAAGGCCTTTCCGTCCAAACCCAGCCTTCTGAAAAAGACTTGATTTTATTCTTTTTTTCTGCACCATCGCCCCATTGGTTTTTAGGTAGTACCAAATCGGGTGATAAGTGTAAAATTAAACTGGTTTCCATTTCTCCGGCATGATCACCAGGCAGTTCAAAGTGTTTTTCTTTATCCCCCAATTTAAACCATTCGGCCACACACAAAAACATTTTTGGGTACAGCAACCCCAATTCGCGAATCATTGCTTTCCAATTGTTGCCCCCATGGCTGTTCAAAATCATAAACTTGTGAATGCCCTGTCTATCCAATACCTGCAAGATATCTTTCAGTATGGCAAATTGCGTACTGGGGTTCAGGTTCATATCCAGAAAAATATCTGACTGTCCTGTATTCACCCCAAAAGGAATTGTTGGAAGAATTATAACCTTTGCTCCTTTTTTCCAAGCAATTTCACCAGATGCCTCTGCAATTTGGGTGGCTTCAATGGAATCCGTGGAATAGGGTAAGTGATAATTATGGGCTTCGGTTGCGCCCCAAGGCAGTACGGCCAAGTCAAATTGGGCATCTTTTAAATGTTGCCAATTGGTATCTGCGAGTATGTATGGTCGTATCATCGTGTTAAATCGATTTTATATTGCTTGAATTGAGAGTGGTCAAACAAAATTTTGTTCCAAACAGCTGTCGACAGCTTCTTCCATATGGCGCACATTGTCCATTTTTTTGGGTTTAATGCTGCCTACCGTGAAATCACAAACATAATCGTTCACCCACTCCGCATAATTTATTGATAATGCCTTAATCGCTGTGCAGATAAAGTATATTTCATTATTGGTATGGGTGGGATGAATGGATAACCGTATCCATCCCGGTTTAGTGGAACAGTCGCCAGCATTAACCATATCGGTTATGGTCTTTGAATATTCTTGGGTGACATTAAGGAGAAAATGACCATAGGTTCCCGCACAAGAACAGCCCCCTCGGGTTTGAATACCAAAGCGATCGTTTAAAATTTTAACGCCTAGATTGTAATGGAGTCCATCAATGTAAAAAGAGAACACGCCCAATCTTTTTTTATGATTATCGGCCAAAATATGCAGGTTGTGAATGTTCTCCAGTTCTTCCCAAATAATATCCAGTATCTCTTCTTCCCTGGCCTTAATATTGTCAACCCCCATTTCAGATTTTAACTGGCAACACATGGCAGCTTTGATGGTCTGTAAAAATGCAGGGGTGCCACCGTCTTCCCTAACTTCAATATCGCTGATGAATTTATGTTCTCCCCACGGATTGGTCCAATCTACGGTACCGCCTCCAGGGTTGTCAGGAACCGTATTTTTATAAAGACTTTTATTGAAAATAAGCACTCCACTGGATCCTGGGCCACCCAAGAATTTATGGGGTGAAAAATAAATGGCATCCAAGTATCTGCCTTCATGGTCCGCTTCATGCATATTGATGTTCACATAGGGTGCAGAGCAGGCAAAATCAACAAAGCAAAGGCCATCGATTTCATGCATAAACTGGGCAATATCCATATAAGGGGTCATAATACCCGTAACATTGGAACAAGATGTAATAGCTGCAATTTTAGTCTTTCTTGAACTATACTTTTGCACATACTCTTTAAAAATACCAATATCAACCAGCCCCTCTTTATTGGGCGGGACAACAACCACATCCGCTATGGTTTCTTCCCAACTAGTTTGGTTGGAATGGTGTTCCATATGGGTTACAAAAACCACGGGCACTTCGTTTTCTTTAAACTGTAATTGGGGCAAGAACGATTCATGAACTTTTAGCCCCAAAATGCGCTGAAATTTATTGACCACACCTGTCATACCGGAGTTTGAAGCAATGAGGATGTCATTTTTGGTGGCGCCAACATGTTTTTTAATGAGCTGTTGTGCTTTATGGTAGGCATAGGTCATGGTCATGCCCGTATGGTTGGTATCGGTATGGGTATTGGCAACCAGGGGATAAATCTCGTTCCTGAATTTATCTTCAATAAGGGAGTACATTCTACCACTGGCCGTCCAATCGGCATAGACTACTGGAATGGCACTGTGTAAAGGTGTTTGTATTCTTTGTTCAATACCAATGATGTTCTTTCGAAATTTATCAAAATAGGCTTCCAATGCTATTTTGGATTGGTTCTTTGTAGTGACCGTTTTCATAATCTAGGCTCCATTTTTATGACTACCCTAAGATACTAAATGCCATTTTGAAATACGATAAACGCATTCATCTTTCCACATGATTAATATACAATGTGCCCTTAACAACTTATTAAGATTTTCGGTAGCACTTTTCTTTATCTTTAGGCGACTAATTAACCTCTTTAAAATGAAAAAATTATTCTACCTTTTGGTGCTTTTTGCATCATGCTCTTTGATTGCCCAAGAATTTTCAATGGATTTGGTACAAGACCTGAAACCCCGTAATATAGGCCCAGGTGGTATGAGCGGCAGGGTCACAGCCATTGATGTGGTGACCGCCAACCCTGATGTGATGTATGTGGGAACTGCTTCAGGTGGTTTATGGAAATCAACTTCTGGGGGCATCAAGTGGGACCCCATTTTTGATAAGGAGCTAACGGGGTCCATAGGAGCCGTAGCCATTCAACAATCAAACCCTTCAGTAATTTGGGTAGGTACCGGTGAGGGGAATCCAAGAAACAGTTTAAATGGTGGCTTTGGTGTTTATAAATCGCTAGATGGCGGTAAAACTTGGAAAGCCATGGGTCTTGAAAAAACAAGGCACATTCATCGTGTAATCATTGATCCTACAAATCCTGATGTAGTGTATGTTGGAGCCATTGGTTCTCCATGGGGGGAACATCCTGAACGTGGCGTATTCAAAACCACCGATGGCGGCAAAACCTGGAATAAAATTCTTTTTGCCAATAACAAAACAGGTGTGGCCGATATGGTCATAGATCCCAGCAACCCCAACAAACTCTTGGTGGCGCTTTGGGAGCATAAACGTGACCCTTGGTTTTTTAAATCGGGCGGTGAAGGCAGTGGCCTATATATGACCCACGATGGAGGCGCCAATTGGAAAAAACTGACCGATGAAGACGGTCTGCCCAAAGGTGAATTGGGCCGTATAGGGATTGCTATCGCTACCAACAAACCCAATATTGTCTATGCCTTGGTCGAAGCCAAAAAGAATGCACTGTACCGATCCGAAGATGGAGGTTTTAAATGGACAAAAATCAATGACAAAAACGATATTGGCAATCGTCCTTTTTACTACTCCGACATTCATGTTGATCCAGAAAATGAGAATCGAGTATTCTCCGTATTTACCTACGTCAATGTGTCTGAAGATGGGGGTAAAAATTTTAAACAGCTCATGGGCGCTTATGGCGTTGACAATGGGGTTCACCCCGATCACCATGCATGGTGGATACATCCTGACAATGGCCAGTTTATGATCGATGGCAATGATGGAGGTATGAACATTACCAAAGATGGAGGCAAAACATGGCGCTTTATTGGCAATTTACCCGTAGCCCAATTCTACCATATCAATACGGATAATGAATATCCTTATAATGTTTATGGCGGTATGCAAGATAATGGCTCGTGGCGCGGTCCGGCCTATATTTGGCGTGCACAGGGCATTCGAAATAGTTACTGGCAAGAAATCAGTTTTGGTGATGGGTTTGATGTGATACCCGATTTGGATGATAGTCAGTATGGCTACTCCATGAGCCAGCAAGGCTCTGTAGTGAGGTACGATTGGAAAACGGGCAACAACTACACCGTTAAGCCAACACCGCCCGATGCGGATACCAAATTACGCTTTAATTGGAACGCGGCCATTGGACAAGATCCCTTTGATAATTCAACAGTTTATTTTGGTAGTCAATTTGTTCACAAGTCAACCGACAAAGGGCTTACCTGGGAGGTCATTTCACCTGATTTGACCACCAACGACCCGGAAAAACAAAAACAAAGCGAAAGTGGGGGCCTTACCATGGACGCCACCGGTGCCGAAAACCATTGTACCCTCTTGGTCATTGAACCATCACCTGTTGAAAAAGATATGCTTTGGGTAGGTTCTGATGACGGTCGCGTGCACCTTACAAGAAATGGCGGTGCTTCATGGAGCGAGGTAACCGCAAACATAAAAGCCTTGCCCAAAGGCAGTTGGATAGCACAAATAAAAGCCTCGCCCAACAATAAAGGCGAAGCCCTACTTATTGCAAATGATTATCGTAGGTTCAACTATACGCCCTATGCTTATCGAACCAAAGATTACGGTCAAACGTGGACCCGAATAGTTGATGGCAATGATGTTCAGAGCTATGCGCTCTCCATCATTGAAGATCCCAAAAATTCAAATTTGTTGTTTTTAGGGACAGATGATGGTCTTTATATTTCTTTTGATGCGGGCAATAAATGGCAAAAATGGACCGAGGGTTTCCCTACGGTATCTACCAAAGATTTGGTCATTCATCCGCGAGAAGATGACTTGGTTATCGGCACTTTTGGCCGAGCGGCATGGGTATTGGATGATATAAGGCCATTACGTGCATTGGCCAAAGACAAATCCATCCTTCAGAAAGAGGTGAAACTATTTGAAAGTCCGACCGCTTATCATGCTGCCTATCAACAGCCCACGGGCAGTCGATTTGGTGGCGATGCCCTTTATAACGCCGAAAATAGAAAAAGAGGTGCCATGATCACCTACTATCTTAAAGAGGGGAGCAAAAATAAAGCAGATTCCAAAAAAGAGGATGCAAAAGATGAAGGTGAGGGTGAAGAAAGCTCCGAAGATAAAGAAGAAAGTGGCGAAGAGGCCCCAAAAGAAAAAGAAGAGTTGACCGGAGCACAAAAGAAAGATTCGGTTCAATTTGATATTTATGATGGTGCCCGCTTGATTCGTACGCTCAAATACAAAACGCCCGAGAAACCCGGTTTTCACAGAATTTATTGGGGGCTCGATGAAAAGGGAGCAGATAGGCCTTCAAGAAGAATCAGTAAAAATACCCGTGAGCGTGGTGGTGTTGATGTCAAACCTGGCACTTACAAAGTAAAAGCAATTTATGGTGAGACAACAGATTCAACCATGGTCACCGTTAAGACCGACCCCAGGCTTGATACCAACCTTGCAGCCATTAACGAAAGCTACAACTATGGCAAACAATTGGAAGACTACATGCAGAAGGCTGCTGATGCCGTGAAACAATTGGTAGAGAGTAAAAATTTGGCCAATAAATTCCAGAAAGAAATGAGTGATTTGGACAAGGACAAATACAAAGATCAAATAAAAACCTCTAAAGAAATTGTCAAGGAAATGGATTCTGTGATTGCCCTATATTTGGGTAAAGATGACAAGCGTCAAGGCATAACCCGTAATCCTGAAATTACTGTCATGCAGCGTATTGGACAGGCTTTCCGCTATGTCGGAAGTCGAAAAAACGGAATAACCACCACAGAAAGAAACCTGATGAAATATGCCGAGGATGAACTAAAAATGGCCTTGGACAAGACCAATACCTTCTTTTCTGATACATGGAAAGCATATCGCGAATCCATTGAAGCGATTGACCTCTCCCCTTTTAAGGAAACCGTAACTTTTGGATTGGACTAATATGAAGAAATACTTATTTATTATCACTGTTGGTTTTTCCCTTTTCTGCAATTCCCAAAACACCGGAGAAGATGAAACAGGTGCCTGGTACATGTATTTTGGTACCAATAAAATTTCTGACAAATTCAGTATCCATAGCGAAGCGCAATTTCGGTTTTATGACTTTGGAGATTCATTCAATCAAATGCTATTGCGAACAGGGCTCAATTATCATATAAATGAGAACGCTATTTTGACTGGGGGCTATGCCTATATTGATACCGACCCAACTTTTGAAAATAATGCCCCATTGGTGAACACGGTGCTTGAACATCGTTTGTTTGAGCAGTTTATTTTAAAGAACAAAGTTTGGGAGCTATTGTTTGAGCATCGATATCGATTGGAGCAACGTTTTATTCGAAATAGAGATCTACAAGATTCTTTTACGGAACACCGGGCAAGGTATCGCCTACAGATGACCTTACCCCTGACAGATACGTTTTTTCTCAATTTTTATGACGAGGTGTTTATAAACTTGCAAGGTGATATTTTTGGTCAAAATCGTTTGTTTTTAGCCGGGGGCGTGCACTTGACCTCCAATAGCAGTGTTCAAATAGGGTATTTGAAAAACCATTTCAACAATGCCAATTTTGACCGATTTCAATTGGCAATTTTTTATAATCCCGATCTTTCTGGTTTATTTAAAAGCCAATAAGACGAACATTGGGGAAAAAGATATTAATTAGCTTATTGCACTGTGTTAAAGAGCCCCATTTTTGAAGCTACCATAAGTCAAATGCACAGCATTCAGTTGCCTGAGGCCATAGTAAAACCTTTTTTGGAAAAAGGACTGAAAAGGGTAAAAGTGCTAGCCAAATTTGAAGCCAAAGAACTAATTATCCATGCTGCCTTGATAAAACGCAATGATGGGTATACCATGATGTTCAGTAAAAACAATCAAAAAAAACTGGGCATTTTTGCCAATGATTATTTTGAACTTCAGTTCTTTGAAGATGACTCCAAGTACGGCGTTGAAGTACCTGAAGAATTTGAAGCTGTTATGGGCAGTGATGCAGATGCTTTAAAAATATTTGAATCTTTAACAGATGGAAAAAAACGTGGCCTAATCTATGTTATCCTTCGATATAAAAATCCGCAATTGCGAATTGATAAATGCCTATTGCTATGCGAAAATTTAAAACGTGGGATAAGAGATCCCAAAGCATTATTCGAATCCATTTAAGTTGACAAGACCTTAAATATTCTGTAACTTAGACCAAAACCCAAAAACACTAAAAATGAAAAAAATATGCACATTTCTTGTAACCATGATCATTGTAAGCGCTTTTAGCTGCAAACAAGCGAAAAAAGATGCTTCGGATGCTATGGAAGATGCCAAAGAAGAAATAGTAGAGATTATTGAAGTTGAGGCTATTAAGTTTAAAATGGAGCCAAAAAGCGACAGTAATGTTGATGGTGAGGTAGAATTCACGGAAGAAAATGGCACTGTAACCATGAAAGCAACCTTTAGTGGACTTTCTGAAGGTGAACATGCGATACACATTCATGAAAAAGCAGATTGCTCCTCGGCAGATGGCACCTCAACAGGAGGACATTGGAACCCTACATTTCAACCTCATGGCAAGTGGGGAGATGCAGGAGGTTTTCATGCCGGTGACATAGGTAATTTTATGGCCGATGCCGAAGGTAATGGCACTATTGAATTCTCAACAGATAAATGGTGCATTGGTTGTGACGATGAGACCAAAAACATTGTTGGCAAAGCAGTTATCGTGCATCAAGGGGTTGATGATTTTACCTCCCAACCCAGCGGTGCAGCAGGAGCCCGTATTTCGTGCACCGGTATTATCCAATAAACAATAAATGTACAAAAGCCGCTATTTCAGCGGCTTTTATATTTTAGTGGCCAATCACTTCATATCCTGCTCCCGTTAGTACATTAATAAGTTACGAAAACATCCATTACACTAATTTAAAATACATTCAACACATATGAAACATATGTATTACGTGATAGGGCTAAGCCTGCTCTTCATCTCCGTTTCTTGTAAAAACAATCAAAGGTCGACCTCGGTTACATCGCCCACTGGTATCAATGAAATATCATTTTTCTTAAGTGAAAATGGAACGCCCCATTATACGGTCTCTCATAACAATAGTGTGGTAATTGACACCTCATCCATGGGATTTGAATTTAAAGATCAAACTGCATTGGCAAGTGGCCTTAGAATTATCGGCACACAATCCAACTCTTTTGATGAGACCTGGGAGATGCCCTGGGGAGAACAGAGAAAAGTGCGCAACCATTATAATAAACTAACAGTTAACCTTGAAGAAACAGCTTCACCTAACCGAAAATTCAATGTGCATTTTAAAGCTTATGATGATGGTATTGGTTTTAGATATGAATTCTTGCCCCAATCAGGCATTGACAGTCTCACAATCATGGATGAGCATACCCAGTTTCAATTGACTGGTGACCATACGGCATGGTGGATTCCCGGTGATTGGGACATTTATGAACACTTGTACAACACAACCAAAGTCTCTGAAATAAATGCCCTTTCAAAAAGCAACCATGCCGATTTGGCCGCTACCTATATTCCAGAAAATGCGGTTAATACTCCAGTTACCCTGCGTTCTGAAGATGGATTGCACCTGACCTTTCATGAAGCCAATCTCACCGATTATGCCGGGATGACCTTGAAAGTGGATACCGAGAATTTAAAATTGACCAGCGAATTGGTTGGATCTGATCGTTTGGGCCATAAGGTAAAAAGAGCGCTTCCCTTTAACACCCCATGGCGAACCATTCAAATAGCTGATCGTGCAGGCGATTTAATTGAATCAAGACTCATCGAAAACTTGAACGAACCCAATGTCTTGGGTGATATTGAATGGTTCACACCCATGAAGTACGTGGGCATATGGTGGGAAATGCACCTAGGGTTGGCAACCTGGGATTTAGAGGGCACACAAGACATGAACACCTTCGCCACCTTGGGGAAGGAACAAATAAGTAAAAAGCATGGCGCCTCAACCGAAAACACAAAAAAATATATAGATTTTGCTGCTGCCAACGGCTTTGGCGGCGTGCTGGTAGAAGGCTGGAACACAGGCTGGGACCATTGGATAGGTTTTGAAGACCGTGAAGGTGTATTTGATTTTGTCACCCCCTATTCTGATTATGACATTGCCGAAGTGAACAGATATGCCAAAGAAAAAGGCGTTGAAATGATAATGCACCACGAAACCAGTGCGGCGCCACGTACATACGACCAGCAAATGGTACCCGCCTATGAGCTAATGCAGAAATACGGCATGCATTCTGTCAAAA
>JABDND010000082.1 GCA_013001145.1 Croceitalea sp. | reverse complement strand
TTTACCAATAAGGGTTACTATAAAAGCCATTAATAGGGTGGCTAAAGGTATATAACTACCATAGGTTTTCACAAGTTCCCATGGCTTGGTCTCAAAATGTAAAACCGCTATTTTTTTCACTGCATTATAAATGCCCGCATTAAATTCAAAATTGGAAAACCAAAGTCCAACCGTTTGTGAATAGTTGCCAATGAATGAGTCGGAATAAAAAGGCCATAAAAGTAGTAAGCTGGCGATGCCTATCAATAGATAAAAAAGCAAACTTTTTTTTAGCCCTATGAATTTAAGGAACAAGGGTAGAAACAGGAGCGGTATAAGTTTTAAAAGAATAGAAAGGGCGTAAATGGGTGCTGCCCATGTCCACTTGGTATTAGTTGCCAAGAACATGGCCCAAACAAAAAAGAATATCATGATGCCTTCAAAATGAAGGTTTCCCGTTAATTCAATAATGACCAACGGATTTAAAAAGTACCAAAAAATCAAATGATTGGACTTATTTAATTTCAACAGCAGATTTCTCCCAAAATAGAGTGTTCCCACATCGGCAGCGATGATAAAAAGTCGCATTACAACAACAGAACCCAATATATTGTTACCACCAAACAAAGCGGCTAAAGCAAAGAAGACTTGATTAAAGGGAGGGTAATTGCTAAAGTTGCGGGCACTTAATTCGCCCATGCCCTCGTGCAATTCGCGAGCATTGGCAATAGCTATTTCTCCACTTTCAATGAGGTGGTCAGGAGTGAACAAATATGGATTGATTCCATTTTTAATCAATTCACCATCCCATATAAAGCGATAAAAGTCTTGTGAAAGGTTTGGTTCGGCCAATAAAAATACCAATCTAAAGAGCAGGCCAGCGGCCAAAAGGAGTTTGGTATTCCACTTTTCAAACTGAATGAGTTTGATAAGCAGGATAAAAAGGGCGGCAACGAGGGTAATTAGTTTTATGAAATCTTCGCGGCGCAAATCATAGGCAAAACCGGCATAGAGTAAAATACTGCCGATGACAATGAGTATCGGGTATTTATGCAGTTTCCAATAAGACCACATGGGTTATGCCTTTGCGGTCAACGATTTAAAGAACACAAAGCCAAAGCCCAAGAACAACATTAAATGAAAGGGGAATAGACCAAAGTCATTCAATGGAACGGCACTGTACATGCCAAATAGGAAATAAACCATTAAGGCGAATTCCAATATCATGTTTGGCGATAATTTTTTTGCCAAATATTTATTGCCTTTCCAGCTGTCAGAAAGGTTATTGATATTGAATTTGGGCGTGCGAACAAACTCACTCCTTTTGCCCATATGCCCTTCTAAGACGGCTACCGAATTATGCAACGACAGACCCAAGGCAACTGAAAAGAAAGTAAAAAACAATTTGATGTAGTCTATGAACTTATCAAAGCCACTACCTTGTATGCTCTTGAATGTGAACCAATAACAGAAGAAAAGGATAATGGTACTGATAATAAAGAAACTGGTTACTTCAAAAACCCAGCCCAAATGGCCATAGGTATTTTTAATATATAACATGGGAATACTCAATACGGCGACTATGAATACGCACAAGAACATTGAACTGTTCAACAAATGCATTACTCCGTGAAATTTGGTTTTAAATGAAATGTTTTTTGCCGTGATAACACTGGCGACAGTCTTTCTGAAATTTTCTGCTCCACCTTTGTTCCAACGAAACTGTTGAGAACGTGCAGCGCTCATTACAACTGGCAATTCTGCGGGTGTCTCAACATCTTCGAGATACTTGAACTTCCAGTTTTTCAATTGTGCCCTGTAGCTCAAATCCAAATCTTCGGTAAGGGTATCGCCTTCCCAGTTACCAGCATCAAGAATACATTCTTTGCGCCATATACCAGCAGTACCATTAAAATTGATAAAATGGCCTTTTGAATTACGACCAACTTGCTCAAGGGTAAAATGTGCATCTAAGGCAAATGCCTGAATTTTGGTCAGCGTAGAATAGTCCCTATTTATGTGGCCCCAACGGGTTTGAACCACACCAATTTCTTCATCTTTAAAGTAGGGTACCGTTTTCTTTAACCAATCACTTTCGGGTAAAAAGTCGGCATCGAAAATAGCCACAAAATCACCTTTTGCAATTTCTAGCCCTTCTTTTAAGGCACCGGCTTTAAATCCTTGTCGATTTTCACGGCGTATATGTTTGATATCCAAGCCTGTTTCTTGCAAAGCAGCAACACGTTCAGCAGTATCAATCACCGTATCGTCGGTGGAATCGTCCAAAACCTGAATTTCCAATTTGCTTTTTGGGTATTCTATTTTAGAAATATTGTCCAATAAACGCTCCATTACATACTCCTCATTGTAAATGGGCAATTGAATGGTTACGAAAGGTATTTCTTTAGGATCTAAAAGATTGTATTTAGGGGCTACCTCATTTTGTCTTTTATTGGTCAAATAATTTACCAATAAATTCAGTTGTGCCAAGCTATAGCAGAAAATTAAAATTAAGGCCAAACTGTAAATAGCGATGATGATGTATGTAATTGTAAGTCCCATTTTTATCTAATGCTGTATTTAAATATCCAACCTAAAATTTTTACGCCTGCAAATATAGCACCTTTTAGTGTACCTGATACTTTTGAAACGCCAATTCTTTTTTTGTAACGCACTGGTACTTCGGTATATGCCAAATTTTTTCGTATGGCTTTTAGTTGCATTTCAACCGTCCACCCATAAGTCTTATCTTCCATCTGCAATTCTTTGAGTTTTTCGTATTTAATGGCCCTGAAAGGTCCTAAATCCGTAAAAGTGGCCCCAAAGAACAATTTCATCAAGAACGTGGCCAGTTCATTGCCAAATATTTGTGGAAATGTCATGGAACCAGGCTCCCTAAGTTCTTTTTTGCGAGCTCCTATGACCAAATCCATATCTTTTTTAATAATGGGAGCAATCAACTTATCCAATTCTTCTGGATAGTCCGAGTAGTCTCCGTCCATAAATACGATGATATCGGGTGTTTTGGATTGTTTGGCCACATAATCAATGCCACAAAGGCATGCTCGGCCATAACCTCTGCGGTTTTCGGTAAGCACTGTAGCTCCTGCGGTTTGGGCTTTTATAGCGGTATCATCCGTAGAGTTATTGTTTACTACGATAATTTCTGAGACCTTTTTGGGGATTTCTGCAATGACAGAGGCGATAGATTCACCTTCATTGTAGGCGGGGATGATTACTTTAATATCTGCCATGGTTCAAGGACTGCGAATTTAACCTCTTTTTAGGCAGGTGTGCCCATTCTACAGAATTATTTTTGATTGACCAATGTCATAAGGTCTACATCGTTGCCCAACAATATTTGATTACCTTCAATGCGATTTTTTAATGGCCCATTTTCCAGTTTCAAAACTCCCCTGGGACAAACAGCCGAACAAATACCGCAGCCAACACAACTGGAGCGTACTATATTCTCACCTTTTTGGGCATAGGCCCGCACATCAATACCCATTTCGCAATATGTGGAGCAGTTACCACACGAAATGCATTGTCCACCGTTGGTGGTAATCCTAAATTTTGAGAAGAGGCGTTGTTGAAAACCAAGAATGGCAGCCATAGGACAGCCAAAGCGACACCAGACCCGATTGCCAAAAATAGGGTAAAACCCAGTGCCGATAACACCAGAAAATATACTGCCAATTAAAAATGAATAAGACTTTCTAAGCGTTTCCGATTTGAACAGAAATACATTGCCTTCGCCACTAAAAAAGTGAATGCCGAGCAATACCATAATAATAACAAAGTAGCCTATGGCACCATACTGCGCATCTTTTTGCAATTCATTTCTTTTGAAAGCCATCACCCAGGCAAAAACGGAGGTCAATAAAACCGCCATGCCGATTAAAAAAGTACTTTTAGTGAGCCAATATTTACTCGTATCAGTGCCTAAATAGGAATAGATGACCGCTGTGGTCATTAAAGTCACAAAGACCACAACACTGTGTACTACCCAGCGTTCAATTTTCCATGCCTTGACCGTTTTGTCACTAAGATGCCGGAATGAATCTCCTGCCGTTTCGGCTAATCCCCCGCATCCGCACACCCAAGAACAATACCATCGTTTACCATAGCGATAGGTCAAAATTGGGCTGATAACGAAAACACTCAAAATACCAAATATCAATAAAGCAAAACCAATATCACCAGAACTTAAAAAGCCTTTGATGCGATACCCTTCAAAGTTATAATAGTTGAGTGGCCACATATTTTTAAGATCATAGTATGGAAGACTGCCCCCATTTAAAATTTTATCACCATTGAGACGTGCCATTAATTCAGGAATGATAAAAGCAAAGGCCGTTTGAAAGAACATAACGCTTATGGTTCGTATTCGCTCATAGCGATTGTGGCGATATTTCCACATAAATTTTATACCAAAAACCAGAATGGCCACGGTATACAAGGTTCCATATACAAACCATTGGCTTGCTGGATTACCACTTAAAAAACGACTCAATGGGTCAAAAAGGGCAATAACTCCCTTGTTGCCGCCATCTTTAACCAAACCTAAATATTCAGGAAAAAAATAAAGAACAATGTAGAAAGCTGTTAGCGCTATGCCAGCAATCCAAGCCCAGAAACCTCGACTTGAAATTGACTTAAACCAGACACCATCGTTTTTAATGCCAGGAAATTTCTCTGAATAGGCTTCTTTTGAAAACCAGAATACACCAATGCTTATGGCACTTATCGCGATACTTAGCCAAAGTGTTTTGTTTTGAAAATTGAAGTTGAAGGAGGCCAAAACAAGCACCACAAGACCAAACATACCCAACAATGTAGCCAATTTTTGATTTCTGCTTAGCGATTTTGGTGGTTGACCGGTTAGGGCCATGCTTCTATCATAGGTGCTCATAAATTATATGTTGAGTTGAAATATTCTTTTGTTGCTTTTCTTTTTTAATTTAAGCGACTTGCTAAAATCAGTATTGTATTTGGCCAGAATTTCTTTCTCATATTGTAGATAGAGTTCTGGGTCAAAATTGGCATCCACAAGATGTTCCATAACAAAATCAATCGACTTTTCATTCGTTAACCACTGGTCAAATAGTTCATGTCGCATTCGTATTCCAAAGGTATTGATGCCTAAAAACTGTTGGGTGTCTTTATGAAAGGCCACCGTAACACAAATTTTTTCTTTGGGATGTCGCCAATGGAAATGGCTTTCATAAGATTGCCTCCCCTTGCTTCCAAATACCCAACCATAAGTTTGATATTCAATATCTAAGAATTTGGCCGAATTGAACCAATGACCTGGTTTGTATTCCATGCGATTACCACAGATGGTTTGGGCTATGGTTTCACCCATCATACGGCCCGTGTACCAAACTGCCTCAACAGGCCTGCGGTTTCCGATGGGCTCATGTTGTTCGGCACAATCACCAATTGCGTAAACATCTTTTACATTGGTTTCTAAAAAGTGATTTACTTTTACTCCTTTGCCCAGTTCTATTTTAGATCCTTCTAAAAATTTCACGTTTGGAGTCACACCAGCAGTTAAACCAACCAAATTACAAGATATGGTATCGCCTTTATCTGTTTTTACCGCCGATGCCCTGCCGTTTTCATCTGCTATGATTTCTTCTAAATTGGTGCTTAGCCTTAAATCAATATGATGCTCTAGAATATGTTCGTTTATCATTTGTGATTCACCTTCAGGCAATACGCCATTCCAAAAGCTACTTTCCCGCACAAGAAATGTAACTGGTATGTCTCGGCTTCTGAGCATCTCTGCCAATTCAATGCCAATTAATCCGCCACCAACGATTACGGCCCGTTTGCATTTGTCTTTATTGGGGGCATTGACTTCCAATAATTCGAGGTCTTGTTTGGAGTATAGCCCTTGTACACCATGTAAATCTTGGCCTTTCCATCCAAATTTATTGGGTTTTGAACCTGTGGCTATAATTAGCTTGTCATAATCAAGACTTCGTGCACCATCGACTAAAAGTTGTTTTTGGTCAGTATCTACGTTGGTAACATAACCATTCACCAATTCAATATTATTTTGATCCCAAAACCAATCTTCATATGGTTGAATATGTTTAAACTGCATGTGCCCCATATAAACATACATAAGCGCCGTACGTGAAAAGAAATAGTCAGACTCAGCAGAGACAATGATAATACGGTTGTTGGATAGTTTTCTGATATGCCTCGCGGCAGTAACGCCCGCAATCCCATTCCCGATAATCACAATAGTCTCCATAAACAAAGATTGATTGAAAATATGTCGGCCTTCAAGATAGGAACTTAATATTTGTGTTTAATTTAGAAAGAATTTAAATATATTTTGAAAATGAGTTTTGCGCTTCTTGTTCTTAACTGGGTGAAACAAAAAATGTCCTATGAAAGTTAAATTGGTTATACTGTTTTTTTCGGCTTTTGTTCAGTATGGTGCGGCCCAGAGTACAGAATTGTTTTTTGCCAAGGCGAATACATTTTTTGCAACTTATGTAAAAGACGGTTTGGTAGATTATCAATCAATCATCGCCAAGCCCAAAGCTCTAAATGAATTGTTGGCTGTTGGGCAAGACATTTCGGTTTCTCAGGATAAGGAGCGGGAATTTCAAGCTTTTTGGATAAATGCGTACAATCTTTTAGTTATCAAGGGGGTGGTCGATGCTTATCCCATTTCATCGCCACTTGACCAAGCGGGATTTTTTGATAAAGCACTTAGAAATTTTGGGGGTAAACAGCTAACGATAAACGACATTGAGAATAAATTGCTTCGTGCAAATTATCCTGATGAGGCTAGGTTTCATTTTGTATTGGTCTGTGCCGGTCTCGGCTGCCCACCCATAATCAATCAAGCATATTTGCCCAAATCAATTGATGATCAAATGCAAAAGCAAACAGAGGTGGCATTGAACAACCCAAATTTTGTTAGGGTACAAGAAAACAAAGTACTGTTGTCACAAATTTTTGAATGGTATAAAAATGATTTCTTAAGGAACAATTCAAATTTGATTGAATTCGTGAACCAATTTAGGGAGGAGCCCTTTGATGTAGGTCTCGAGGTCTCATATTATAAGTATGATTGGTCTTTAAACGATTATAAGTAACACGTTTCCCTTTATTATGGGAAGAACATATTAATTTACAATCAAATTAATACTCATTAGGAAAGCTTACAAAATGGTAATTTTATAATCATAAAGAAGTTACGATGAAAAGACTCTATTTTTTGCTGATTTTACTTCAATTTTCTTGCAGCAGCCAGAAAGCAGAAATGATAAACGGGGTAAGTTTCGTTGCTTCACGGGAGAAGGTGACCCAAGACAACATAGAGCCAATCGTTAATTTAAATGCAAATTATGCGGCTATAATGCCTTTTGGTTTTATTCGAAATCTCAAGGAACCTACCATAATTTTTAATACTGAAAGACAATGGTTTGGAGAGACAAAACAAGGTGCACAACAGTACATAGAGCAACTGCACAAGAATAACATCAAAGTGATGCTGAAGCCACAAATTTGGGTTTGGCGGGGTGAATTTACTGGCGATATAGCCATGGAAACCGAAGCAAATTGGAAGGAGTTGGAACAAAGTTATTCCAGCTTTATACTAACCTATGCCGCTTTAGCTGAAGAGACACAAGTTGATATTTATTGTATTGGTACCGAACTGGAAGAATTTGTAAAAAACCGCCCGAATTTTTGGTTTGAACTCATTACAAAAGTTAAGGAAGTTTATAAGGGTAAACTAACCTATGCTGCCAATTGGGATGAGTACACAAGAACGCCTTTCTGGGAAGAATTGGATTATATAGGTGTTGATGCCTATTTTCCGTTGTCTGAAGAACAAATTCCTTCTATGGCTATGATGAGGGAAGGTTGGCAAAAATGGAAATCAAAATTGGCCGATCAATCCATAGAAAAAGGAAGACCTATTTTATTTACCGAGTTTGGATATCGCAGTATGGATTTTACGGCCAAAAAACCATGGCTTGTTGATCGTAACCAAATGGATGTCAATCTTCAGGCACAAGCAGATGCCACTACGGCCATTTTTGAAGAATTTTGGAAAGAGGATTGGTTTGCCGGCGGTTTTGTTTGGAAATGGTTCATACATCATGACCGTTCGGGCGGGGCTGGCGATAACCGATTTACGCCCCAAAACAAGCCCGCAGAGGTCGTAATTAGAAAATATTTCACTCAAAATTAGTTTTTATGCCGCGCCAAGGCCTTCACTGTCAGACTTCTTTCGGAAGAGCGGCATAAATTGCATGGCATTTCATCGATAAAATTTGCATTTCATCGATTAGATACTATATTTGCAGTAACTGCCAAGCAATACAAATTATATGAAAACGCTTATATCATGTATTTTCACGCTCTGTTTTTTCATTACATTATGCTCTCAAGATGATCAAATAAAAGTTAAGGTTGAAAATGGTGATGGTATCTATTCCTTGTTAAGAAAACACGGGCTGAATCCATCGGAACATTATGCCGCTTTTATGCGATTGAATAAGAACAACATCAAAAACGGAAGTGAACTTTATTTGGATAGACAGTATATTCTTCCCAGAGGTGTAACCAAAGAAAAGCAGATTTCAACTTCAATTTTAAACTTAAAACAGGTACATAATACCATAAAAAACAATCAGTTAAAAGAGATATCTCCCAAAAGTGACCGACTCAAGAATGCGATTATTTATTTGTTGGCTGTTGATAGATTAAGAGCAACGATTGGCTCAGAAATTTTGACCCATGAAATACTTTTGACGGTTGCAGAGCAACTTATGCTGGATGGGGCCGAGGTCTATATTTTTAATAAGAATGAGCCCAATCAGCTGGTGAAAACTGAACATGGTGAAAGCATTGATGACGAAACTGAAGTCGCTATGGGAAGAATTAATCAAATGAGTTCGTATGTTGATGTCATCAATAAAACTTACTTAAAAAACCAAGGTAAATATCAACGCATTCTGGCCATTAACTTGAGTGAGGAAGTTGAAAACAGTAATTATTTTGATATTTCTATATATCACCACGACAGAAGTGAGATCGGCAAGCGTTTCGCCAAAAATATTCAACAAATATTTAAACAGAACAGTATTGCCAAAGAGACTATATCTTACACTGAGGTATTTAAGAACACCAATAATTTATATCTTGCCAATAACACTTTGCCCGCAATAACATTGATAGACATCAACCACTCAAATTCTTCCCGATTGGAAGAACGACTTTCTATTAAATCAGATAGATATTCCATAACTGGCCTAATAACAAATGGGGTGTTAAATGACTATTCCAATGTATTATTGGAAAACTAAACTAACTCAACTCTATTTTTCCCCCATTTGTAGGAGCCCTTGAATTTTTTATAGTTCAAGGGCTTTCTTTTGGATTTTTGGCCGTAGTCATCATATGGCACAACAACTTGATTATGTTGGGCATGATACGCGCTGCCTTTGTGAATGCTTAATTTAAGAGATTGCTGCGGTAATATTGATACAATTGCTCTGGATTGGCTCCGAGATAATTTTTAAGATGGATTATGGCAAAGTGAAACTGAACTTTGAGCCATCCTTGTTGACGGTACCTG
>JABDND010000072.1 GCA_013001145.1 Croceitalea sp. | reverse complement strand
GCAATAGATTTGAGTGGTGGTGTGTTAACACAAAACCCAGGATTTTAAGTTTAGTTGAGTTTTATTAGTTTAAGTTTAGCTTTGAACAGGGCATTTTTCAAATGCCCTGTTTTTTTGTATATCCTCTTTTCTCTCATTAATTTAGTAGACCCAAAATATGACTATGGTTTCTAAAAGTTTCATCGCCTTATTATTACTATTAGTGGTTGTTTGTGTGACAAGCTGTTTTGAAAAAAAAACAACCCAAGACGCTACGGTCGAAGCTATTTTCTCTAAGCTTAAAATAGAAAGCACGGGCATCAACTTTTCAAACGATTTGACCGAGAATGATTCCCTAAATTATTTTACGTACGCCTACATATATATGGGTGGCGGTGTCTCTGCCGGTGACATCAATAATGATGGTCTAATTGATCTTTATTTCACGGGTAATATGGTGCCCAATAAACTTTTTCTCAATAAAGGCAATCTACAATTTGAAGATATCTCGCAATCTGCCGGCATAGCGGGCGATTCAAGATGGTATACCGGTACGACCATGGCCGATGTGAACAATGACGGCTTCTTGGATATTTATTGTTCGGTAGGAGGAAAATTTGGCCCTAAAGAGAACCAGTTGTTCATCAACAACGGTGATACTACCTTCAGCGAACAAGGCGAAATGTATGGTATTGACGATTCAAGTAACAGCGTACAATCTACTTTCTTTGATTATGACCTCGATGGCGATTTAGATTTATATGTGGCCAATTACCCCCCTACACCATTTAATGCCCCCAATTATTTTTATGCCTTCAAACAATTCTCTCCCAAAGAACTTGAAACAGATAGATTATTTCGCAACGATGGCAACACCTTCACAGATGTTACACAAAATTCGGGTATCAAAACTTTTGGCCTATCCCTGAGTGCCACCATTGGTGATTTAAATCAAGATGGTTGGCCCGACATTTATGTGTCGAATGATTTTAGCACCCCAGATTACCTCTTTATCAATAATCAAGATGGCACGTTTTCCGAACAGGTTAAGCAATCCACCAAAAACACATCATTTTATGGTATGGGCGTTGATATTGCCGATTTTAATAATGACCAACTGTTGGATATTCTACAGGTAGATATGACCGCACAAATCAACAGAAGGGCGAAAGCCAATATGGCCAGTATGAATCCCGACTTATTTTGGAGTACCGTCAATGCCGGTTTCCATTACCAATACATGCAGAACAGTTTGCAAATGAACAATGGCAATTTACTTGAGACCTTACCCGATTTTAGCAATATCTCGAGATTGGCAGGTGTTTCATCAACCGATTGGAGCTGGGGTCCGCTTTTTGCCGATTTGGACAATGATGGATGGAAAGATATATTCATCTCTAACGGTACACGTAGAGAAATAAACAATCGAGATTATTTTAAGGAAATCGAAAAAAAGGGCTTGCCCAAAGACAGTACCCTTCAAAAAGCTTTGGCTATTCCCTCAGAGAAAATTGACAACTATGCCCTCAGAAATAATGGTGACTTAACCTTTGAAAGAATGAACAAATCATGGGGTATTGAGCATGAGGGATTTTCCAACGGAAGTGTTTATGTGGATCTTGACAACGATGGTGACTTAGAAATAGTGACCAATAATATTGACGATTTTGCAACCGTCTTTGAAAATAAAAGCGCCGACCACAACAATCATCTTACCTTAAAATTCAAGGGACCAGAAACCAACAAATTCGGAATAGGTGCCAAAACAACTCTATATACAGGTGATAAGACCCAATTTCAAGAATTGACATTGACCCGTGGTTTTCAATCATCGGTAGCGCCACAAATTCATTTTGGCCTTGGCCAAACCAAAGACATAGATTCCATCAAAATTGTTTGGCCCGATGGCAAATCACAACTATTGACCACTATAGCTGTCAACACTATTGATACGGTAGACTATGTCGAGGCCACGGATGGAACTTCAGCCTCAAAAAAAACAGCACAAAAGCTATTTGAAACCGAGTCTAATAAGGATTTGATTGTTGAACATTTGCATGTAGAGAATTATTATAATGATTTTTTTAAAGAGATATTGCTGCCCCACCAAACCTCTATGTTTGGCCCAAGTTTAGCCGTTGGCGACTTAAATGGTGACGGCAAAGACGATTTTATTGTTGGGGCCTCTGCGCAAAATACGACGGCTATTTATTTGCAAAAAGAGAATGGTTTTGAAAAAGCACAATCCGGTACTTTTTTATTGGACAGTGCCTCTGAAGATCTGGGAATTCACATTTTTGACGCCGAAGGTGATGGTGACAATGATATTTATATTGCCAGTGGCGGCAATGAATTTTCGCCTACATCCAAACCTCTACAAGACCGTTTATACATCAATGATGGCAAAGGCAATTTTAAAAAGAATATTGCAGCTTTACCAACAATATTGAGCAGTAATGGGCGAGTACATAGTCATGATTTTGATCAAGATGGGGATTTGGATTTATTTGTTGCAGGCCGTTTGGTTCCAGGGAACTACCCTTCTCCTGCAAATAGTTATATTCTAGAGAATGTGAGTGAAAATGGGCAAGTCAAATTTTTAAATGCCACTCAAAAAATTGCGCCGTTTTTAGAAAAAATAGGAATGGTCACCGACGCCAATTGGACAGATTTTGATAATGATGGTTGGACGGACCTCATTATTACTGGGGAGTGGATGCCCATCACTATTCTTAAGAATGATGAAGGATATTTTAAAAATGTTTCTAAAGAGTTTGGTACGGCCGATACCCGCGGTTGGTGGTTTAGTATCAAAGATGGGGATTTTGATGGGGATGGGGATCTGGACTATATTGTTGGCAACCTAGGTCTAAATTATAAGTATAAGGCCAATGACCAAGAAACTTTTGATATCTATTTCAATGATTTTGATAATAATAGCACTAATGATATTGTCTTGAGTTATTATAATGAAGGAGAAAAATTCCCGCTTCGTGGTCGAGAGTGCACTTCACAGCAAATGCCTGTCATTAAAGAGAAATTCAAAGATTATGAATCATTTTCAACTGCCACCCTTGAAGATGTGTATACAGAAGATGAGCTTGAAAATTCATTACATTATCAAATTAAATCATTTGCCAGTGTCTATATGGAAAATGATAATGGCAAATTTATACTGCATCAACTTCCGAACTTGGCCCAGTTATCCGCAATAAATCAAATAATTGTTGACGATTTTAATGTTGATGGGCATTTAGATGCGATGATTGCCGGCAACCTTCATAGTTCAGAGGTAGAAACACCAAGAAATGATGCCAGCAACGGTTTGCTATTATTGGGCAATGGTAAGGGCACTTTTAAACCATTAAAGGGCATTGATAGCGGTTTATATGCTCCGGGTGACGTTAAAGACATGGCGAAAATCAATATTGCTGGAATGGACTATGTGGTCATTGCCAAGAATTCAGATTACCTGCAATTTGTTCGAGTAAATAAAGGATAGAACAAAAATCAAATTTAGCAAAATCAAACCATGAAAAAACCGCATCTGAAAATGCGGTTTTTAAGTGGGCGCTGAGGGGTTCGAACCCCCGACCCCCTCGGTGTAAACGAGGTGCTCTGAACCAGCTGAGCTAAGCGCCCTTAATTTAAGGTGTGCAAATATAGCACCATTTTTTCTTTACATAAAAGAAAAAAACACAAAAAGTTATACCACTTCAGCCACAACAAATGTGCTTCCCCCCACAAAAATCAAGTCTTCGTCAGAGGCCCTATGTAATGCCTTTTCCAATCCTTCTTTCACAGAACCACATGATGTGTATTTCAACTTCTGCAACGACGCAGTTTTGGAGATAACGGCAGTATCCATACCTCTGGGAACATTGGGCTTTACAAAGTAATAATTGGCCTCTTTTGGAAAAAGGGCCAATAGATCGGCCACAGGTTTATCATTTGCAAAACCCAAAACCAAATGAAGGGTGCTATAACTTTGTTTTTCCAGTTGATCGACAATCATTTTTATTCCGTCTATATTATGCCCCGTATCGCATATTACTTTGGGTGCTGCCGTTCTCAGAGTTTGCCATCTACCCAATAAACCTGTATTGCACACTACATTTAACAAGCCTCTTTTTATGTCATCCTCTTCTATTTCAAATGCATGTAATTGTTTAACACAAGCTAGTACACCCTTTATATTTCTTTGTTGGTAACTTCCGTTCAAATCAGTTTCAAATTCTTCTTGCTCGATTTCATCTGAAAAAACAATTTGTGAATTTCTTTGATTGGCCAGTAATTTAAAAATCATTTGGGTTTCAGCTTGTCTTTCACTGATGACCACGGGAACATCTCTTTTGATTATTCCAGCCTTTTCAAGGGCAATTTTCTCTAGGGTATCACCCAAAACATGAGTATGGTCCCAACCTATATTGGTAATGAGGCTAACTTCTGGATGAATGATATTGGTAGAATCAAGTCTGCCGCCCAAGCCAACCTCAATTATTGCAATATCGACCTTTTGCGAAGCAAAATAAGCAAATGCCATGCCTACCGTTAATTCAAAAAAAGATAGCTGATGGTGTTCCAAAAAACTTTTGTTAGCGCTTATAAAGTCAATAACATACTTTTTTGAAACGCATTTTCCATTAATTTTTATTCGCTCCCTAAAATCTTTCAAATGCGGAGAAGTATAGAGACCTACCTTGTAGCCTGCTTCTTGTAAAATTGAAGCCAGCATATGGCTGCTAGATCCCTTGCCATTGGTACCAGCAACATGAATACTTTTAAATTTTTCTTCGGGATGATTTAAATGAAACGCAAAAGCTTGAATATTATCCAGCTTATTTTTAAGAGCAGAAACACCCTTGTTTTGATACATGGGGAGCTGGGCGAACATCCATGCCAAAGTTTCTTGATAAGTCACTATTGGCCCAATTTAAAATTGACCACTACAAAACCAATTTGTTGTGCTGGAGCATTTGGATCTAAATTCCATTGATGTAAGAAGGCTGTTTTTCGTGCTGGTTCCAAAAGACAAGGATCATTATTGGTAGTGCCTTTCACACCTGGCGTTGCCTTGATTACCTTTCCGTTCCGATCAACAACGATACGTACCACTACTCTGCCATCTTCATTGCAATCTTGCTGTACCTTGCCCTTGTTGGCCAATGACCTGCCGCTGAGGCCATAACCCCCGGTTCCTGTACCGCTACCGGGCGCACCATAATACGTTGTAGCATAAGGGTCACCGTCGGGTTGTCCTTTATCACCAGCTTGTTTATCATCTCCTTCGCTGCCGCTTGCCTCACCGTCAGATTTGCCAATGCCACCCATTAACGCATCTAATTTTTTCTTTTTTGCTTCTTGTTCTTTCCGCAGTCGTTCCTCAGCTTCTTGTTTTTCCCTTGCTACGCGTTCCGCCTCGGCTTTCTCTTTTTGAGCAGCAGCTTCAGCCTTTCTTTTGGCCTCTTTTTGTTGCTTTATTCGTATTGACTCATCACTTTCTTGGGTCAACAATTTCTCTGCTGATTGTTCTTTTTCAACTTTTTCCTCCACAACTTTCTGCTCATTGGTTTCGGATTCTACCGCTTCGACCTTTTCGGGTTCGTTGGGTGGTCTGGGAATATCTAGAGGTTCTGATTTTATTTTTTGCTTTGGTTGGATATTACCGGAACCAAATTCCATGGTACCGAAATTCACAGCAATGCCTTTCTCTTCCGGTGGATCTAAATAAGTAAGTCCAATGTAGAAAAGCAATAGCAATAGCACACTCAACAGAAGTGTTGTAAGTGTGAATGATTTTTTCTTGTGTCTCGTATCTAAAAACGACATTATTTCGGTCGCACGGCCAAAATCACTTTGTAATTATTTCTATTGGCAATGTCCATCACGTTAACGGCCTCTTTGATGGCTACACTTTCCTCTGCCCTTAGAATTATTGTGGGTTTTTCTTGACCTTCTAGTGCCTTTTTTAATTCAATTTCAATGTATTCTCCGTTAATCTGCTCGTTGTTCACGTAAACTTTTAAATCTTTATCAATGGTCACCGATACATTTTGGGTATTGGTGGACTTACCTTTTGCTTTGGGCAATAAAAGGTCCAAAGCATTTGGCGCATTGGAAGTCAGCATGAAAAAGACCAATAACAAAAATACGATGTCGGTCATTGATGACATACTAAACTCTGGACTAACCTTATTTCTTCCTTTTAATTTCATCTATGGCGTTCTAAATGGGTTCGTTCAATAGATCTAAGAAATCAACTGCATTGGCTTCCATTTTATGAACAATTTTTTCTGTTCGGTTGACCAAGTGATTGTACCCAATATAGGCGATTATACCAACAATCAAACCGGCTACGGTCGTGGTCATTGCGGTATAGATACCTGATGCCAAAAGACCCATTTCGGCTTGGCCACCACTACTGGCCATTTGATGAAATGCCAAAATCATACCAATTACAGTTCCTAAGAAACCAATCATGGGAGCTGCTCCTGCTACGGTTGCTAGAATATTGACATTTTTTTCCAATTTATACACTTCCAAAGTTCCAGCATTTTCAATGGCCGTATTGATATCGTTCAAAGGTTTGCCTATTCTGGACACCCCTTTTTCAGTCAATCGGGCAACTGGCGAATCTGTTTGTGCACATAATAACTTAGCGGCTTCCAGCTTGCCATTCATAACATGGTCACGAATTTGGTTCATGAAGTTTTTATCAATCTTTGAAGCTGCATTTATAGCGAAAGTTCGTTCAAAATAAATATAAAGTGCCACGAACAAAAGAACGAATAAAACCATAACAATGATGATGCTGGCCGCCCCGCCATTAAAGATTAAATCTACAACAGAAAGTGTCTTTTCTTCTGAAATTGCCACGGCGAGTTCTTCAGCAGTAGCTTGGTCTTGAAATAAAATCATATGATATCCCCAATTTTAATTGCTCATATAACGGGGATTTCGATATAAAATTATGTTTAAAAAAGAAAATCGCGCATTAAAATAAATACGATGGCGCCGGCAATAAAACCTGCAAAGGCCAACCATGCAATTTTCTTTAGGTACCAGAAGAAATCAATTTTTTCCATCCCCATGGCAACAACACCAGCGGCTGAACCTATAATCAGCATACTGCCCCCGGTACCGGCCGAATAGGCGATAAAATGCCAAAGGGCATCATCAGGGCCCTGTGAAAACATACCGATACTTGCCGCGACCAATGGTACATTGTCAATTACTGCCGACCCAATACCCAATAACATCACTACGATATCGGTTTGAGGGATGGCCTCATTCAAGCTCTCGGCATAATTGAATAAAAGACCTAAAGATTCCAAAGCGGCCACCGCCAATAATATCCCCAAGAAAAACAGGATACTTGGCAACTCAATTCTAGTCAATGCAGAATGAACAGGGCTATGGTGTGAAGATTCAGCATGACCATCATCGATAGCGGAACTTATACTGAACTTGGCATTGCTATAAATTTCAGCAAATGTAGCCACAAAAGCCAAGGACAACATCATGCCTACATAAGGAGGAAGGTGCGTAATGGTCTTAAAAAAAGGTACAAAAACTATGGATCCCAATCCTAAATAAAGCATAATGGGACCGTATTTAGATGCTGAACCCCCAGATTCGGGCACTTCATCTATTTCACCCGAAAATACTTTGAACCTACTCGCAATTAACGTAGGTACTATGGTACAAAAAATCGAGGGTAAAAGCACTCTTGTTACCAATGACCCTGCCTCTACCTTTCCTGCGATCCACAACATGGTGGTTGTTACATCACCAATAGGCGACCATGCCCCACCGGCATTGGCATTGATGATGATTAAACCTGCAAAAAACAATCTTGTTTCACGATCTTTAATTACTTTTTGCAATATGGTTATCAATACTATGGTTGCTGTAAGGTTATCTATTATGGCAGATAGTATAAATGCCAAAATGGAAAATATCCATAAAAGTTTACGTTTGCTGCGTGTTTTTATATATCCCTTTATAGTTGCAAAACCATCAAAATAATCAATAATTTCAACAATGGTCATCGCCCCTAATAAGAATACCAGTATTTCAGCAGTCTTACCTAAATGATGAAGCAGTATTTCATCAATATGCGTAGGCTCCAATTGTTTGAGTTGGGCATTGACCTCAAAAACATCCATATGGGTCAAGGCGATAAGGGCCCATAATACGGCCATCATTGCCAAAGCCGGTATGAGCTTATCGATTTTTAAATTATGTTCAAGTGTAATGGCCAAATAGCCAGCCAAAAAGACAATAATTACAATAGTTTCCATTATTTAGTTGGTTTTGAGGATGTACATTACCCGATAGCTGCTAAATTCTATCGAACGCCATCAATTTGCGCTATCAATATAAGCTAAATATAAGGATTGCTAAAAAAAACTCCCAAGGAGTGACACACTTTTTCCATATTAAATTATTCTTGTCATTTAGCATTAATAATTAATGAATTCATACGTTAGCCCTATATTTGCATAGTTTTTTTACTTATTTGTCAATATTATGGATTTTACCCTCACCGAAGAGCAATTAATGATACAACAGGCAGCCAGAGACTTTGCCCAAAATGAATTACTGCCTAATGTAATTGAACGTGATGATGAACAACGATTTCCTGCGGAACAAGTCAAAAAAATGGGTGAGCTCGGTTTTTTGGGCATGATGATTTCCCCAGATTACGGAGGAAGTGGTTTGGACACTCTTTCATATGTCATCGCAATGGAGGAGCTATCCAAAATTGATGCTTCAGCCTCCGTAATTGTCTCAGTCAACAATTCTTTGGTGTGTTGGGGCTTGGAAACATATGGCACAAAAGAGCAGAAAGAGAAATATTTGACAAAACTCGCTTCTGGTGAAATCATTGGGGCCTTTTGTTTATCAGAACCCGAAGCAGGCAGTGATGCCACTTCACAAAAAACAACGGCTATCGACAAGGGAGACCATTATGTCTTGAATGGCACCAAAAACTGGATTACAAACGGTAATTCGGCCGAGGTTTACTTGGTCATTGCGCAAACCGACGTGGAAAAGGGCCACAGGGGTATTAACGCCCTAATCGTGGAAAAGGGCATGCCTGGTTTTGAAATTGGCCCTAAAGAAAACAAATTGGGCATTCGGGGTAGTGACACCCATTCATTACTTTTCAATGACGTAAAAGTGCCCAAAGAAAATCGTATTGGAGAAGATGGCTTTGGTTTTAAGTTTGCAATGAAGACCTTGGCAGGTGGTCGAATTGGTATAGCAGCTCAAGCCTTGGGCATAGCTGCGGGTGCCTATGAATTGGCCTTAAAATACTCACAAGAACGAAAAGCCTTTGGTACCGAAATAGCGAACCACCAAGCCATTGCCTTTAAATTGGCCGATATGCATACCAAAATCCAAGCGGCACGTTTGCTGGTTTATCAAGCTGCCACCGACAAGGACAACGGCGATGACTATACTTTATCGGGCGCAATGGCAAAACTTTATGCTGCGGATACCGCTATGGACGTCACAGTTGAAGCTGTTCAAATTCACGGAGGAAATGGATTTGTAAAAGATTACCACGTAGAACGCTTGATGCGCGATGCAAAAATCACCCAAATCTATGAAGGCACCTCTGAAATTCAGAAAATCGTTATTTCAAGAAGTATACTCAAAAAATAAGGAAGCCCTATCTTTTTTATTGATAAAACCCTATCGCTAAAAGGGGGTGCATACCTTCAATATTTAGTTTTTTAAATATTAAATGGCAATTCAACCCGGTCTTTTATGTAAAAATGTAAAAGAGAAACTATAGACCTTATTGAACCATCAATCCAGTTGAAACCATCATACTAAAATGAGACATCAACAATTTTTGGGTTTCAAATTAGCATATTTATAATTTTTTAACCTTTTACTGCAATCATTGATTATTTTATAGCAATAATTCTATTCTACTGAAAATAATTGGGTATTTATGATATTTTTGAGCAAATACCTTAATGATGAGATTAGAAAAGCAAGGGTTATATCTTCCTGAATTTGAACATGATAACTGTGGTGCAGGATTCATTTGTAGTCTCCAAGGCAAAAAATCGAATGACATCATTCATAAAGCCTTGGAAATATTGGATAAATTGGAACACCGCGGCGCGGTAAGTTCTGATGGCAAAACAGGTGATGGTGCCGGTATTTTGATTGATATACCCCATAACTTTTTCATCAATTCGTGTGAGTTTAAACTTCCGGAAGCAGGTAATTATGCAACGGGCAATGTGTTCTTACCACAAAAAGAAAATCAACGTAATTTTTGTCAAGAAGTATTTGAAAAGAATATTGCCCAGCAGGGCTTGCAACTGTTGGGTTGGCGCAATGTGCCCATTAACAAGGCAGTGCCAGGTAGAATTGCAGCTGAAACTGAGCCTTATGTAAAACAAATTTTTATTGGCAAAAATGAGGGTCAAGATGATTTTGAATTTAACCGCAAACTTTTTGTCGCCAGAAAAATCACGGAACATACCATTAATCGATCAAAATTATCGCAAAGCGCATTCTTTTATGTACCCAGTCTTTCCCAAAAAATAATCATTTTCAAAGGTTTGTTGGTGCCAAAAGACATCAGTAGGTACTATGAAGATTTAATGGACCCAAGGGTGGTCACGCGACTAGCGTTGGTACACCAGCGTTTTTCCACAAATACTTTTCCAACCTGGGACCTTGCCCAGCCCTTTAGATATATGTGCCATAACGGAGAAATCAATACCCTTAGGGGCAATGTGGCGCGCATGTTCTCGCGTGAAGAGCTATTACAAAGTGATTGGTTCAATGAAGAACTTAAAGAAGTTCTTCCAACCGTTTTGCCAGGTAAGTCAGATTCTGCAAGTATGGATATGGTGGTCGAATTGCTTTTAATGACTGGTAGGTCATTGCCAGAAGTAATGATGATGCTGGTTCCCGAAGCTTGGGAGAAAAATACAGAAATGTCGGCCAGTAAACGTGCTTTTTACGAATATAATTCATGTTTGATGGAACCTTGGGATGGTCCTGCATCCATTCCATTTACCGATGGCAATTATATTGGGGCTGTTTTAGATCGCAATGGTTTACGGCCCTCACGCTATTCGGTCACCAAAAAAGGGTATGTGATTATGTCTTCTGAAACAGGTGTTGTAGATCTTTTACCCGAAGATATTGAATACCATGGCCGCTTGGAACCCGGTAAAATGTTCTTGGTCAACATGGAAGAAGGCCGTATAATAAATGATGAAGAAGTCAAAGAGAGCATTGCCAAAGAAAGACCGTATCAAAAATGGCTGCAAGATAATTTGGTACATCTAAAAGATATACCCTACAATGAATGTCCCGTATTTTTCGGTGAATTCCCTTTAGAAGTGCGAACGGCAGCCTTTGGATATACCCAAGAAGACATTAATACTATCATAATGCCAATGGCAAAAAATGGCAAAGAACCTATAGGTTCCATGGGGTCAGATACGCCCATTGCCGTTTTGTCTGAACGTCCGCAATTAATTTACAACTATTTCAAACAACTGTTCGCACAAGTTACCAATCCGCCCTTGGATGGCATACGCGAAGAATTGATAACAGACATTAGTCTAACTCTTGGCAGTGATCAAAACATATTTGATTTTTCTGAATTACACTGTCGTAAACTTAAAATTCAGAATCCCGTCATTTCAAAGGAAGATTTGGACAAAATCAAAAATTATGATGCAAGTCCTGATTACAAGGTCACCTCCATATCCACCTTGTATGAGATATCTAAAGGCCATAACGGGATTGAACAAGCACTTGATTCAATATTGGAACAAGCCTCAAAAGCAGTGGACCACGGTACCAATATCATTATATTATCGGACCGTATGGTTAGCACCGAAATGGCTGCCATACCAGCATTACTGGCTTGTTCATTTATCAATAGTGGACTTCGAAAGCTAGGTAAACGTTCTAAATTCAGTATTATCGTCGAATCGGCCGAACCTCGGGAAGTCCATCATTTTGCACTATTGTTCGGCTTTGGTGCGAGTGCCATCAACCCATATTTGGTCAATGAAATTATTGGAGAGCAAATTTTAGAAAATAACATCACCGATTACACATTTGATGAAGCCATTCAAAACTACAACAAAGCGGTAGGAAAGGGTATTTTGAAGGTGATGAACAAGATTGGAATATCTACCTTAAATTCTTACAGAGGTTCTCAGTTGTTTGAATGTATTGGTATCAACACGACTGTTGTCGATAAGTATTTCCCCAACACGCCCACTAGAATACAAGGCATTGGACTTTATGAAATAGAAAAAGAAATAGCCAAAAGACATCATAAAGCCTTCACCAAAAAAAGACTGCCAGCGGAACTCGACCTGGAAATTGGTGGCGAATACCGCTGGAGAAGGGATGGCGAAAAGCACATGTTCAATCCAGAAAGCATTGCCAAACTTCAAAAGGCCGTTCGCAACAATGAACCCAACACCTATAAAGAGTATTCAAGTTTGGTCAACGAACAGTCAAAAAATTTGATGACTATTAGAGGTTTGTTTGAATTTTCCAACTATGACCCAATTCCCATTGAAGAGGTCGAACCTTGGACCGAAATAGTGAAACGCTTTAAAACGGGCGCCATGTCATATGGCAGCATAAGTAAAGAGGCTCACGAGAATTTGGCAATTGCGATGAATCGCATTGGAGGTAAAAGTAATTCGGGTGAAGGTGGTGAAGATGCAGAACGTTTTTATAAAAACCAATCTGGTGATTGGAGCAATAGCGCTATTAAACAGGTGGCATCAGGACGTTTTGGCGTAACCTCCAATTACCTGACCAATGCACAAGAAATACAGATAAAAATGGCACAAGGTGCCAAGCCTGGTGAAGGAGGTCAACTACCTGGTCCAAAAGTGAATCCGGATATCGCGAAAACTAGAAACTCTACACCATATGTCGGCTTAATTTCACCCCCTCCACATCATGATATTTATTCCATAGAAGATTTATCACAACTCATTTTCGATTTAAAATCAGCAAATAGGGATGCGAGAATCAATGTAAAATTAGTTTCAGAAGTAGGTGTTGGCACTGTTGCGGCAGGGGTCGCCAAAGCAAAAGCCGATGTGGTATTAATCTCCGGATTTGATGGCGGAACGGGTGCTTCTCCTCTTACATCATTAAAACATGCTGGGCTACCTTGGGAATTGGGAATAGCCGAAGCGCAACAAACCCTGGTCATGAATGACCTTCGCAACCGAATTGTTTTGGAATGCGATGGCCAACTTAAAACTGGCCGCGATGTTGCCATCGCCTGCTTATTGGGCGCCGAAGAATTTGGTTTTGCAACCGCGCCATTGGTAGCTTCGGGCTGCGTAATGATGCGCGTATGTCATTTAAATACTTGCCCAGTTGGTATCGCCACCCAAAATCCTGAACTGCGCAAAAAGTTTAATGGCAAACCCGAGCACGTGGTCAATTATATGTACTTTATCGCCGAAGAATTGCGCGAAATTATGGCCAAATTAGGTTTCAAAACCGTAAATGAAATGGTTGGTCAAGTTCAAAAATTGGACCGTAAAAGGGCAGTTGATCATTACAAATCTGCTGGTATAGATTTGACGCCTATTTTGCATCCAGTTGAAGTACCAAATGGCACAAAGTTTTATAATACACAGGCTCAAGTGCATAATATTGAAAAATCAATTGAATTTGATATTATGGCCCAAGCACATCCCGCATTGTTCAGAAAAGAAAAGATTGCATTGGACTTTCCCATTCATAATACAGATAGGGCCGTTGGTGCGATCATCAGTAATGAAATTTCAAAAATATATGGCGCAGAGGGACTTCCAGAGAATACACTTAAATTAAATTTTACAGGTTCTGCCGGTCAAAGTTTTGGGGCTTTTGCAACCAAAGGATTGACGATGATAGTAAACGGCAATACCAATGATTATTTGGGCAAAGGTCTGTCTGGGGCAAAATTAATCATCAAAGTGCCCTATAAATCCACTTTAAAGCCTGAAGACAATATCATTACAGGTAATGTCACACTATACGGTGCTACGGCTGGAGAAGCCTATATAAATGGCAAAGCAGGCGAACGGTTTTGTGTTAGAAATTCGGGAGCAAAAGCCGTTGTTGAAGGTATTGGAGACCATGGGTGTGAGTATATGACCGGTGGAATAGCCGTCATACTCGGCGAGGTTGGACGAAATTTTGGCGCCGGCATGAGCGGTGGAATAGCCTATGTATTTGATAGAAATGAGACTTTTAGAAAAAAATGTAATGGCGAATCGTTAAATCTACTCGCCGTAGAAGAAGATAACGATGTTCAAGAGCTCCGTAAGTTGATTGAAAACCATTATAATTCAACGATAAGTCCTTTGGCACAACATATACTTGAAAACTGGGAGCACTGCCTTCCAAAATTCATTAAGGTGTTCCCAGAAGAATACAGACAAGCGTTGATTAGACTTGAACAAGAGAAACTGGAAACCATATAATTTTTGATGATGGGAAAGACTACAGGATTTATGGAATTTGAGCGTAAAGATGAAGCTTATGCTCCGGTAAAAGAAAGGATTAAAAACTATAGGGAGTTCACCAAACCGCTGGCCGAGAAAGAACTTAAAAATCAAGGCGCGCGCTGTATGGATTGTGGAATTCCATTTTGCCACAGTGGCTGCCCGTTGGGGATTTTGATACCAGATTTTAATGACGCCGTATACAAAGGCAAATGGCAAAAAGCTACCCAAATTTTACATGCCACCAACAACTTTCCAGAATTTACTGGGCGTCTATGCCCTGCACCCTGCGAAGAGGCATGCGTATTGGGCATAAATGAAGATCCTGTTTCCATAGAAAACATTGAAAAAAATATTGTTGAAACTGCCTTTAAAAATGGATGGGTACAAGCTGTTGAACCACTCACGCGCACTGGCAAAAAAGTAGCGGTAGTCGGTTCTGGCCCAGCAGGCTTGGCTACGGCGCAACAACTCAACAGGGCCGGGCATTTGGTCACTGTCTTTGAAAGGGATGAAAAAGTAGGAGGTTTATTGCGCTATGGAATTCCTGATTTTAAGATGGAAAAGAATGTCATAGACCGACGAGTTACTATCTTGGAAGAAGAAGGTATTGTTTTCAAAACTGGAATCCATGTTGGTATAGACATTAATGGACAGCAATTAAAGGAAGACTTTGATGCTGTCGTACTTTGCGGAGGTGCAACACTACGTAGAAACTTACCAATACCTGGCGCCGATTTAAAAGGGGTGGTACAGGCCATGGATTTTCTTCCACAAAATAATCGAAGGGTGGCAGGCATAAAAGAACTTGGAGACGAAATTTTGGCTACAAACAAACAAGTAATTGTTATAGGCGGAGGGGATACAGGTTCTGATTGCATAGGCACATCCATACGGCAGGGCGCTAAATCTGTGTCCAATTTTGAAATTATGCCCATGGCCACTAAAGAACGACCCAGCGATCAACCTTGGCCATTTTGGCCCATGCGACTAAGAACCAGTTCATCCCATAAAGAAGGTGCAGAGCGTTTTTTTAGCATTTCCACCAAAAAATTTATTGGTGATAAAGAGGGAAATTTAAAGGGATTGGTAACTTCAGAAGTGTTCTGGGAGCATTTTCCGGGCCAAAGACCAAATTTAAAAGAGGTGGAAGGTACCGAAAAAGAATGGCCCTGTGAATTAGTTCTATTGGCACTTGGTTTTACGGGTTCAGAAACTACCATTGCCGATCAATTGGGTATAGCATTGGACAATCGCACAAATATAAAAGCTACAGAAAGCAACTATCAAACCAATGTGCCCGGAATTTTTGTGGCAGGGGATCAACGCAGGGGCCAATCATTGATTGTTTGGGCCATCTCTGAAGGTAGACAAGCTGCACACCATGTAGACGCTTATTTAATGGGAAGTTCAAACTTACCATTAAAAGGAAATGGTGATCTGCCTAGAGTTTAATTCTATTTTTGAACTCATTCTAAGATGATTTTGTGAACTTCGCTATATTCATCAAATTCGAGGGCTATAAAGTATATTCCTTTGGCAAAATCACCCATATCGATACTTGAACCCAATTCATAATTTGAACCGTGCACCAAATTACCTTCCAAAGTAAAAATCTGAAGGTTAGCCACTTGGTAATTTAAATTGTAGAGCCTGATATATTTTTTTGTTGGATTAGGAAATGCAATAGTAGATGTGGAATATTTTGTCGGGTCATTATAAATATCATCACCATAGCCAAAACAGTTCAAATTTAAAATTTCATTTTGATACTCAAATGCGCCAATGTCCATACCGCTACCCACAAAACGTGTTTTTTGATTGCGATCAAAAGGTGCGCCGTAGATGGTCATATCACTTCCTGCATCAACTAAAGGTGAAGCCTCCGAACCTGGTCTAAAATCCATATCTTCTATTGAAGCCAAACATAAGGTATCTATCTGTCTGGTTTTAATATTTGAATAAATATTGCTGCCCATTCCGATTTGGGTTTTTCGTTTGTTGAAATCAAAATAATTTTCAGCATTGCCTTTCCATGTGTTGCCCTGTTCATAATGGTTTCCTGGGTTTGCTATTAAATTATTGACCATTAAAGTGGGTACGTTTTCTTGGCTGTTGGAGATAAGTCCAGAATTTTCCGATTCTGTAATGGTGGTATTATAAAAAACACCCGAAGCGGCTGGATTGATAATGGTATTGTTAAGAACATAATAGCCTTCATTTGGGTTATCAAACTCATGTCGGTTATGAATGAAAATACCATGAAATTGCGGATTAATGATAACATTGTTGAAGAGCTTTGACCCACTGTTGGCGCTAATCAACTGTATGCCTTGTCCAAAACCATTAATTGAATTTATTATAGTGTTGTTGTATATAGTGTAATTTCCACCACCTACGCTCATCGCGAAATTTTGAAACTGTTTGTTCTCTAATCCATAGAAAGTTATGGTATTCTCAAAGATGACGCCACCAAAACGGACTAAATTGGTTTGAATACCGTCCCAACCTATATGTTCCAATTGATTGTGGTGTATTGTTATGTTCTCCAACCAATGGCCAAAAATATATTCTTCACCGCAAATCAAATTGGAACTTACTTTGTAACCCCCTGTATATCCCAAATAGATGCCTTCCCCTCCTGTGTGGTGAATATAGTTATCGTGAATGTTGAGATTTCTTAAAACATACCCATTTCTGCGCCAAGTATCCTCGTCATCACATTTAGGGTCTGTTTTTCCTAAAATACCTGCAAAGGCTGTATTCTGAATTTCGATGTTATCAATTTCAATATCTGAACTAAAGTCTGCCACATTAATCCCTACAGCGCCCGGTCCCGTTGCATTTTCTACCTTGAATCCATACGTCACATTTAAATCTCCTGTGCCCGATAATCTTATAAAACGACTGTTTCTAAATGTAATACCAGACTTATTGCTTTCCATAATTACCACTTGACCACCACAATTAGTTATAAGCAAGGGGTTTTGGTCTTCACCTTCAAAACCTATAAACTCGATGCCAGCATAAGTGCCAGCAGGAATACAAAGGGTATGACCAGGCTCATATTCGACAGTATTTGATTGGACGATATTAATGGAACTGCTGCTTAAATTAGATAGCGTAATGTCACAATTACAATCTTGGCCACGGATAGTAATCGAAAACAACAACAAAACAATGCCGACATACCTATTCATACATAAAAACCTATTGGTAATGAAATAACCTTAAATAAGAAGTCTTAGTATAAAAAAAGGTATGTTTTGTAGGTATTTTCTTAAATACTTTGGAGGTAAACAAAAAAAGCCCCTCACTTTGTGAGGGGCTTTCAAGGAAGGCGGCGACCTACTCTCCCACCTGGTGTGGCAGTACCATCGGCGCAAACGGGCTTAACTTCCCTGTTCGGGATGGGAAGGGGTGAACCCCGTCGCCA
>JABDND010000070.1 GCA_013001145.1 Croceitalea sp. | reverse complement strand
GCAATACGGGGTCTTCATTGTATTCACGTGAAATGACCACCCACATGTCAATACTGGTCTCATCCATCAATTGAGGGAGTAGATCATTGAAGCGATCGTCTAAAATCTCGTCGATGACCCGTGACCTTTCAATTTCAGGAAGTATTTGTTGGGCCCAAGTCATAAATGGCATAAGAATTGTAACAAGGAATATAATTTTTTTCACGGTGATATATTTTCTGAAAAATACTAATTTTTGCTTGGGTTTATGAGCGCCAAGGTCTTCTTCCTCATTATTTTATTGGTATCGGTCATGAGAAATTGAGGAAGTTTATAGATGTCTTTTGGCACTTCGTATTTTGCTACGCTTTTCAACGCTTTAATATTGTCCATCAACAATTCTTCATCTACTTGGCCCTTCACAACAAGCACAAGTTTTTCCCCTAAATTGACATCGGGCATACCTCCAACAAAAAAAGGCACGTCAATTACCTGACTTAGTTTGGCCTCTATATGTTCTGGCATCAATTTAACCCCTCCAGAATTGATAATATTGTCAAACCTGCCCAACCATTTGAAGTGTTTATTATCGAGTAAGTCTATCAAGTCATTGGTAATCAAATTATTACATCCTATTTCGGGAGCGTCAATGACCAAACAACCTCTATTGTCTTTTGTAATTCCCACGTTGGGCAAAACCTCAAAACTATCTTGATCAATGGGCTTTGCGGCAATATGGGTAATGGTCTCGGTCATTCCATAGGTTTCATAAACCTTGGTACTTTGTTTGCTTAAACAACTTTTAATTTTTTTGGATAAAGGTGCGCCCCCGACTATCAGCTTATTTACTTGAGATAGTTGTTTTATCGAATTGGACAATTGCATGGGCACCATAGCACAAAAGTCATAAGTTTTGGATATGAAACGCAATGGCTCTGAACTTGGATCAACTGCATCTAAATGAAGACCCAAAACCATTGCTCTTACCAGCATCATTTTGCCAGCGATATACTCAACAGGCAAACATAACAAGGCGTTGTCACCTGCATTCAAACCAAAGAATGCACCTGTGGCCGTGGCAGACTTTATCATGTGCGATTTTTGAAGCTTAATAGTTTTGGGGGTGCCGGTTGAACCCGAACTCTTAACAGTGATAGTCCTGCGGGATGAAAGCCAGTCCATTAAAAACTCACCCATGGCCATTTCGTCACCTTCGCCTTCTTTAATAAGGCTATAGGCCATGTCACTGAGAATATCTGGAGTTATGTCTTGGCCATTAAGCCGAAACTGCGGATGAATCATCATCTTGTAGGGCTACAAATTGTTCTTTGTTCATGACCATGCCAAAAAGTTTTTCTTTCCAGTTGGTCCATTTATACTTTCGGGCAAAAACCCATAATAAAATGGGAAAGACCACAAGAACAGGCACCAATACATCCAACCCCAATTCGGGCTGTGAAATATCCTTATAAATGGAATGTGTTTGAAAAGCCGTCCAATCGGCTGTTACCAATAGTGCCGTAATCAAGTTATTGGCGGCATGAAAGCCCAAGGCCAATTCCAGGCCTTCATCCATTAGGGTCAGAATTCCCAGAAAAAAACCAGTGCCAATGTAATAGATCATAATGCCATAGCCCAGTTTGCCCACTTCGGGATTACCTAAATGCATAAGCCCGAACAGTACCGAAGTCACTATTAATGGTACCCAACGCGTTTTGGACCACAATCCCAATCCCTGCATCATATGTGCCCGAAAAAGGTATTCTTCAAAGCTGGTCTGTAATGGTATAAGTATGATGGCAATGGCCGCCAATGATAAAAATTTGGTAAGATCAAAATTCCACACATAATCATTGGGCGAAGTGTAAACATCAATTAAAGTAAGTAGAACGGTTAGTCCGCCCCAAAGTCCAAAGGCGAAGAACACGCGTTTCCAATCAATTTTTTTCCTTGAGGTGGTTAATGACGTTATGGATTGTTGATGAACTAGAAAACTCCAGCCCAATACAACAAATAAGCCCATTACCAAAGGAGCCAACAAAATAATCAGAACAATATTTGAGCCTAACTGCTCGATCATTGTTCTCATGGCATCTTCGACATCAATAGATGAGTTGATCGTCAAAATATAATTGAATACCATAAAGGATATAAACCCAACGGGGATAATCAGGTATTTCCACATACCAATAGTACCTTTATAGCCCTGTTCTATATACATAATTCTTTAATTTTTTGAATAGGCCAAGATAGCCCTTTTCTATAAAACAACTGGCCTTGACCCACTTGCAACGGACAATCAAAATTGTTTGTGAACAAACCGCCAGTGCCCAATCCTTGTGGCATTGGGTTATTTTTTTCAAATGTCCATTGAGCAATGGCATTCAATCCAATATTGCTTTCCAAAGCGCTGGTCGCCCACCATTTTATTTTCATTTGTTCTGCCAAAGAAATCCATTCTTCAGCTCTTGAAAACCCACCAATCAAACTTGGTTTAAGAATAATATACTGGGGTTGTACGGTCTGTAAAAGTTGTTTCTTTTTAGTCTGGTCGTAAATACCTATCAACTCTTCATCAAGGGCAATGGGGAGTGGTGTTTGTTTACACAACTGGGCCATTGCACGCCAATTGTTGGGCTTAATAGGCTGTTCAATGGAATGAATATCAAAAGTGGCCAAAACCTTCAATTTGTCCAACGCTTCTTCTATCTTGAAAGCGCCGTTTGCATCCACCCGAATTTCAATTTCATCTTTATTAAATCTGCTTCTTATTGAAGAAAGCAACTTTAATTCTTTCTCAAAGTCTATAGCACCAATCTTTAATTTGATACAGCTAAAGCCGTCGGCTAATTTATGTTCAATCTGGGAAAGCATAAATTGTTCATTTCCCATCCAAATAAGGCCATTTATGTCAATGGGCTTTTCTTCATTCGTGAATTCTGAAGGAAACAATAGAAAAGGTGATCGCGCATCTAATGACAAAAAGGCTTGTTCAACACCAAATTGAATTGACGGGAATTCGTTTAAGTTGGAAAGCAGCACCTTGGGACCTAGGGCAATATTGTCACAGACCCATTTTAACTTATTCTCATAATCGGGGCGATCATCTACACTTAATCCGCGTAGCAAACCACATTCTCCAATGCCAAATCTTTCATCGTCTATTAGCGATATAAACCATGTTTCTTTCTGGGACATGATGCCCCTTGATGTACCACTTGGCCTTTTAAAATCTAAAACATACTTTTTGTAGCTTGCCCTCATGCTCTAGGCAAAATTAGCTATATTTTACACTTTAAAAGTATGATGGAAAAATTAGACCAAAAGATTGTTTGGATCACCGGCGCATCTTCAGGAATAGGCGAACAATTAGCCTACGACCTCAGTAAAAAAAACTGTCGGTTAATTCTTTCGGCCCGCAACGTTGAACAATTGGAAAAAGTGAAAGCTAACTGTACAAATAGCGAATTTGTATCTATCGTACCCTTAGATTTGACCAACTTTGATGATGCGCCCGCAAAAGTTTCTGAGGCAATCCAAAAATTCGGAAAAATTGATGTGTTAATAAACAACGCCGGTGTTAGCCAGCGCTCCTTGATAAAAGATACCCAGTTCAAGGTGTTTAAGGAAATCATGGATATAGATTATTTGGGTACAATAGCTCTAAGCAAAGCCCTCTTAAATCAATTTATTGTTCAAAACAAAGGCCACTTTGTCGTGGTGAGCAGTTTAATGGGCAAGTTCTCATCACCCTTTAGATCGGGTTATTGCGGCGCAAAGCATGCGCTTCATGGCTTTTTTGATGCACTGAGAATGGAACATGAAAAAGATGGGGTTGACGTTACCATGGTTTGCCCGGGATTTGTACAAACCAATATTGCCAAAAACGCCTTGACTTCCGACGGTAGCTCACAGGGAACAAATGACGAAGCCACATCAAAAGGTTTGAGCACCACTGTTTTTTGTAAAAAGATGATATCTGCCATAGAACGTAAAAAATTTGAAGTTTACATTGGTGGCAAAGAAGTAAAAGGAGTTTATGTCAAACGTTTTTTTCCTAAACTACTGCACAAATTGGTATTGCGGAGTGAAGTACGCTAGATCAATTGAAATTAAACCAAAACCGCACCCCGTCTTTGGTTCTTTCTGTATTTAATTTAGATTGTAGTTGATTTACCAATCTATTGATCAATCGCAAGCCCATTGACGAGTTGGCACGCTCATCCGCGTCATCGGGCAGCCCTACCCCATTATCGGTATATTCAAAATAACCTTGCTCACCATTTTTTCTTAAATGGATATAGATTTTACCATTTTCATCATTGTCCGGAAAGGCATATTTAAAGCTGTTTGAAACCAATTCATTCAAAATGAGTCCAAATGGTATGGCACGGTCAATATCTAGCTCGGTACCCTCGGCATCAATGGTGATGCTAATATTATGGCCACCCTTTTTGTAGACAGACTGCACACTGTTGATTAAACTTTCAATGTAACCTTGCATTTCAATCAATGAAAGATCTTCATTTTGATATAATTTTTGATGTATTAGGGCCATAGCCTTCACCCTACTTTTTCCCTCTTCAAGAGCTTCAATGGCCGCTTTGCTTTTGGTATTTCTGGTTTGTAAGCTAAGAAGGCTGGAAACCATTTGAAGGTTGTTCTTTACCCTATGATGAATTTCCCTTAAAAGTGATTCTTTCTCTTTTAGGGAGTTTTCAATGATATATTTTTGCTGGGCGATAAGCCTTTGATTTTTAATACTTTTTAAATAAGCATATACCAAACCAACAAAACCAATTAAGGTAAAAACCAATGAAATAAATATGAGATTAAAGCTTTGGTCTTTGGCCTGAATCTCATTCCTGATTTTTTCATTGGCCAACTTTTGCTCATTGATCAATTTGCGTGAATTCTCTAAATCTGACGTGCCAACTATAGCGACCAATTGTTTCTTTAAAATGGAAGTCTCGATCGCCTTTATGGAATCTGTTATACGCTCATTGTCCTTATAATACTCAGCGGCCAATCTGTAATTTTTGGTCTTGTCATAATAATTGGCGAACAATCTATTTCTTTTAAGTTCTTGATCAACGTTGATCAAAGAATATGAGCTTTCCAATAATTGTTTTGCCGTTCTGTTGTTGTTCAATTGTAATTGGGCCTCGGCCAAGTTCAGGGTGAAGTCGGTGATTTTTTCTTGATAAAATCCATTATTATAGGTCGACAATATTTGAATGCTGTTCTGTAGCGGGTCTATGGCTTCAGTATAGTTTTTCAATTGAACATGGCAAATACCTATGTTACCAATAATTTCTGCTTTTAAATATTCACTTTCAAAAATGTTGTTTTCGGTCTTTTGCTCTGTATTGTCATTAATGTATACTTCTAGAAAGCCAAGGGCTTTTTTAAACTCATTGATGGCCGTAGAAGCCGATTTGTCGAGTCTAAGGTAGTTGCCTATAATATTGTGGTGTTTTGCCAAAGCTAAATGGTCATTGTCAGAAATAGTTGGTTTTACGGCCAATATGTACTGCTTCATGGCTTTATTGTAAAGGCCCATACTGGCATATATGTCGTAAAAAGAAACACCTTCCGTAATACCCAAATTCTTCTTGAGCTCACGTATCTCGATCTGCTTGTCATACATTTGAAGCTTACCGTAATTGGCGTCAAGTACAGATAGAATAATGCTTTTGGTATTTTTATTAAGACTATCTGAATTTGAAAACAGTTCTTTGGCAACAGCAATACTTTTATCATAGTCACCAATATCACTGTATAATTGTGATTGTATGATTTTATAGGAAGTGATGGCGGCAGTATCCTTAATTCTTTCTGAGCCATCTAAAAAGGCATTTACGGATTCCAACCAATCGTAAGCCGAATTTTGAATGTATCTATTGGATGTGTCAAAAAAAAGTTTTTGACGTTGAAGGGCACCCTGTGCGATTTCGAATTCATTGAGCAGATTTACCTGAAGCGTATCTTTTGTTTGGCCTGTTAAAACCAGAATGCCAGCGCAGTGCAGCGCACAAATTACGATAAGTTTGATGCTATTTTTCATTCAGCAAGCTGGTCTTTCAAAAAAAATTATAAGTTCACTTTGACGCACTTTTCATTATTAAACTCCAAACTCCTTAATTTATTGGTCTTAATCTTATTTGCGAAATTCTAAAAACCCATGTTCTGAGA
>JABDND010000039.1 GCA_013001145.1 Croceitalea sp. | reverse complement strand
TTTACCCATGATTGATGCAAATTCTCCTTCTTGAACACTGAAGCTGATATCTTTTAGAACATGAAAAAGCACCGGTTTCTTGAAGTATTTATTGATATTTTTCGCTTCTAGAACTTTCTTCATACTTGTTATTTAAGTCCCCCTGATGATACGAACGGGATCAATTTTTCGCGCCTTGTTCGAGGGTAGGTAACCCGCAAAAAAGGTGGAGACCAAGGCAAAAGTGATTCCGATGACATAATACCAAGGGTTATAGTTGATGGGGTAGGTGGTGATAGTGGGCAGTGCCTCAGTTTCAAAGGCGACCTGGTCAATAATTCTTGAGAGGCCAAACCCGATGATCAGTCCTAATAGGCCACCTACCAAACCAATGATCATTGCTTGGCTCATGAATATCATTTGTACATCAAAACCTGAAAACCCTGTAGCCTTTAATATGGCGATATCCTTCATTTTTTCGTAAATAAGCATGTTCATGATGTTATAAATACCGAATCCCGCCACAATCAATAACGTAATTGAGACGGCATAGGTGATGATGTTTCGTATAGTTGTGCCTGTTTCAAATTGGGCATTGGCTTCATTAATATCCAGGGCCTTTATTTGAAATTGACCAGCAAGTTGTTTGGCCATTGTGGGGGCTTTATGAATGTCGTACAGTTTGACATTGATATCTGTAATGTAGGTATCGGCTTCCCCAAGTATATGCTGAACAGTTTTAAGATTTACAAAACTTTGTACATTGTCAACCTCTGCAATTCCACTTTGATAGATGCCCACAATTTTAAGTGGAAAAATAGTTCCGTTGACCGTGCTGACCTGTACTCTATCTCCTGTGGTCAACGACATTTTTTTTGCCAACCCAGCGCCAAGAAGAATACCATTGTCATTGATTTTTAAAGCTTCGGGTGTTCCGAGAACAATATAATCGTTGATATTGGAAAGGCGCACTTCTTCCATGATATCAACGCCCACCAAACTACCACCCAGTTCAATGGCTCCGGAGAGGTAGAAAATCTGAGCCCGCACTTGTGGGGTGGCTCCTTTGACCTCGGCATTCTGTTTTAAATAGTTTAAAATAGGCAGTGCGTTGTGGATTTTTTTTTGGCTGTACTTAGGTTTGACCGAATGAACTACATTTAAAGCACCTTCAAAATCTTCATAAAGGGCAACGGGTTGCTGGCTTGAAGGTTCAATTTCATTGTAAAGATGCACATGGGGGGTTTGGTTTATGATTAAATCATCGAGCATGTTGTTCAACCCCGTCATAAAACTGACCAAGGTTATGTAAGCCCCAATACCAAATGTAACGCCCAAGGCCGCGGTCACCGTAGACTTCATTTTTGTGACCAAGTGGGTTTTTGCGATGTTCAATATGACCTGCCAATTGATCATTGTTCGGGTTTTAAAAGTGCTGTTTTCTCATCAATCCCCTCCAATATTTCAACACTGTCCAATGTTTGAAGTCCTGTCGTTACCTCAACCTCACCATCTTCGGTTTTGACCATTGAATTCCTTATCAAGTATGATTTTGGAATGGTAAGGGCCTCTTTTTTTTCAGCTACAATGATGTTTCCTTCACCAGATAGTCCAGGATACAATTTAGCGGGCGCTTGATTGAATATGGCTTCAATTTTAAACGTTTGTGAACGCTCATCTTTACGTGGAAAGATTTTTCGTAATCGGGCTTCAAAAACCTCTCCTTGATAAGCGTCTAACGTAATCAGTATTTTTTGTCCCACTTCAAGTTTTACAATATCTATTTCATCCACTTGTAATTCCACAACAAAATCCTTGCTTTTGCCAATAGCCGCAACAGGCTCCATGGTATTGACAATTTCACCTGGATTTTTGTAGAGGGCATAGACCGTTCCATCAATTTTACTACTTACTGTAAAATCTTTGGAGACCGTACTGGTTGACTTATAGTTGTTCTCGGCTTGTTGAAGTTGGGTTTGTAGCTCATTTTTGGTTCGTTCATATTTGCGCTTTAGCAAATTGGTGTTGCTCTGGGAGAGCTCATAGGCCAATTTTCTATTGTCAAACTCCACTTTTGACCCTATGTTTTGCTCCCAGAGGTTTTTTTGTCGGAAATAATTGATTGAATCATTCTGAAGTTTTAATTCTGATGCCTTGATTTCATCTAGGATACCACTGAGTACGGCTGCATCACCTTGATAATTGTTCTTTGCCAAGCGCCATGCAAGTTCGGCATTCTGCATATTGAGCTTGGGCGAAGTATTGGTAATTTGAAGTACGGCCTCGCCCTTCTTTACAGCTTCGCCTTCTTGGACCAAATTTTGGTCCAAAATACCTATAACCGCAGAATAGGCTTGGTAAAGACTGTCTGGTTGAACAGTGGCAGAAGCATAAACAGACTCCGTTAAGGGCACCTTTTTAGGATATATTTTGCTGTTTTCCCCACCACAAGACGCTAGCAATAAACACACTACAACTATATATATTCCATTGTTCATTTCTTCGCGTATTGATTATCAAAATAAGCACATTAATTTGCCCTAAACCATGAGTTTGATCAGTAAATGAGATTATCAGTGTATTTATGACCAAGACTAAGTAGCAACTGTGACTTTTAAAGATGCCATC
>JABDND010000038.1 GCA_013001145.1 Croceitalea sp. | reverse complement strand
AGTTTTCATTCCATTTGGTGATATAACCCAAATTGAAATCAATAATCTGTAATTTTTCAACGATGGCCTTGTCAAAGGGCAATGGTCTTGAAAAATCGATGTCAAATAGATTGTATTCCCCACCGAGAACCAAATAATCATTTTCACCCATTTTTATGGGTGCATTCAATAGTATTTTGTAACGCGAGGTTCGTATGCCCGTATCGTTCTCGGGTATATGTAAAAACTCGGCCTTAAACAAGTCGGTACTCTGCGATAAACCTATAGTTGCCTGAAAGAGCAAGAAGGTAAGACAGGCAATACGAGAATAGGTGTTTGGCATTTACTTGGTCTTATCTACCTTTTGAACGTTATGTTGAAACAAATGCACATCGCGCTGTGGGAATGGAATGGTAACGTTGTTTGCCCTGAATTTAGTATCGATACTGTAGCGCATGGCACTTTTGATCTTTGGGTCGCTAAAGCTATCATTGATATAGAAATTGACAGAAAACAACAAGGCAGAATCACCAAAATCTTCAAACAGCACAAAAGGTTTTGGATTTTTGAGCACCCCTTTTTGTTCTTCGGCCGCTTTGAGCATTAATTTGGTGACCAAATCAACATTGCTACCATAGGCCACACCAACTGCAACGCGTTCCCGCGTGGTTTTATGGTTTTGGGTGTAATTATAGACAATATCGCTGATGAACTTATGGTTGGGTATGATGATGACCTTATCGTCTCGCGTAATGGCCCTGGTGGTACGTAATTTAATTTCAAATACTTTGCCCACTTTGCCATCAACCTCAACAATATCACCAACATGCAGGGTTTTGTCTACAATAATGAAAATTCCTGCGATAATATCTTGAAATAACTCTTGTAGTGCTAGTCCTAAACCAACAAACAAAGCTGCAGAAGCGGTGAGAATGACCGTGACATTAATGCCGGCAGCGCTCATGGTTAATAGAATGACCACTACATAGGCGAGATATTTGATGAATTTGAAGATGCTGATGAACTTCATCTTATCATCTTGCTCCAACTTACGGGTAAGCAACAAGCGGAACCATTTGAGCACCAAGCCCGTAATGATCATGGCCGTAGCCAGTAGCAGTAGGTGGCCAATGGTGATGTGGATTGAATTATCACCTTCACCAAAGTGGAGGCCCCAATTCAAAAACTCTTTGATACTGCCCCAAATATCTTTTTGAATGATTTCCTTTAATTCAATACCGTCTTCTTGAATCATCATCTAATATTTCAACCATTTGAATAAATCTTTATACGAAGGTTTTTTACCATACATTAAAATGCCCACACGATAAATTTTTGCTGCGAGCCAAACAATTCCCAAAAAAGTGACCGCCAAAAGGGCGATACTCGTGAATAACTGCCACAAAGGTACACCACCTTCGCCAATTCCGCTGGGCAACCGCATCATCATCACTATGGGCGATGTAAGCGGAAAGAGCGAAAAACCGACGGCAATGGGCCCATGTGGATTGCTGAACACCGAAAAGAATCCTACATAAATGGCCAACATCAATGGCAAAATAATAGGAAAGATGAATTGCTGGGTATCGGTCTCGTTGTCAACCGCAGCGCCAATGGCCGCATAAATTGAACTATAAATCAAATACCCAAGTACGAAATAGATGATAAAAGAAATAATCAACAATACCCATGGTATTTTAAAAAGTTCCAAGGCATAAAACTGAAGTTCACTCTCGACCGGTGCCGGCATGGTGGCCATGCCCGTCATGGCATTTTGGGTCAACATCGGATTTGAATTCAGGGTGTTCACATCAATATCAAGCAAAGCCATCGACACAAATAAGAGCAGGGATGCTGAAATTATCCATATGGCAAATTGCGTTATGCCAGCCAAAGAGGTGCCTATTATCTTCCCCAGCATCAATTGAAAGGGCTTTACGGAAGAGATGATCACCTCAATGATCCTGCTTGTTTTCTCTTCAATAACACTGCGCATAACGAACCCACCATAGATAATGATAAACATCATGATCAGATAACCAAAGGCACCGCCTATAAAGGCTTTTATTTCATTAAGGCCCTTTAAGTTTTTCTCGCCACTGAAGGAGGCCGTTTTGATTTCAAATTCATCATCTATATTGGCAAATTCGGCCGCGGAGACCCCTAATTTTTGTAAGCGATTTTGTCTGAGCCTATTCTGAAAGATAGTCTCAATACGATCTAAAACCATACTTGCAGGACTTTCTTTGGTAAACAAAAAGGCTTCGGCCGTAGTTTCTTCCAAACTCGAATTACGCGGTATATGCAACAAACCAAAATTGCCCATGGCGATAGTGGAATCTTTGGCCTCTTGCAACGAAAGGTTTCTTAGCTTGATATAAGAAATGGACTCACTTGGTTGAAAGGCATTGGAAAAATAGTCACTTTCATTCAAAACCGTGACGATACGCTTTTCACTATCATTGATTTTTGTCAAATATGCAATCAACAAAATCATGGCCACCATCAATATTGGGCTTAAGAAAGTCATTATGACGAACGACTTATTGCGCACTTTCGCCAAATATTCCCTTATGATGATAAGCTTTAGCTTATTCATTGATCTTTTGATTTAACGGTTTGTATAAAAATATCATTGGCCGATGGAATCATTTCTTCAAAATGATTGATGTTTCCTTTATTGCTCAACATTTGGAGCACTGTTTTTGTGTCGTCATTTGGCAGCTGTAACCGTAAGTCAAGTTGATGATGAGTTTGATCATAGTTTGATGACAAAATAGAATATTGGGCTTCCAAATCTTTAAGCAATTTCTCTTTGTGGTCTTGAATGGTAATTCCCACATTGAAAATATTACGTTTATGAGACCGCTTTATATCGGCCAGTTTGCCATCCAATATCTTTTCCGATTCGTGTAAGAGCGTAATATATTCACATAATTCTTCAACCGATTCCATGCGGTGGGTAGAAAATATGATAGAAGTGCCCTTGTCTTTCAAGGCCAAGATTTCGTCTTTGATCATATTGGCGTTAATGGGATCAAACCCGCTGAATGGTTCATCAAAAATCAATAATTTGGGTTCGTGTAGAACGGTGACAATGAATTGTATTTTCTGGGCCATTCCTTTAGAAAGCTCTTGTATTTTTTTATTCCACCAATCGCCAATTTGCAAACGCTCAAACCAATAGGCCAACCTTTTTTTTGCTTCGGCCTTTGAAAGCCCTTTTAATTGGGCCAAATACAACGCCTGCTCTCCTACCTTCATGCTTTTGTACAATCCTCTTTCTTCGGGCAAATAACCTATGGTGGCAATATGTTCAGGAGCTAGTGGCTTACCATCAAAATAAACCCGACCTGTATCCGGATAGGTTATTTGATTGATAATTCTAATTAAAGTTGTTTTACCAGCGCCATTGGGACCTAAGAACCCATAAATTGAGTTTTTTGGAATTTCAAGGGATATGTTGCTCAAGGCAGTATGTTCCCCAAATTTTTTGGAAACATTTTCGGCAACAAGAATGTTGTTCATCTAAACAATTTTACTCGTGATAAAGATACTGAAGTTGTACGTTCAAATTTCAAAATAAGCCTGTTTGAAAACACCAAATAGTCTTAAAAACAAAAACCCACCCTTAAAAAGGATTAAGGATGGGAAAAAAATTGCTATGAAAAAGAAAATTAGATACTGCTTAACAGTATCAAAGTCAAATATACGTTTTTTATTTAATCTGAAAATAAATTATTGTCAGGAGAACATATCTTTGACTTTCTCGAAGAAAGATTTGTCTGATTTCTCTGGTTTAGGCACAAAATTATCATCTGCCTGCATTCGCTCAAAAAACTCTTTTTGTTCTTTATTCAATTCCTTGGGGGTCCACACGTTAACGTGAACCAAAAGATCACCGCTGCCATATCCATTGAGGCTAGAAATTCCCTTGCCCCGCAAACGTAAGATCTTACCAGACTGTATACCCGGTTCCAACTTAATGCGCACTTTTCCCACTACAGCATCAATTTCCTTTGAAACGCCCAAAACTGCTTCAGAAAAACTTATATAAAGATCATAATGAAGATTGTCGCCTTCCCTTTTTAGGGTATCATGTTCTTCGGTTTCTATGGCAACTATCAAATCACCTGAAATTCCGTCGCCGGGCGCTGCATTTCCCTTGCCCGAAACCTTTAGTTGCATACCTTCTTCAACACCCGCAGGTATTTTGATGGATACCGTTTCTTCGGCAACTTTTAAACCTTGGGCATCGGCATCACTTGGTCTTTTGTCAATGGTTTGACCGGCCCCACCACAACTCGTACAGGCGGTCGCTGTTTGCATACGGCCTAAAATGGTATTGGTGATTTTAGTAACCTGGCCACTACCATTGCAGGTGGGGCAGGTTTTGTAGCTTACGCCATCGGCTTGAACCTTACGTCTTACTTTTACTTTTTTCTCTACCCCATTGGCCACCTCTTCAAGGGTCAGTTTCACACGAATGCGCAGGTTGCTGCCCTTGACCCGCCTTTGGCCTCCAAAACCGCCAAAACCGCTAAAACCTCCACCAAAAGCACTACCAAAGATGTCGCCAAATTGACTGAATATATCATCCATATTCATGCCACCACCACCAAAGCCACCACCTTCAAAGGCGGCATGACCAAATTGATCGTATTTTGCCTTTTTATTCGGGTCGCTGAGAACTTCATAGGCTTCAGCAGCATTCTTGAACATTTCTTCAGCTTTCGCATCACCTGGATTTTTATCTGGATGATAGGCTATGGCCTTTTTGCGGTAGGCTTTTTTTATCTCTGCTGCTGAGGCGCTTTTTGAAACGCCCAATATTTCATAATAATCCTGTTTCATTGATATATTTTAGTTGCCTACAACCACTTTGGGATGCCTAATGATTTTATCGCCCAAGGTGAAGCCTTGCTCAATAACATCAATTATTTTGCCTTTTAACTTTTTCTCTGGTGCTGGTATTTGAGTTACCGCGTCATGTATTTCTGCATCAAAGGCATCACCTTTGCCAACCTTCATCTGTTCGAGGCCCTTATTTTTGAGGGTTTCCCTAAACTTATTGCTAATGAGCTCCACCCCTTTGTAAAGTTCTTTGTCACCAGATTTGTTGATTTCTTTCAAGGCTCTTTCAAAATCGTCCATTACGGGTAGCAATGCGACAATAACATCTTGCCCAGCCGTTCTAAAAAGCTCTACTCGTTCTTTTGAAGTACGTTTTTTAAAATTTTCAAATTCAGCGAAAAGGCGCAAGAATTTATCTTTTTCGTTGGCTAAATCTTTGCGTAGACCTTCTTCAACGGAAGTTTCCTCTTCTGTTTCGGAAGCTTCGGAATTTGAAACTTGCTCTTGGTCATTTAGTTTATCATCATCAAGGGTCTGAGAGGTATCCAATGTTTCGTCCATTTCCTGAAAATCACTTTTCTTGCTCATGAAATACTTAATTTATTTTCCTTTTTAAGACGGCAAAAGTACTGCCAATTAGGTAATAATGTCAAAATGTCACCAATAAAAACAAAAAATCCGCCTCTAAGGCGGATATTCCTAATGCATTTTGAAAATTTATACAAACTCTTTTTGAAAGGAATCGGAATGAACTCTTTTCCCACCATTGTTTTGGTACAGATCTTCAAGAGCCCTACAAATGTTCAAGTGATTGAAGGTAAAACCACTCTTTTCGATTTTTTTACTGCTCACCCTCTGGCTGGCCCATAATATGTATGCCATTTCACCCAAAATGAGTTGCAACATGGCCTTGGGAATATTGGGCAGCAGTATTTTTTTACCTAGCACACTGGCCAACTCATTGGTGAGTTTGGTATTGGTCACTGGGTTTGGAGCCACGCCATTGAATGTGCCTTGAAGTTCATTGAAGATTACATACACGAACATACGGGCCAAATCATCAATATGTATCCAAGATTGCCACTGCTCTCCTGAAGCCATTGCGGCCCCCAAATAATTTTTGATGGGCAGCGCCAATTTGGGTAGGGCCCCGCCCTCGGTAGATAAAACCAAGCCGATACGTATCTTGGCCAATTGGAAATTGAATGTGTCGAAAGAATCGGCCTCTTGTTCCCAAGCATGGACGACCTCTCCTAGGAAACTGTCATCTATTGCTGTTTCGCCCTCATCATAAAAATTAATTAAGGAGTTGGGATAAATACCAATGGCGGAAGCCGTGACAAACGTTTTAATTTTGGAAGTATCAATGCTTTCAAGACCCTTTTTCAAAGTTCGTAAACTATTGATGCGACTGTTCAATATCTTTTCTTTATATGATTTTGTCCATCGCTCGGAAATACTTGCTCCAGCTAAATTGATAATTGCACCTACCCCTTTAAAACACTCCGAATCTAGGACGCCTTTTGAGGGGTTCCAATGAAAACCTTGGTAGTCTTCATCATTCTTTATTTTATTTTTTTGGGTTGTCAGGTAATTGACTTGTATTCCCTTTTTGTGCAGTTCATTTACAATTGCAGTTCCCACCAGTCCGGTGGCCCCTGTTATCAATACTTTCATCACCTACTTTTTTCCAAAGGTATGCGAATTGAATTCCCTATGGCAACACGTTAAAACAGGTTTAACAGTATTGTTTAAGATTTATGAAAAAATTAAAACTGGAATGCCCGTGAAGATAGCGGAACAAGCAAGACTATATTGATTTAGAGGCCCTTAACATCTCACGTTTACCAGGTGGCCCCGGTAATCTTTCAACCGTGAAACCAACAGCCTGCATTGCCCGTCTAACGCTTCCTTTGGCGGAATACGTAACCAATACACCATTGGTTTTCAAGGCCTTGAACATACTTTTGAAAATAGCTTCGGTCCATAAATCGGGTTGCACACGCGCACCAAAAGCATCATAATAAATGAGGTTGAACAAATTGGAGAAATCAACCGTTTTAAAGTCTTCTTGAAGTTTGGTCAGAGTGAAATTATCAGCTATGGATTCTGGAGTGCCCCATGGTGCATCGTGCAATTTCTGAAAAATGTTATTCGTATGGGGTTGGTCCAGAGCCGATGGGTAGTTGAGTACTGACCATTCTTCACGCACAACTGGAAACGATTCAACACCAGTATATTCAATTTTTTGACCTAATTCTTTTGATTCTATACAAGTAATTAGGGCATTCAAGCCTGTGCCAAAACCCATTTCGAGCACGGCAATTTCTTGATCTTTAAATAGCGTAAGGCCATTTTTTATGAAGACATGATAGGCTTCTTGAATGGCGCCATGTTTTGAATGATATTGTTCATTCCAGCCTTCTAATTGAATAGTTTTGGAACCGTCGGCCGTAGTGATTATGGTTCGTTTCAAACTATTGTTTGATTATAACGCCATCTGCTTCAAAACGAAGTGTCTTTTTTGGGGTAATTATTTGGGCAATTTCCTCCTTAGTGGCCCCTTTGTCTTCAGCGTAGTGCCTTTGTTCATCGACCGACAATTCACTTATAAATGCCTTGCCATTAATAATGGTCTCTTTTTGACTTGCGTCCAAAGGAACAAAAAACCCATAATCTTTAAAACGAACCAAGACTTCTTGATCGTTAGCTATGGTCACTTTCATCCAACAGCCCTTAGATTGGCACACCTCTGTTATTTGACCCGAAAGTTGGGTGCTTGTGGTATCATTGGCCTTTAAGGTTTCATAAACCGCCCAATTGTCAGCATGTTCTTTGTTCAGTTCAAAAGCAGCTCCAAATGCGTTCCCGTCCGTTGTTTTTTGCGCCAATAGGGGTTGGCTAAGAGCGAGTAAAAAAACAGCAATAAAAGTGTTAAATAATTTCATAATGGAAAAAAATCAATAAGTCTTTAACAATGTTGTCGAAATAAAAATTTGAATTACCCAAATCTTGATAGAAATAGCTAATTTTATTTTACAAAGTTAATTTATGGAAGCTGAGTTAAAAAATATTCCGGTTGAAAAGTCGAAAACCACAAAAATAAATGAGGTCGATTTTGACCATCTTTCATTTGGAAGTGTTTATACAGATCATATGTTGGTCTGCAAATATGCGGATGGAGCTTGGCAAACACCTAAAATAGTTCCTTACCAACCAATTACATTAGATCCAGCGGCCAAAATTTTTCATTATGGCCAATCCATTTTTGAGGGAATGAAGGCGTACAAGGATGAAAATGACAAAGTATTTCTTTTTAGGCCCTTGGACAATCATAAACGCTTGAACATATCGGCCAAAAGATTGGCCATACCCGAATTGCCCGAAGAACATTTTATAGAAGGCCTCACTACCCTTTTACGATTGGAAAAAGATTGGATTCCGACCGCCCCGGGAAGTTCATTATATATACGCCCTTTTATTTTGGCTTCTGGCAAAGGATTTCATGCCTCACCTGCCAATGAATATATGTTCATTATCGCCTGTGCGCCTTCTGGTGCTTATTTCTCTGGCGAAGTAAAGGTGCTCATTGAACAAACCTATTCCAGATCTGCCAATGGTGGTGTTGGTTTTGCAAAAGCAGGGGGTAATTATGCAGGTCAATTTTATCCAACGCAGCTGGCCATCAAAAAAGGTTACAATCAAGTAATTTGGACAGACGATAATACCCATGAATATATTGAAGAGGCCGGCGCGATGAATATTTTTGTACGCATTGGCGACACGCTAATAACAGGACCCACCAGTGACCGTATTTTGGATGGCATTACCAGAAAAAGTATTTTGAAGATTGCCGAAGACGAAGGTATTGCCATTGAAGTAAGAAAAATTACGGTTAGTGAAGTGGTCAAAGCAGCCAAAGATGGTACCTTAAAGGAAATGTTTGGTGCAGGTACGGCGGCCGTAGTTTCACCGATTTCGGCATTTGGTTATCAAGGAACGGACTATGACCTGCCAAAATTGGAACAGAGCTATGCCAGCCTACTCAAAAAACGCATTACAGATATTCAATATAACCGTGCCCAAGATAAATTTGGATGGCGCTACGAGGTCTAAAACTAATGGGCCACATGTAATTTATTCGTCCAATATTGCGCCAATATTGGGCTTAAAGTAATTGGGACCCTTTAAAACTTTGCCATCTTCACGATAAATGGGTTCTCCATTTTCACCCAATTTACTCATGTTGCTTCGCTGAATCTCGTTAAAAACTTCTTCTATTTTATGCTGCATACCATGTTCTATTATGGTACCGCAAAGAATGTAGAGCATATCGCCCAGGGCATCGGCAACCTCAACAAGGTCATCTTTATTGGCAGCTTCCAAATATTCGCGGTTTTCCTCATCCATTAGATTAAAGCGCAATTGGTTTTTATTCAACCCAAGATCAGCCTTGGGCGCCTGGCGAACACCAAGGCCAAAAGCTTCATGAAACATTTTTACAGCATTTATTTTACTTTTCATTCATTCACAATTAGGTTAGCTTTGTTCAAAAATATAAAACTATGTTCTCATCGGGACAATTAATTTTTGCTTTGCTTTTTGTGGTGGCATTTGTGATCACCATGGTCTTCGTGTATCGTAAAGACAGTAAATTGCATGCCAAGAATTATAAAGGCACCAAATGGATCTTTGCGGCCTTTGTTACTTTCATAGTAATCTTACTGATAATTAAATATTTACTCAAAAATTAACAACTTTCTTGCGTACACCACAAAAATGAAATGATTGACAACATTATATCCGTTTCATTCGTATAACATTAAGAAATAAGTAATTTTGTATTAATAATAACCACGCCCAATGTTACCTTTTTTTAGCATTTTATTCATTTTATTGTTCGCCAATGCCTTTATGATGGTCTTCAGTGTCAACGGCAAAAAGGATTCAATAAAAAAACCACTTCAAAATCTATCAGAAAATAAGTTGACCGACTTGTATACATCTGATTATACTGAAACTGAATACAAGAAAGCGGTATAGTTATTACCTTTAAGGTATGAAACAAGCCCTTTTGGTATTTATAGGTGGCGGCTTTGGCAGCACCCTTAGATATTTGATTTCCAAAAATTTAAATCCCTTATTCCAGAATTTTTTTCTTGGTACGTTTACTGTCAATATAGTGGGTTGTTTGCTTATGGGACTTCTCTTGGGACTTAGCGCAAGAGAGCGCATTCTTTCCGAAAATCAGTTATTGCTTTTGGCAACGGGTTTTTGCGGTGGCTTCACCACTTTTTCCTCTTTTGCCCTTGAAAAACATGCTTTTTTAAAAGCTGACCAATATCTTAATTTCTCCTTTTATCTATTCTCAAGCATCGCTATGGGAATCGCTGCCATTACCATTGGTATTTGGCTTTCAAAGCAGTTTTAATATTTGCATGCCCTTCATTTTGTTCATTCACCAGTTGAAATACATCTTTCATAGATAAGTACACTTTATTGCTATTTGCACTTGCCATATGTAATCATTCTGCAACAACAATATTATAAATTATACAAGTTAAAATTCAGATACCCCTAATTTAATAGGGGTTAATTTTTTTATATCATAAAAATTACCATTTATACCCCCTATTTTTTTATGGTATCTATCATATTCATATATATTTGGCCCGTTAACTAACAAAATCAATTATGAAAAAAGTCGAGGCAATTATTCGAAAATCGAAATTTGATGAGGTTAAAAAAGCACTTCATCAAATCGAGGTCAATTTCTTCAGTTACTGGGATGTAACCGGGGTTGGCAATGAAAAACAAGGTCACGTTTATCGCGGTATTACTTATAGTACATCTGATATTCAAAGGAGGTATTTGGTCATCGTTGTATCTGACGACTTCTTGGACAAAACCGTTGAAACTTTAATTAAAACAGCAGCAACGGGCAACGTAGGAGATGGTAAAATATTTGTTTCCGAAGTATCAAATGCATATAGAATACGAACCGGAGAAAACGGCCACGCCGGAATCAACTAAAACCAACTCAATTTTAAAATTACAATTATGGAAGCAGGATTATTTACAGCTAATAATGTTTGGATGATGATTTGCACGGCACTCGTGTTTTTCATGCACTTAGGATTTTCTTTTTTAGAAATTGGTCTTACCAGACAAAAAAATACAGTAAACATTTTATTCAAAAACGTCTTTATCATCTGTGTAGGGCTATTGCTTTATTACATAGGTGGTTTCAATCTTATGTACCCTGGCTTTGGAGACGGCGATTTGGGTATATTCAAATTTGCAGGCTTTGGCATTGCAGCACCTGAAAACGGCATGACCCCGGAATACGCAGATGGCGGCTATACTTGGTGGACAGATTTCTTATTTCAAGGAATGTTTGCCGCAACCGCCGCTACAATTGTCTCTGGAGCAGTTGCCGAGCGTATCAAGCTTGGCGCCTTTATGATTTTTACCCTTATCTATGTAGGATTGGTATACCCAATCGTTGGTGCATGGAAATGGGGCGGCGGCTGGTTGGACGGCTTAGGATTCTACGATTTTGCAGGTTCTACCTTGGTACACTCCGTAGGTGGCTGGGGCGCTTTAATAGCCATATATTTATTGGGTGCAAGAATTGGCAAATTCGGTGAAGACGGCAAAACCAAGGCTATTCCAGGCCACAACTTGCCATTGGCTGCTGCCGGGGTATTGATTCTTTGGTTGGGTTGGTTCGGATTTAATGGAGGTTCTGTACTTTCTGCCGATCCAGAATTGACTTCATTGGTTTTGGTAACCACATGTTTGGCGGCGGCGAGTGGAGGTGTTGCAGCCTTCATTACATCTACCGTATTGTACAAAAATTATGATCTAACCATGTTCTTGAATGGAATATTGGGTGGCCTTGTGGGTATCACCGCCGGTGCAGACCTTATGTCGCCAAATGAAGCCGTAATAATTGGCTTATTGGCAGGTATCATCATCGTATTGGGGGTGGCCTTTATTGATAGGCTTAAACTTGACGATCCAGTAGGAGCCGTAGCGGTACACCTTATCTGCGGTATATGGGGAACACTTGCAGTTGGCATATTTGGTTCTATGGCAAGTTTTGATCAATTTTTAATTCAATTGGCAGGTGTGGGAGCCGCTGCGACTTTTTGTTCGCTGAGTGCGTTTATAATTCTATTTACCATCAAGAAAGTTTCAGGACTTAGAGTTTCGGAAGAAGAGGAACTGGAAGGACTTGACATACACGAACACGGTATGGATGCCTATGCCGACTTTAGAATGAACCAACATTAATTATAATAGGAAACGGAGCGTTTTGCAGAACGCTCCGTTAAATAACCTTTTCACTTTATACACATTCAATTAATCAGTAACAACACCCTATAAAAGGGGGTACAAATTTTTGAAATTATGAAAACGATTATAAACACAAAATACACAAAAAAAGTATTTCTTATCGCTTTTGCCCTATTAACTGGCAGCATTTTTGCCCAAGAAGAAGAAGAAGAAGCAAAGCCCAAATTTGATTTAAGTGGAACAGTTGATGTCTATTATAGAACCAATTTAACGGCCCCTAATGGTGAAGATGCCATTGCACCAGGTTCTTCTTTTGCCAATTTAGATGGTTTTGCCCTGGGCATGGCCAATGTAATTGCCAATTACGAAGGCGAAAAAGTAGGTTTTGTTGCCGATTTGGTCTTTGGTCCAAGAGGTACCGACGCTATTTTTGCTTCACCACAGTACTCGCTTACCGGTAACATTGTAAATCAATTATATGTTTACTGGAATGTAAGTGACGCAGTGACATTGACCATGGGTAAC
>JABDND010000028.1 GCA_013001145.1 Croceitalea sp. | reverse complement strand
CACAATTAAATTTAAAAATTTGACCATGGCTTTTTTGCCATCAATCAAACCATCGTCCATATTGATATCAATGATCTGTGCACCACCTTCAACTTGATGTCTTGCCACTTCCAATGCTTCATCAAATCTTTCTTCTTTGATCAAGCGTAAAAACTTTTTTGATCCAGCTACATTTGTTCGTTCGCCCACATTAATGAAATTACTTTCTGGGGTGATTACCAAAGGTTCCAGACCACTAAGTTTCAAATATCTTGACATTTTATCTACTTCTTTTAGGCTGGTATTAAGAGTGGTCTCGGTTTATATTCACTTACCAAGTCTGCGATGGCTTTAATATGCGCTGGCGTGGTACCGCAACAACCTCCAACAATATTTATCAATCCTTTTTCTAAATACTCTTTTATTTGTGCTGCCATTTGATCGGGCGTTTCATCATATTCACCAAATGCATTGGGCAAACCTGCATTGGGGTGGGCACTAATTGCATGATCGGATTTGGCCGAAATGACCTCTAAGTGCGGTGTCAATTGTTTTGCGCCAAGGGCACAGTTGAAACCAACAGAAAGAATGGGGATATGCGATATGGATATTAAAAAAGCTTCAGCTGTTTGACCCGAGAGTGTTCTACCAGAAGCATCTGTGATGGTACCGCTCACCATAATAGGTATCTCTACCTGCTGCTCTGCTTTAATTTCTTCAATAGCGAAAAGAGCCGCTTTGGCATTTAAAGTGTCAAAAATGGTTTCTACCAAAAGAATATCTGCACCACCATCAATCAAAGCTTGTGCCTGTTGTTTGTAAGCCACCCTTAGCTCGTCAAAAGAAACAGCACGGTATCCGGGGTCGTTGACATCTGGCGACATACTTGCCGTTTTATTGGTCGGTCCGATACTGCCGGCCACAAATCGCGGTTTGTTTGGTTCTTTTTTTGTGAATTCATCGGCCACTCGTTTGGCGATCTTGGCAGATTCATAATTGAGTTCATACACGAATTCTTGCATGTGGTAATCGGCCATGGCAATGGTCGTGCCTGAAAAAGTATTAGTCTCAACAATATCGGCGCCTGCAGCAAAATACTTGCGGTGCACCTCGGCTATGGCCTTGGGCTGTGTCAATGACAATAAATCATTATTGCCTTGTAGCGAATGGGGCCAATCTTTAAAGCGTTCTCCCCTAAAATCGGCCTCTGTAAACTTATAGCGCTGTAACATGGTACCCATGGCCCCGTCCAATACCAAAATTTTTTCCTTAAGTATGTCTTCTATCTTTTTCATATGCTTTTTACCAACTCAAAATGAGCCTATTATGGACTGCACATTAGGGATTGAGGTTTTGTGAAGCTCCTTTTATTTTTTAAATTAAAGAGCGACTACTGAAAGCCCGGCCACACCTATTGGGGCAATGCACAACTAATAATAATCAAGAAAACATGGAAACAATGACGTAAAGTCTTTATTTGGTTATCCTTCCCACATTTGGCAGGTAGAATTTAGCACCTTCTTTAAAGATAAAGGGTTGCTAAGGCTTCAACGGGTCCAATCCCTCCACCTTTCTTGATAACTATCAATTTATTAATGAACTGAAGACAAAGTAAAGGTAGGTTGTACTCAAAACCAAATTATTGGTGCTCTTTTTAAAGATTGAAACAAAAAACCTTACCATTGTTGTAATGAAAAGGTTTTTTGATGATGTATCAGATCCAAATTACAATATGCTTTGAACCACTTCTTTTTTGGCCTCTTTTTTGGTGCCATCAAATCCTTCAACCCCACCCACCGTGGTATATTTCATAACAAATCTTTTGTCCGGATTGATGATTTGATAGGCATATTGGCACATAACAGCTGATTCATGAAAGCCTGAAAGAATTAATTTTAATTTTCCCTCATAGGTGTTAACATCTCCTATGGCAAAAACACCGGGAATGTTGGTTTGGTAGTCTTTGGCATTATTGACTTTGATGGCGTTCTTTTCAATGTCCAATCCCCAATTGCTCAAAGGTCCTAATTTGGGTGACAAACCGAATAAAGGAATAAAATGGTCAACTTCAAGATACGAGGATTCCTTTTCTTCATCGGTGTATTTGATTACCACGGCTTGGAGTTCATTCTGCCCATGAAGTTCTTTGACTTCGGCTTTGGTATATAATTTTATTTTACCTAGTTGTGCCAGCTCCCGTGCTTTTTCCACAGAATCCAAAGCTCCCCTAAATTCATTTCTTCTATGGACCAAAGAGACTTCTGAAGCTACATTAGACAAATATATGGCCCAATCTAATGCGGAATCTCCTCCACCAGCAATGACGACCTTTTTATTTCGATATACCTCAGGGTCTTTAATAACATATGCAACACCTTTATCCTCAAATTGGGATAAGTTTTCCAATTGCGGCTTTCTGGGCTCAAAAGAACCCAAACCACCGGCAATGACTACCACTGGCGCATGATGCTCAGTACCCTTATTGGTCGTGACTATAAAGGAACCATCTTCTTGTTTAGATAAAATCTCGGCACGTTCTCCCATGGTATACCCAGCTTCAAAAGGTTTAATTTGTTCGAGGATGCGGTCTACCAAATCACCCGCCAATATCTCAGGATAGGCAGGAATATCATAAATTGGTTTCTTTGGATATATTTCTGAACATTGCCCGCCTGGCTGAGGCAAGGCATCTATCAAATGGCACCTTAGTTTTAAGAGGCCCGCTTCAAAAACGGTGAACAATCCAGTGGGACCTGCACCAATAATCAATATATCTGTTTTAATCATTGTTTGTCTTTTTTATGTTTTTTCGACCAATTTTTGGGTTATTTCATTCATTTTATTCACTTTTTCTTCAAAATCACCTTTTAAAGTTTTTCTAAAATTATTTAAGTTTTGCACCATGCAGCTAATATCTTCCGGTAAAACCTCTTCAAAAAATTGACGTAGTCTTTTGGCGGTAGTTGGCGATTTACCATTGGTGGAAATAGCAACTTTTACATGTCCTTTGGTAACGATACCACCCATATAGAAATCACATAATGGTGGGTTGTCCGCTACATTGATCAAAATATTGAGTTTTCTACAATCGTTGTAAACCTCTAGATTCACTTTGGGCTGATCTGTAGTGGCAATGACTATATGCCTAGCATTTAAATATTTGGCACTATAGGTATCTTCAATCAACTCAATTTTAAAAGTCTTGGCCAATTGCACGGTTGCCTCTCTAAACATGGGCGATACCATGGTAACCTTTGCATCTGGGCTGGACTTCGTCAAAAAGTGCAATTTTTCTTCGGCCACAAAGCCACCGCCCACAATTAAAATATCCAATTGTGAGGTTTTTAAAAAAATAGGATACAAGTTGTTTCTTTCCATTATGCCAAAACCGTATGTTCTCTTTGAATCTCTACTATTCTTTGCCGATGGTTCACCACCTCACCAATGACTATAATAGCAGGATTGGTCAACCCTTGTTCTTTTACCTTGGATTCAATGGTGGCCACAGTGCCAATACCTATTTTTTCATTCGGTGTGGTCCCTTCTTGAATTATAGCCACAGGCATTTCCGATTTACCTTCTTCTTGAAATAAGGTCATAATTTCAGCCAATTTTGACATTCCCATCAAAATGACTACCGTAGCTGATGATTTTGATGCCAAAGCCACATCTGTAGAAAGTTTATGTTCTTTGGTAGTGCCGGTAATCACCCAAAAACTTTCGGACAATCCCCGTTTGGTCACAGGAATATTTTGAAATGCGGGCACTGCCAGTGAAGATGAAATACCCGGCACCATTGCAACATCAAGACCATAACTTACCGCAAACTCCATTTCTTCCGCACCACGACCAAATACAAAAGGATCACCTCCTTTCAATCGTACCACATGATGGCCCAATTGCCCTCTTTGTACAATCAATTCATTAATCTGCTCTTGTTGAAAATGGTAACAACCTTTACGTTTTCCAACAAAAATATGTTCTGCGTTGGGTGCGTATGCCAACAATTGTACATCAATTAAGGCATCGTATAATACCAAATCTGCGTCTTTTAAAGCCTTGATTCCTTTGAGGGTAATCAATTCAACATCGCCAGGGCCTGCACCCACAACGGTCAATTTTCCTTGGTTATACATGAGCTAATTCCATTTTACGATGTTCTTCCAGTTTTGATAATACCGATATGGCATCATGTAAGTAGGATTTGGCAAATGCCTCTGTGGGTTTGTTTTTGTTGAGCTGCAAAACCAGCGTCTCAAATCCTTCATTAAAAATTACCCTGCCAGTGGCAACGAATAATTGATCAAAATCATTGATTATACTGGCGTGGGTATTTGTTTTGGTTTTTTCTGAAGTCAACAATGCCTTTGCAGCATTGACCATTGACTGGTAAGAATAGTAGATACTGGCGGCCCATTTTCCCTGTTCCAATTCTTTTTGTGCACTTTCTATTTTCTCTTGACTTTCTAAGAATAGCGTAGCTATGAGGTCTACAATGACCCCCGCACATTCCCCTATACCTATTTCCTTCTTATATTTTTCAGTATTGCCCCAATCAATAAAATCATCTTGGGTTAAATCGTCAATATTGGAAAGGTGTTTTAGGTAATCATAGAAATAATGCTCGCCTTTCTCTGAATAATAGTCTTCGAATTTCTTGCCCCCACCATTGGCTTCGTAATCATCTAAAATTAATCGTAAAGCCTGGGGTCCACGCTTACTCGGAATTTTGACAACTTTATCAGCAAATGTACCTTGACCATTCCCAAGATTGCCGCCGCCCAATAACACTTGAAGAGCTGGTGCGACCAATTTATTTTTGGTTCTGATACTCATCCCCTGAAACCCTATATGGGCCATATTGTGCTGTCCACAGGCATTCATACATCCACTTATTTTGATGACCACATCTGGATTACTTATGTACTGTGGGTACTCTTCTTTGATAACCTGCTCTAACTTTTCGGCAATTCCAGTACTGCTGGCTATACCCAAGTTACAGGTATCGGTGCCTGGGCAGGCGGTAATGTCCAAGGCCTTATTATAGCCCGGCTCCACAAATCCCGATTTTTTCAATTCCTGATAAAAAAATGGCAACAAGGCTTCCTTAACAAAAGGAATCAAAATATTTTGGCGAAGGGAAAGTCTAATTTCACCAGCGGCATAATTTTGTACAAGGTTGGCCAACTCTCGTGCTTTGACTGTATCAAAATCACCCAACAATACTTTAATGCCAATAGCTACAAAACCCTCCTGTTTTTGTGGAATAACGTTGGTCGATTTCCATAGATCAAATGCTTCTTTATCTTCAACTTCAATTGACGGGATTTCCTTCTGAGCAACCAAGGCTTGTGGATAGCTCTCTAAAGAAATCTCATATGATTTATTCAGAATAGCGTTTTGTTCTTGTTCCAATAAATTTTTGAAGCCATCCAAACCCATATCTTTCAACAAAAATTTCATTCGAGCTTTTGCCCGGCTTTTTCGCTCACCATAACGGTCAAACACTCGAATAACCCCCTCCATTAAGGGAATTATTTTATCAGCTGCTAAAAAATTATAAAGTTCGTCGGCATGTCTGGGTTGTGAGCCCAAGCCTCCTCCGAGCATAACTTTGAAGCCACGCACACCTTGTTGAATTTTGGCAATGAAGCCTAAATCGTGCATGTATGAAAGTCCAGTATCGCTATCGTTGGCAGAGAATGAAACCTTGAATTTTCTACCCATTTCCTGCCCAATGGGATTACGTAAAAAGTATTCAAAAATTGCATGTGCATATGGGGAGACATCAAAAGGTTCCTCAATGTCAATACCAGCAGTTTCTGAAGCGGTAACATTACGAACAGTATTGCCGCAAGCTTCACGAAGGGTAACATCATCCTTCTCCAATTGTGCCCAAAGCTCTGGGGTGCGTTCCAGATTTACATAATGAATTTGAATATCTTGGCGTGTGGTTATATGCAATCGTCCAGTGGAATATTCATCAGCTACATCAGCAATACGAAGCAGCTGATTTGATGTTACTTTTCCATAGGGCAATTTGATTCGAATCATTTGAACCCCTTGCTGGCGCTGCCCATAAACTCCGCGGGCCAATCGAAGGCTGCGGAATTTTTCACCATCGATATTCCCATCTTTGAATTGGCGAATCTTTTGTTCCAATTCAATAATGTCTTTTTCCACTACTGGATTTTCTATTTCGGTTCTAAAACTTTTCATAATCCCATTTTACCTATCTATTTAATAGGTTATAATTAAAATGATTTCCTTAAAATAAGAATCACTTAAACTGTTACTAATTTATAAATCCGACGCCAGCTGTCGCATTGGTATGCTCATCAATCAATATAAATGCTCCATTGGATTTGTTCGAGCAATACGTATCATGGAATATAGGCTTCGCCAATTTTAATTTGACCTCTCCTATTTCATTAAGCGCCAATTTATTGTTTGCATCTTTTGCTCCCGAAAAATCGGTTGCTATTACATGATTAATTGCCGTAATCTTTGATAACACTTTATTGGTATTGTGTTGTACCCAATATTTAGCTCCTGATCTCAGGTGCTTGCTATCCATCCAACATACTGTGGCCGTCAAGTCTTTTTCCACTTTTGGCAACTCATCCCTCTTGACCAACATATCGCCTCGGGCAATATTTATTTCGTCTTCCAGCCTAATGGTCACTGAACTGCCTGCTTTTGCCTCTTGAAACATTTTGTCATAAAAATAAATAGACTTTATCTTCGATGTTGTCATAGATGGCAATACAGTTATCTCATCACCAACCCGAAAACGACCTCCATTAATATTACCTGCAAAACCACGAAAATCATGAAACTCATCAGTCTTTGGGCGTATTACAGTTTGAACTGAAAAACGAGACTGTCTTTCTTCACTGACGTCTTCGGTATGCAAGTTTTCCAGATGTTGTAAAATCGTTTCTCCTTGGTACCAAGACATTTCATTGGATTTTTCAACAATGTTGTCTCCTTTTAAGGCACTAACAGGAATATAACTTACGTTTTGCTCTGAATAGGTTGAGTTTTCATTGAGCTTTTCAAAGTTTTGTTTGATATCTTCAAATACACTTTGGTCATACCCTACCAAATCCATCTTGTTAATTGCAACTATTACATCTTTAATACGCAATAGATTATTAATGAAGAAATGGCGATAGGTTTGTTCAATAACCCCTTTTCTGGCATCAATCAAGATTATGGCCACTTGGGAAGTTGAGGCACCGGTCACCATGTTTCGTGTATATTCTACATGACCAGGAGT
>JABDND010000211.1 GCA_013001145.1 Croceitalea sp. | reverse complement strand
AAATAACCTGAAATATAACGGGCAGGTACATTATTCTCACGGGCAATGGCACAGAAGAGATGTGAAAAATCTTGACATACGCCATGTCGGTTTTCAATCACCTCACCCAAGGTGGTATCGACATTGGTCACTCCGGTTTTGAAATATAGGTGAATATAAACCCAATGGTTCAATGCCCTGAGGTTTTCAAATACGGAAATACTCCTGTCAAAAGAAAATATTTTACGATGCTCGTTCGGTAAAATGGTGAAATGTGTTGCTTTTAAATAGCGTTCATTTTCTACTTTAAAGTCCAAATCATCAAGCAAAATATAATCATCGGCAATATTAAAATTCAATACAAAATCAAAGGGGTTGATATTTTTTTTGAGCACTTTAAATTTGGCCTCAAATGTGATTTTATTAAATGGTTTGTTGGGCCTAACTCGAATTACTTTAAAGCCATAGCCATTAGAGGAGACTTCTGTAATAGCATTAAGACTATTGGCAAAATCCCAGCGCAAAAGTTCTTGTGAATCATTTTCTTCGGGAATTATCAAAAACTGTAGGTATGCCTCGGCCACTGCATTTTCATATGAATTTTCAGCCTTGTAGACAATTGAATATTCTTCCAACATAATGCGCTTTCGATCTAGACCCCTAAGGTATATCAATAATTAAAGAATTCCCGCTCCATTTGTTGACTAATCTCGTAAAGCCTATTCAATATTCGTTCGATAAATTCTTTTACATTATCCTCAATTTCTTCTACTAGCATATAACTTAGCTCTGCCCGCAGTTTGCCCACCAAAAATGAGGTTGAATTTTTAAGTGGGTGTTTTGTCCTGTCCAAAACCTGCATATGGCTAAATACTTGATTGAGGCTGTTCATTACGGATCTGGGACAGTCACCGTTGAGCACCAAAAATTCTAAGGTTGTGGTTCTGGTAGGGGTTTTTTTGTAAAACCTTCGGTTCATATCATAGGCCTCACTGCATTTGAGCATGGTGGTCCACTCGAAGCTATTGGCAATTTGATCGCCATAACTGCCTTTGGCATTCAATGCATCATGGTATTTTGCATTAATGATCCTTATGATCTGCGTAGAACGTTCAATATTTATACCCAACATGATGATGGCATAAACCTGATCGTGCAATAGGGTAGACCTTATTTTTCCTCTTAAGATGGCTGTGCTCTCTGTAATGTTAACCGTAAAATCATAAAGGCCTTTGTTTACAAAATGATCCACATCGTAGTTCAATACGAAATGGTAAAATTTATTGATGGATTCATATAGCTCTGTGGAAATCAAATCTCGGGCGCTGTTGGCATTTTCGCGTGCCGCTTTTACATTGTTAATGATGGAATAGCTAGATTTTGTATTGAGTCCCAAATTGTTCAAAACCTCTTTTTCACTCAGTTTTAAATCTTCTTGCCCTTTGGGATCGCCAATCATGTACAACATCGATTCCAAAACAAATTGCCGTGATTGTGACAAATCATTGGGTGCATCCAAAGAAGAAAAGTAATTCACGTTCATATAACGTGCAATGTGTTCTGAGCGCTCTATATAGCGTCCCATCCAAAATAGGTTGTTTGCAACTCTTGCCAGCATAGTTATTTTTTAAGTACCCAAGTATCTTTAGAACCTCCACCTTGTGATGAATTCACCACCAAGTTGCCTTCTTGCAGCGCAACCCGCGTCAAGCCTCCTTTCAATACAAATTCTTTGTTTTTACCCAAAAGCGTAAAGGTGCGCAGATCAATATGTCTTTGTTCAAAAGAATTTTTATCATCGATGTAAGTTGGATGAACCGATAAGGACAATATGGGTTGGGCGATATATTTTCTAGGGCTTTCTTTGACTTGTTTTTGAACCTTTTCAATTTCGGCCTTTGTCAATTTATTGCCAATGGATATTCCATAACCCCCTGCCTCGTCTACAGGTTTAATGACAAGTTTGTCAACATTTTCAAGAACATATTTCAATTCATCGGGCCTACTACAATGGTAAGTATGAACATTGCTCAAAATAGGTTCTTCATTCAAATAATATTTGATAATATGAGGCATATAGGTATATATGGCCTTATCGTCTGCCACGCCAGTACCGGGCGCATTGGCCAAGCAAACATTACCTTTGCGATAAGCCGCAAAAAGGCCAGGTACGCCTAACGAAGAATCAGGTTTAAATTCTAAAGGATCAATAAAAAGGTCATCTATTCGCCTATAGATAACATCAACTTTCAGTGGTCCGTTGATGGTTTTCATATAGACAAAATCGTTTTCCACAAATAAATCACGGCCTTCAACCAGTTCTATGCCCATGGCTTTTGCCAAATAAGAGTGTTCATAGTAGGCACTATTGTACATGCCCGGGGTAATGACCACACATGTTGGGCTATCTACTCCTTGAGGTTTGACACTTTCAAGGGTTTCCAACAAGTTTTCGGCATAATTGGTTACTGTATGGGCTTGATAGTGATTGAAAACACCAAATAATGCTCTTTTTAGAGCAGTTCTATTACAAACAACATAGCTCACTCCCGAGGGGCATCGAATGTTGTCTTCGAGTACATAAAAATTACCATCGGAATGCCGTATGATATCAGTGCCCGATATATGATTGTATATTTTATTGGGTGGGTCGACCCCTATCATTTGGTCCAGATAATTGGCGGAGGTACTTATAAGGTCAAGGGGAACAACTTTGTCTTTGATAATTTTTTTGTCATGGTACACATCCCAAAGAAATAAATTAAGAGCCTTTGCACGTTGAATGGATCCCGATTCTATGATCTGCCAATCATCATGGTCGATTATTCTTGGAAAGAGGTCGAAGGGAAATATCTTTTCTTTGGTATCCTTCTCTCCATATACTTGAAAAGTGATGCCTTGATTGAAAAAGGAAGACTTCGCCTTGTTGTTGAGATTTACGAAATCTGCCACGGTATATTGCCCATATAGGTCCAAAAGCTTTTTGTAGATTGGATTTGACGCCTCACCACTACTGTATACTTCATCATAAAGATTTGGCTTTCTGAGGTATGAACTGAATATGTTTTCTTGCTTGGCCACTTGATTTTGTATTTGTAAAAAGGTACGGTTTTTTATCTTGCACGCCTCCATCAATTTTGTAAAAATTAGTCAGTGAAATTGAAGTATTGATAATAATACTTCCGTTATTCAAAAGAAACTGAATTGATGCAAAACAATTTGTGTAAGGCAAATTATTTCATGTTTTTGGCTATTTTTAGAACCAAATCAACTTCCACATGAAAAAAGTATTGTTAAGTATCCTCTTTGTATGTTTTGGCCTAATGGTAAATGCCCAAAATTTTGAAAAGGCCAGGAATTTCCAAAAATTCTCAGGTCTATTTAATTATTATTATGATGTCGCCAATGATAAAATTTACCTACAGGTCGACGAGCTTGAAAAAGAATTTCTTTATGTGTATGCATTGAGCAGTGGTATTGGCAGTAACGATATTGGCCTCGATAGGGGGCAATTGGGTAATGAGCAAGTCGTTTTTTTTAGAAAGGCGGGCGGCAAGCTTTTGTTGATACAGCCCAATCTAAAGTTTAGAGCTTTGACCGATAATGAATTGGAACGTAAATCGGTTGAACAGGCCTTCGCGAAATCTGTGCTCGACGGCTTTAAAATAGTTGAGGAGACCAAGGGAAGTTATTTAATTGATATTACCGATTTTCTTATGCGCGATGCGCACGGAGTGACCAATAGGTTAAAAAGGGCGGAACAGGGATCATATAGCCTAGACACCTCTAGAAGTGCTTTTGCTTTTGAGCGTACAAAGGCATTTCCAAAAAACATTGAATTTGATGTTACCCTAACCTTTAAAGGTGACCCCAAAGGAAGCTATATTCGTTCAGTAACGCCAACACCTTCATTGGTAACAGTGGCTCAACATCATTCATTTATTGAACTTCCGGATGATGCTTATCAAAAAAGGGAATTCGACCCGCGCTGCGGCTCATATGCCTTCTCGTATTTTGATTATGCCACCCCAGTGCAAGAATCTATACAAAAGCGATATATAACAAGACATCGATTGAATAAAAAAGACCCTACTGCGGCAGTAAGTGAAGCTGTTGAGCCCATTATTTATTATTTGGACAATGGTACCCCAGAGCCTGTTCGTTCTGCTCTTTTGGAAGGTGGGCGATGGTGGAATCAGGCTTTTGAGGCGGCTGGTTATAAAGATGCCTTTCAATTACAAATGTTGCCCGATGACGCCGATCCTCTTGATGTACGTTACAATGTTATTCAATGGGTGCACCGATCAACAAGGGGTTGGAGTTACGGAAGCAGCATTACTGATCCAAGAACAGGCGAAATAATTAAAGGGCATGTGAGTTTGGGCAGTTTACGCATTCGTCAAGATTTTTTAATTGCACAAGCCCTTATGAACAAGCCATTTGCTGAGCGTGACGATAACTACGAGCCCATGTTACAATTGGCCCTGGCAAGAATACGACAACTGAGCGCCCATGAGATTGGTCACACCTTGGGCTTTGCCCACAATTTTGCGGCCAGCACCAATGGAAGGGCATCGGTTATGGATTATCCACATCCTCAATTTACATTGAATGGAAATGAAATAGAATACACTAATGCCTACGATACTGGAATAGGAGAGTGGGATAAGGTGACCGTTGCTTATTCCTATGCAGATTTTAACGATGATCAAATTGAAAAGCAAGAATTAAATGCGATTTTGGCCAAATCCCAGGCCGACGGACTTCGTTATATTTCCGACCAAGATGCACGCCCCAGTGGCGGTGCCCATGCTCTGGCCCATTTATGGGATAATGGCAAAAGCATAAGTCAAGAATTGATTGATGTGCTTAAAGTACGCAAAACCGCCATTAATAATTTTTCAATTGACAATATCAGAACAGGTGAATCTTATTCTGTGCTTGAAGATGTTTTTGCGCCATTGTACTTTTTTCATCGGTATCAGACCGAAGCAGCCTCAAAGATTGTAGGTGGTCTTGATTATAATTACAAAGTGAAAGATGACGGTCAATTTGCGGTTAAGAGCGTTGAACGAGCTACACAAGAAAAAGCACTTGAAGCCCTTTTACTTACCTTAAAAACAGAAACAGTGGCTATACCTGAAGAAAAATTAAGTCTCTTTCCCCCAAGAAGTATGGGATTTCCTCGTAGCAGAGAGTCATTTCAAAGCAAGATGGGTGTCGCTTTTGACCCTTTTGGCGCTGCCGAAACAGCAAGTAGTGCAACCTTGGGTCTGTTATTACATCACGAGAGAGCCAATAGATTGGTTCAACAAAAGGCTTTGGATGAAAACCAATTGGGATTGTCAGAAGTAATTAACTCTTTGATGGATGCAACGGTAAAGGCCAAGAAACAAAAAGGTTATTTAGGAGAAGTTCAAAAGATTGTCAATTGGCAGGTCATGCAAGAGTTGATGCATTTGGCCAGCCATGATGAAAGCCTGCCGCAAGTGACCGAAACCATTCTTTTTGAAATGATGCGTTTAAAGACGTTTTTAAGTGATAAACACATTGACCCTACGGCAATATTGATGAAAAAGGAAGTAGATGGCTTCATTGGCAATCCAAAAGGGTACAAGAAAAAGATAGAAGCACCAAAGATTCCCGATGGATCTCCTATAGGCATGGCCTGTTTTAATTGATTTGAATGGAGGAAATAAATTTAATCAGCGACACTGTCACGCGACCTTCGAAGAAGATGCTCAATGCCATGATGAGCGCCAAAGTGGGAGATGATGTTTTTAAGAACGATCCCACAATCAATGCTCTTGAGGCCAAAGTTGCAAACTTGTTTGGTGTTGAGGCGGCGCTTTTTTTTCCGAGTGGCACTATGACCAATCAAACGGCAATTAAGTTGCACACCCAGCCGGGCGATCAATTGATTTGCGATAAATATGCCCATATTTATAATTATGAAGGTGGTGGAGTAAGTTTTAATAGCGGTGTATCATGTAAGTTGGTCGACGGCCATCGCGGAATGATGACGGCATCACAAGTGGAAGACGCCATTAATCCCCCAGATTTTTATCATAGTCCATTGACCACTTTGGTCTGTATAGAAAATACCACCAATAAAGGGGGCGGAGCATGTTGGGATTTTAATGAGCTTGAGAAAATCAAAAAAATTTGCGTCGAAAATAAGTTAAAGTACCATCTTGATGGTGCAAGAATTTGGAACGCGTTGATTGCCAAAAAAGAGACACCTAAACAATATGGGGCTTTATTTGACTCCATCAGTGTTTGTTTGAGCAAGGGTCTGGGATGTCCTGTGGGGTCTGTTTTGTTGGGAAGTGAAGAACTTGTTCATAAGGCTCTACGTATTCGCAAGATCTTAGGGGGCGGTATGCGACAGGCCGGATATTTGGCTGCTGCAGGCATTTATGCTTTGGATAACCATTGGAAACGAATGGCCGAAGACCATTTGAGGGCCAAAGAAATTGGAGAGGCGCTGAAGGCTATGGCAACGGTAAAAAAGGTGGAGCCAATTGAGACCAATATTATCATCTTTGAAGTAGATGAAAATCAAATATCAGAGGCAGAATTTTTGGCCAAATTAAAGCAGCGCAACATTCACATTATTGCAATGGGCCAAGGAAAATTACGAATGGTCACCCATATGGATTTTACGCAGAAAATGCATGAATATACATTACTGACCTTAGCATCATTGGGTTAGAAATTCAAGTTGCTTTAATCAAATTTTGCAGCAGATTATTTATTCCGTTTTCCATACCAGCCTCTGAAGAATAGGTTCCGCTTTGACCAACCATTCGGCTATTTGTGTCCTTAAGGTGAAAGACAAATTGCCCACCGAGCATTGTTTTACGCTCAATACTTAAGCTTGAATTTTTTATGGAATCTAGTTTTTGAACAATTGTATCAAAATCACTTTTACTATCGAACTCAATGCTCTTCATTAATAATCCGCCATTTGAAGAAAACACCTCAAATTGTAATTTCCCAGAGTCGGTCTGATTTATTTTCAACATTTTATGAAATTTTTAATCACCGAATAATTACAGTAAATCACTGAAAACCAGCGATTTTCATTGAATATAATTCAACGAATTTAATCTTAACGTAAATATTTCTCAAATTTTGTGACTTTTTTAAGAATATGGTTTCTCAATGGAGAATGAGGTTATATATTACAAAACTTTAAACAAATTATTTAAACACTAACAAATTATGAAAAAAATTTTATTTATTGCCACACTTTGTGCAATTGGAACAATGCAAGCACAAGACCTGCCAACGAACCCAGAACCAGGTAAATGTTATGTAAGGTGTACAACCCCAGATGTATATACCAACGAAACGATTACCGTTACCGTAAAACCAGCCTACAAAAGCCTAAGAGTGATTCCTGCTACCTACAAAACTGTTACTGAACGGGTATTGGTGAAAGAAGAGAGTAAGGCTATGAAAATTATTCCAGCAAAATGGGGTACTGAAACTGTAACTTATGTATCAAGAGAGGGAACAGGGTCACTTAGAGTTATTCCTGCTACATTTAAGTCAGGTTCAGAAACCATTGAGGTTAAACCGGCCTACGCACAGTGGGAACTTGGTTCTCCTGCTCCTGATTGCGCCTCTGGCAATCCAGATGATTGCCGTTATTGGTGCTATAAAGGCTACCCAGCAGAATTCACTACCGTTCGCACTCAAGTATTAGGAGTAGAAGCGCGGGTTGAAGAAATACCTGGTGCTGCAAAAAATGCTTCGTACACTAAAAGAGTAATGTTGGAGCCAGCTAAGGTTATCGAAGAAGTAGTTCCTGCAGTGTATGAGACTATTACCAAAACTGTTGTTGATCAACCGGCCAGAACATCTGAAGAAACTGTTCCTGCGGTAACGAAAACTGTTACAAAAGAACTTTTGAAGTCAAAAGGAGGTCTTACCACTTGGAAAGAGATCGAATGTTCACTTGTAGAGTACCAAGCACTTCCGATCAACTGGAATTTGGGTAGCGCTACCTTGACAGCTGAAGCAAAGCGAATCATCGATACCCGATTAATGCCTGTTTTGGAGCAAAATCCAGGTGTGAAATTGGAGATTGTTTCACATACCGATTCAAGAGGGTCAGCTTCTTCAAATCAGAGTCTGTCGGAAAGAAGGGCAAAAGCCGTAGCTGATTACTTGATAGCTAAAGATGTTAATTCAAGTCTTTTGGTTGCTAATGGATATGGTGAGCGTAAATTAAAGAATCGTTGTGCTGACGGAGTGTCTTGTACTGAAAGAGAACATGCATCAAA
>JABDND010000204.1 GCA_013001145.1 Croceitalea sp. | reverse complement strand
GTACCGTTTTGCGAAATGTGGGAGTGCCTTTTGCCCATTCGTTAATTGCATTTGAATCTACTCTGAAGGGATTGGATAAATTGGTATTAAATACCGAGCGATTTGAAGAAGATTTGGAAAATAATTGGGCCGTTGTGGCCGAGGCCATTCAAACTATTTTAAGGCGCGAAGGTTATCAAAACCCGTATGAAGCCTTGAAAGGTCTCACGAGAACCAATTCAAAAATTACGAAGGCATCAATTGCAGCGTTTATTGATACTTTGACCGTTGCCGATAATATAAAAAAAGAACTTAAGAATATTACGCCGAGTAATTATACCGGTGTCTAATCCCAGTAATTATTAAAGCACTTAACCTGCTGTTTTTCAGTATATTTAGTGTATTTTGAGGGTAAGCTGATAATAGTGTGTTTGAAATGGGAAAAGACCTTATTTCAATATTAGATCTACAAATTGTCTTGGATGCCATAGGCTTTGTTCAAGGCATCACCCTGGGTGGTTTGCTGCTATTATTAAATCGACAAAAATATAGGAGTAGTTTTTTTCTCGGTATATTTTTGATTTTTTTCTCTTTAGAACTGTTGATGTATATTTTCATACATCCAGATTTATCAGAATTATTTCCACAATGGTATCTGTTACCATTCTATTTTTCTTGGCTGTTAATGCCTTTGTTTTTTGTTTACACCCAACAAGTCTCTGTCTTATCACAAGAGAAGATCAAATATTGGGTTCTCTATCCTGGTATTCTGGTATTTGTCATCAATGTAATTATTTTTTTTCTGCCTTTTGAGACCAAGAAAATGCTCTATTTCAACTTTTGGCATGATCTGCTTATTTGGCAATTTGGCACATTTTATTCTTGGCTCATTGGTTTCTGGAATTTACGATTGTTATATAGGCATAAGCTTGAAATTGAAAATACGTACTCACAATTAACCTCGAAAGAATTGATTTGGGCACGTAACCTGCTTATCTATCTTTTGGCAACTTCTATGATCAGTTATTCTTTAAGTTACATTTTTAACTCATTACCTAACCATACGGTCTATTTAGCGGCTATGGATATTATTGCCATTTATTTGTTCTCTTATTTCGGTATTGTTCAGCGAAATATTCGATCCTTGTTGAATGAAGACAATGGTATGTTCAAGTTGACTTCAAAGATAACCAAGGCGAGCGAAACAATGGTGGTTGACAAGTTTAAAGACGAAGCGTTGATGCAACAAATCAATGACTATATTTCTAACTCGGAATGTTATACAAATCAAAATTTGACTATTGTAGATCTTGCTGATGCCATGAACATCCATCCCAAACGCATCTCAACGGCCATTAATTTAATCCAAGGGCAAAACTTCAATACCTACATCAATCAATTTAGGATAAAAAAGGCCGAAAAATTGCTATTAAGTGATGTGTCAGAAAATTTGAGCATTGAAGGCATTGCCAACGAGTCTGGCTTTAATAGCAAAAGTGCTTTTTACATGGCTTTCAAAAAATTCAATGGAAAAACACCACACCAATTTCTGACCAAAGTTAAAGCGTAATCATTGCCAATCAATAGCCAAACAAAAACCCCAGTATTGCAATACTGGGGCTGAAAGTAGGTTCGCCTTGGGCGAATTATGTGATTTTAACTAGGCTTTCTTTTGTAAATTGACTTGATGTGGGTACGGTATATCAATACCTGCCTTATCCAAAGCAATTTTGGCATTTTCATAGGTCGCAAAATATACATCCCAATAATCTTCCGGTTTGCAAAAAGGCCTCACGGCAAAATTGACTGAGCTATCGGCAAGTTCCATAACATTCACCGATGGGGAAGGGTCCTTTAAAACTTTTGGGTTTGCAGTCAAGACATCCATCAATACATCCTTAGTTTTTTTGATATCGGAGGCATAGTCAACCCCTATGACCGTATCGACCCTCATTTGACCCTCAGCGGTGTAGTTGATGATATTGCCATTGGCCATGGCGCCATTAGGGATAATGGCCAATTTATTTTGGGGCGTCACAAGCTTGGTGGTAAATATCTCAATGACCTTTACATTGCCCAATACTCCTTGGGCTTCAATGAGATCGCCAATTTTGTAAGGCTTAAAAATCATAATCAACACCCCACCGGCAAAGTTTGACAAAGAACCTTGTAAAGCCAAACCAACCGCCAAACCAGCGGCAGCTATTACGGCGGCAAAAGTAGTGACATTGATTCCCAACTGCGATATGACCACTAATATTAGTACGATTTTAAGCGCCCAAGAAATTAGACTTACTAAGAATCTTTGTAGTGATTCATCATATTTGCTCTTGGCCATTACCTTTCTAACGGCTCCTATGATTCTTTTAATAATCCATGAGCCAATTAAGAAAATAAGAATTGCGGTTACCAACTTGGGACCAAATTCTTTGGCCAATTCAAGGCCGTAGTTCATCCATTCTTGTGCTTTTTCCATAATATTTAGTGTTTACGTTTATTGTTCTTACGACACAAAAAAAACTCAAAAGTCACGTTATACAAAAGCCTTGGTTAAATAAATTTCAAAAAAAATCCTGAATTGATTACTCAACTCAGGATTGGATATAGTATTAAAGCAAGTTTAGCCCTTTAAAAACTTTCCTATTTCACCTAGGCCTTCTCCTTTGTATTCCGATTTTTGAATGGCCTGCATCAATTGTACAATATGGGCGGGGTTCATGTCTTTACCTAAAACCCTAACCAGCGCAAAACCCTGTTCATCGCTGTCACCATAAATGATGACCTCATCAATAGCGTTTTCATTGCCTAGATACTTGACCACTCCTTTTCCATATTTAGAATTGATTTTCATCAACTCTACAAATTCATCATCCTTCAATATTTCCTTTACCTTGGCCTTTTCCAATTTAAATTCGGCGGCATTGGTATTGGTCTTCTTAAAGGCGAGCAAATTGAATTTTTTTAATGAATTAACCGCCTCCTTCTGTGAGCTTGTCAATTCAACTTCATCCATCTTTAAAATGCTGGCCGGTATGTCAAGCGAAATAAAATTTGGGTTCTCTTGACTGTCCACATAATACTCTTGAAGACTTTGTTGTGAAGCACATGAGGCCAACAATAGAATGGCCAACACTGTTATACTTTTGATTATTTTTTTCATTGTTCCTTTTTTGATTGATGTTTTACCTTGCATTTATTAGTAGTAATTAAAGGGGCAACGTTACAGCTACCCCCTTAATTAAATGTTGATTATTTTTTGCCTTCTGCCTTTTTTAGCTCTTTGGGCAAATTCATCTTATTGGTCAATGCACCTACTTTGTTTAGATCAATATTGCCGGTCATGGTCACCAATACAGTTTCAATGGGGCTATCCCCAGAATCTTTATCAATACCTGTGACAAACATGAGCAGTTCTTTTACAAAACCTTCTTTTTTGCCATTCTTTATATAAAAACTGACCCGCGTATCGCCATCTCTGACCTTCATCATTTCCTCCAGCTTTGCTTTTTTAATGTACCGCTTCATTGTCATTGCCATATCGGCGGAAGCTGTGGCATCTTCAGAAACAAACACGTTGATATCTTCAATACTTTTGGCGAGTTCAATAAAGTCTTTCGACTCTTGATCGCCATCATTGGCCGACATTTGGGCCACAATGCCCAACATGCTCTTGTTGATGCTTATCGACCCTACTTTATCAGAATTTGTATACTTGTCGAAGGCAGATTGTGATACGCCAAACAAGGGAACGGTAATTACTAATATGCTTAAAAATAACTTTTTCATGATCTGTTCTGATTAATTGCCTTGTTTACCGGCTTTGTTCAACTCTTCGGGTAAATTCATCTTCTTGGTCAATGAATTGATTTTGTTCAAATCAATATCACCAGTTAAGGACAAGAGTACAGTTTCAAATTTTCGGCCGTCGGCCTCTACATCTTTAAGGCCAGTGACGAACATTAGAAGTTCACTCACATGATCACTGTCTTTACCTTCTTTTATATAGAACTTGACATTGGCATCTTTATCTTTTACCCGCATCAATTCTGTCAAATTGGAAGATTTTAAATAGCTATTCACCGATGTTTTCATATCGGCACCAATACTTTCATTATCAGTGGTAAACACTTTTAGGCTCTTCACACTCTTGGCAATATCCATAAAGTCACGGGCTTCAGGCTCGTCAACTTCAACATCGATTTTTGCCAAAAGATTGAACATGCTTTGATTGACCACTACAGAGGTCACATCATCCAGCTCTTCGTATTTATCAAACAAGCTTTGTGAAAAACCTGAAAGAGGCAATACGGCAATACATACTATTAATAAATACTTTTTCATTTTTTTTAATTTAATTGTTTTTATACATTTTTTGTTTTGCAATTTCGAACTCGTTTAAATAGGCCACTTTCTCTGTACCCCGACCAAAATTTTCGGCCAATAAGTTCAACGCTTTTTTGGTCTCTTGGTACGCATATTCGGCTTGCGCACGTTCAACCTCTTTTTGAATTCGGTATTCATTACCGAAATACACCCCAAAGGCCAACACTACCGCTGCCGCTACAGAAACCCATCTATAGATGTATCTAATTCTAGGTTTTACAGGTTCTGAAAGCGTTTCAAGCTTTGTAAATGTTTCTTCTTTGGCATTGGAAAAATAATTGAACATGGGTTTGTACTGTGCTAAATGTGCTGCCACATCTTCTTGTGTAAAGTACGCCCTCAAGCGCTTCTCATCTTCGACTGTTGTGGTCGCCTCAAAGTACTTTTCCAATAATTTTTCTATTTTTTTAACCGATTCCATAGCTATGCTTTTGCATTAATTTTTCCCTCACTGTTTTTCTTGCCCTTGATAAGGTCACTCTGACCGCAGTAGGCTTCATATCCAACATTTCTGATATTTCGTCATAATCGTAATCTTCAACATCCCTCAGTTGCATGACCATTTTTTGTTGTTCTGGTAGTTCATCCATTATTTTTTCAATCCAACTCACGCTATCCTCCGCTTCAAGTTGTTTTTGCAAAGAGGTGTTCTCGTCGCGGTAATTGCTGTGAACCAGTTTTAAATTACCAGCTTGTTTAGATTTTAAACGGTCTAAGCAAAAATTCTTTGTCATGGTCATTGCAAAGGCCTCCACACTTCTAAACTGCCCCATATTTTCGTTCTTGGCCCATAATTTCAGTAATACCTCTTGGGTTGCATCTTCTGCCTCTTCCTTTGATACCAACAAGCGCTTTGCCAATCGGTACAGCTTATCCTTAAAGGGCATCACAAGATTTATAAACTCGCTCTGTTGCATTTGGTGGTTTGTTGCTTGTAAATCAAATAACGACTTACACCTTCATGACGACGTATAACGATATTTGTTACAAAAAGATTGATTTCTGCTAAGATGTACCTAATTTTAGGGTTTCTTGAATTGAAATTGTTATTAAGATATAGAATTATCATACGGTTTTGGAATGCTAATTGCTATATCATGTAAAAAATTGACTATGAAAAAATTTGCTTCCCTAGGTATTGGACTGCTCCTGTTGATAGTAGGCTGTTCAGACAATGATGATATGGAAGTTCTAACTCCTACCGACAATGATGTAACTGTTCAAAATTTTATGTGGAAGGCCATGAACTACTGGTACTTTTGGCAAGATGAAGTACCTGATCTGGCCGATGACAGATTTAGCAGCAATACTGAATACACAGAATTTTTACAGGCCACCCCAGATCCCGAAGATTTTTATAGCCAAATTCAATTTACTGAAGATCGCTTTAGCTTTTTAAATGAAGATTACGAGGTTTTGCTCAATTCATTTTCTGGCGTGAGCAAAAGCAATGGTCTACAATTTTTTGTTATCGATTTAATCGCTGATGACACAGACAATCTATTTGGTTTTGTGCGCAATGTGGTACCTGGTTCAGATGCCGACGAAAAAGGGCTAAAACGTGGCGATGTTTTTACTGGTGTAAATGGGCAAACCCTTACACAATCAAACTACATTGATTTACTGTTTAGCGATGTAGACAGCTATACACTGAACATGGGAGACAAAGATGTTGAAAATCGTTTGGTGGTGCCCAATGATCAAGAAATTACACTCATTAGTGAAGAAGGACTGCTGGAAAACCCCATAAGGGTATCAACCACCTTTGATATAAATGGACAAAAAATTGGTTATTTGATGTATCAAAGATTCAATCGCAGTTTTGACAGCGAATTAAATGAGGTGTTCGCCCAATTTGTTGCTGAAGGGGTGACCGACCTAATTATCGATTTACGGTATAATCCGGGTGGATCAGTAAATACAACCGTTTTATTGGCCAGCATGATTTACGGCACCAATACCAATGACCTTTTTATCAAACAACGCTGGAACACCAAAAGACAAGCTTCATTTAGCGCTTCGCAAGTAGAAGATTATTTTGCCAATAGTGTTAACGGCTCACCTTTAAACACCTTGAATTTGAACAAAGTGTATATAATTGCTACAAACCGATCGGCTTCGGCCAGCGAGTTGTTGATAAATGGCCTTGATCCTTATGTAGAAGTGATACATGTTGGTGATGTTACCCGTGGTAAAAATGAATTTTCGATCACCTTGGTTGATGACCCCGAAAATAATTATCAATACACCTCTTCACGTGAAAATCAAATAAATCCTGATAATCGCTGGGTAATTCAGCCATTGGTGGGCCGTAATGAAAATTCTGTAGGGTTTATTGATTATACCAGTGGTTTTGTACCCGATATTGAATTTCGTGAAGATGTTTTTAATTTAAGTGTATTGGGCGATGTCAACGAACCTCTTTTGGCCAGAACAATAGAGGATATCACGGGCATAAGTTCAAAAATACGCATGGCACCTGAGTCTCAAGATGCATCGAAAGTACGTGTTTTCGAAACTCCGGTGAATGAAATTATGTATTTGGATAAAACGCTTTTTGAAGAATAGTGGTTATTGGATTTTTACATTTAGACCCATTCTTACATTACGCCCTCGGGTCGTAAAATCAACCAACTCTACATAATTGGTGTTAAACACATTTTCAATGTTCAAGAATATTGAAATTTTATCATTGAAAGCGTATTTGGAACACAGGCCAAGTAAATCAAATGCCTTTAGTCTCACATTTTCAAAGGTCTCAAAGTCTAGGTCATCTCTGCTAGACACATATTGGTAACTGGCTGCTGCCAACCACTTTTTGTTTATTTGGTGTTGAAGACTTAAGTTCCACTTATTTTTGGGTATTCTTAGCGCCAAACCCTCCCCTTTTTCGGTAAAAGCATAATTGGCAGAAAGGTTTAGGTGATTGTTGAGTTTGGCATTGAGCTCCATTTCAAAACCGTAGGTATTGGTCGTGGGTACCACATTTTGATACTGCCCTTCAAACGTGTCAAAGTCTGTGATCACATAGTCAATCCCGTTTTCTTCGTTACGGTCAAAATACAAAGTCGAAAAACGAAGGTTTTTATTGGGTCTAATTTCAAAGCCAGCTTCAAAGGTGGTGTTAGTTTCTGGCTCTAATTCGGGGTTGGGACCAAATGGTCCATATAATTGCGAAAGATTGGGTGCTATGAACGAAGTGGCGTAAGAACCCATAAATTTCAAATATCCCTGGGCCAACCGTATATTATAGGAAGGATTCAAATTATAGACCCAATTTGTGCCATATTCGCTATGATGGTTCAGTCGTGCCCCCGTATTTAAATTCAGTCCAAAATCAGAGACATAGACTGCATTCACATAGGGATCAACTGTTGTGGAAGAGGCTACCTCGGTAAAATTAGTTTTGTGTTCGATTAAGTTGATGCCTACAATGGTAAAAAACTGTTCTTTGAAGATACATTTATTAAAAACATCAACCGTATAGGTTTCAGCATCAAATTCTGAAGGAAAGTCTGATTTAAAACTACGGTCCACCTTATTAAAAGCCGCATTTAAATTAATACTTCCGTTAGCGTAATCGTAGGCCGAATTCAATACAAATCGCAATTGCTCGCTTTTTGAGCTGAAATCGGCGTCTTCTATGGGAAAACCATTATCAAAATCAGTATTGAGCTCGTCATAGTAAAAAGCAACATTGGTTTTTAAGTCTTTAGAAAATTCATAGCCAGCCCTTAAATTGACATTGACACGATTAACTTCATCAGATTCTTCACCAATTGCGGCCGAAAGTCCATTAGTGTTTTGATTTCCTATTGAAGCCGAAAGTGTCAAAGCTTTCTTTTTATGGTTTACGGTAACTGTATTGGAAAAGTCATTGGCATTATAACGTGCATTCACTTGTGATTGATTGGTACCAACACTCGATTGAAGCTGTACACTGGTAATATCGTTCTTGGGCTGTTTGGAAGTAATATTGATTACAGCCGTGGCAGCTGCGTTGCCATATAAAGTACTGGCTGCACCTTTGACCACCTCAATACTTCCTATTTGCGATAGATTAAGCAAACGCAAATCAAATTCAGCCGAAACGCTTGAAGGATCGCTTACCTGTATCCCGTCAATAATGACCAATACCTGTCTATTATTACCTCCTCGAGCATAAAAACCCAAATTTTGGCCAGTAAAACTTCGACTCCCATTAAGTTCCAGTCCGGCCTTGGTATTGAGTAACTCGGCTACGGTCTTTCCTTGATTTTGGTCAATCTCTTCAGCAGTAATTGAAATCACTGTTTTTCCTGAGTTTTCGCGTTTAAGCGCGAAACGGGAATCACTTACCACCACCTCATCCAATTGCCGGGTTGCAATGGTATCTTTTACCAATTCTTGTGCAAACATAGGCATGTTGGCAAACAATAGTCCACAAAAGACCGCACGAAATTTCATCATTTAATACGTTATAATAAACGGGAATGGCGCATGTGCTTCATACGTAAACTTTTATCCCGAAAGTTTAACAATCCTAGTTTGAATAAGGCAGGTCTCCTGACTTGCATCTTGTCAAACACCTTCCCGCTTTTTTAGCAGTGGTATTGAAGTTTTTGACAAGTATCTTGGTATTCGTGAACCAAGACGCAGCCTACAGTTGCGGGAACAGTTCCAGATTTTGACCGGATTCCCTTTTAATTTTCCATCTATCGACGAAAAAACCACAATTCAGTGCGAATGTAACGATTTTGTTTAAGCTTCAAACCCTAATGAAATTAACTTATTTTTGATGGCAAGATGAAAAAGAAAACATTCAAGCTTTTAGCCTATTGTGCGCTTATCTATTTATTTATGGGCTGTACCGGAAAGGTAAATACTCCTAAAAATAATAATCAAGTGTTTTCTAAAATGCAGTTCGCTACTGGATTTAGAATTGAACAAAATGAAGGTTTTACCGTTATTCATATCAAGTCTCCTTGGCCTAATGCAAAACATGGCTTTAGCTACGCTTTTATACCAGAAGAAAACTTGGCAAAAATCAGCCTTGCTAAAAATTCATTTGATGCCATTATAACAACCCCGGTCACGCGACTGGTTGCCACCTCAACGACGCATATTCCAGCCTTGGAAAGCCTTAACAGTTTACAATGCCTCATAGGGTTTCCCGATACGAAATATGTGTCGTCAAAGAATGCCCGAGAAATGATTGATAAGGGATTGGTCAAGGAATTGGGTGCCAATGAGCGATTGAATACCGAGATGGTACTGGAACTTCAGCCTGAGGTCATCATTGGTTTTGGTATCAATGACGATAACAATCAATTTGACTTAATACAAAATGCGGGCATTCCAGTTATTTTTAATGGTGATTGGACCGAGGAGACCCCTTTGGGCAAGGCAGAATGGATTAAACTGTTTGGTGTACTCTTTGGCAAGGAAGAACAAGCCGAACTCATCTTCGATATAATTGTAGCCGATTATGAACAAGCCAAGCAATTGGCAGCAACGGCTAAGTCAAGGCCAAAGGTGCTCAGCGGAGCGCTCTACAAAGATGTTTGGTATTTGCCGGCGGGCGATAGCTGGGCAGCACAGTTTTTGAATGATGCCAACAGTGATTATTTATGGAGTAATACCGAAGGAACAGGGAGTCTGGCCTTGGGATTGGAATCTGTTTTATCAGTGGGAACCGAGGCCGATTTTTGGGTGTCTCCCTCACAATTCACCACTTATGAAGAGATGCTTAGTGCCAATGACCATTATACCGGTTTTAAAGCATTCAAAACCAAAAATATTTACACTTTCGCAAAAACAAAAGGTACCACAGGGGGCCTGCTCTATTATGAATTGGCACCACAACGACCAGATTTGGTGCTAAAAGACTTGGTGCACATATTTCATCCAGAGTTATTGCCTTCTCACGAACTCTATTTTTTTAAACCTTTATAAATATGAGTGACCACGGCGCCGTTCGAATTTCATTTGCTCTATTGCTGCTCGCCTTGGCCTGTGCGTGGTTATTGAATATTAGTTTAGGGTCTGTAGAAATTCCTTTTACATCTACGTGGCATATTCTATTAAACGGTTCAGTTACAGACGACCCCTTTAATTATATTATTTGGGAATATAGGGTGCCAAAATCAATCACTGCTATATTGGTGGGGAGCGGTTTGGCCCTTAGTGGTCTTTTGATGCAGACACTTTTTAGAAATCCGCTGGCCGGTCCTTTCGTATTGGGTATTACTTCGGGTGCCAGTTTAGGGGCGGCGCTGCTCATCATGGGCACCTCATTCATTGCCTCTTTGGGCAGCTTGGTCTATGTAGGTAATGTATCGTTGGCTATTGCAGCCAGTGTAGGTAGTTTTTTAGTGCTTTTAATTGTTTTGATTGTTGCTCAACACGTTCGAGATACCATGGCGCTGCTCATCATCGGGTTGATGTTTGGCAGCATAACATCGGCATTGGTTGGCGTACTCGCCTATTTTTCAAATGCCGAAAGTCTGCAACGGTTTGTTTTTTGGACCTACGGTAGTGTGGGAGACCTTTCATTGTCACAGTCCTTGTTATTGGGCGGATTGGTTATTGCAGGTGTAATTCTAAGTATATTCTCCATAAAACAACTCAACGCCTTTCTTCTGGGTGAAAATTATGCTCAGAGTCTTGGCGTGTCTTTAAAAAAGACCCGCTATATCATTATTATCGCCACAGGGCTCATGACAGGTGCAATTACGGCATTTGCAGGACCCATAGCTTTTGTGGGGCTAGCAGTTCCACATTTGACACGACAAATATTTAATACCATGGATCATAAAATTCTTTTGCCCGCTGTCTTAATTTATGGCGCCTTGTTAATGTTGGTTTGTGATACCATTGCACAACTGCCCAATTCGGCCAATGTGTTGCCCATAAATGCCATCACTTCATTAATAGGTGCTCCGGTGGTAATTTGGTTGTTGGTAAGAAAACGTAATATGCTATTCTAATGGCCCATCAAACACACATATTGGAAGCAAATAATTTAGCGATTGGTTACGGAAACCAAGAAATTATCAGCAATCTTGATTTTAAACTGCCTTTGGGAGAATTATGTGCCATTGTAGGAATCAATGGTGTGGGTAAATCTACTCTATTGCGCACTTTAGGGCATTTACAGCCCATGTTGGGGGGTACCATCAATTTGGGTGACAAGGCCCTACTAGAGCACTCCAATAAAGAAATTGCCAGGCAAATAAGTTTGGTGCTAACAGAGCCCATTGCTTCAAAAAATCTAACGGTCGCAGAACTGATCGCACTGGGACGACAACCCTATACCAATTGGTTGGGAAACCTCACCCAAGAAGATAAAGTACACGTTAAAAAATGTATAGACGATTTTGAATTAACCCATCTAAAGAACAAAAAATGCCACCAACTTAGCGATGGTCAATTACAGCGTGCATTGGTTGCGAGGGCCATGGCACAAGATACGCCCTTAATTTTGCTGGATGAGCCAACTACGCACCTTGATCTGTATCACAAAGTGCAAATTTTGAAATTACTGCAAAAGTTGGCCCACAGTTTTAATAAAACGATAGTTTTTACAACCCATGAGATTGAATTGGCCATTCAATTATGTGATAAAATGATAGTACTGGACAACGCTTCAAATCCATTTGGAAATCCTTGTGAGTTGATTGAAGCTGGGCATTTTGACCGTTTGTTTCCTAAAGAAATGGTGCAATTTGACCCAAAAAGCGGTTCGTTCAAGGTTGTCAAGTAATCCTTTCTCGTATTCGTACAAAGACAAGGAAACTACTATCTTTATAATTCAGAAATATTTTTTATGAGTACAGAATTGCTATATCTACTTATTGGCTTTATAGCCATCGCCATCGGCCTTATTTTGGGCATGTACATTCAACAACTTAAAACAAAATCAAACCAAGGTATTTGGCAAGAACGTGAACAACAGCTCAACAACACCGTGGAATCGCTTAATACAAAGTTGATAACCCATGATGTTGAAAAAAAAGAACTGCTGGAACAAAAAGAACAACTAAGCAATCAAATCGTACGCTACCAGGCCGACTTGGAGAACCTGCAGCGTATCAATATGGAACAAAAACAAGAAGTGGAAAAACTCCAAGAAAAATTCACCAAAGAATTTGAAAACCTGGCGAACAAAATATTGGATGAAAAGTCAGAGAAGTTCACTAAAAAGAATGAGGAGAACATCAAGAACATTTTGAATCCTTTAGAAAAGAAAATCAAGGAATTTGAAGGAAAAGTTCAAGAAAGCCAAGAAAAAAACATCAGCATTCATGCCGCCCTCAAGCAACAATTGGAAAGCCTTAAAAACCAAAATCTGAAAATAACCCAAGAGGCCGAAAATTTGACCAAGGCACTCAAGGGAGATAGCAAAATGCAGGGCAATTGGGGCGAATTGGTGCTTGAACGGGTGCTAGAAAAATCGGGATTGGAGAAAGATCGCGAATACAGCGTGCAGCAGAGCTTTACGCGCGAAGATGGAACAAGGGTTTTGCCCGATGTAATCATACACCTTCCTGATGGGAAAAAGATGGTCGTTGACTCAAAAGTATCTTTAACGGATTATGAAAAATACATCAATGCAGAAGATGCTGTGCGGGAAAAACATTTAAAAGATCATATCAATTCTTTGCGCAAGCATATTGAACAACTTTCCGCCAAAAAATATGAGGACCTCTATGAAATGGAAAGCCCAGATTTTGTGCTCCTTTTCATTCCCATTGAGCCTGCATTTGCTGTGGCCATCAACAGTGATAATTCCCTTTATAATAAAGCATTTGAGCAAAACATCGTAATCGTGACCCCTTCTACCCTTTTGGCGACCTTACGAACCATTGATACCATGTGGAACAATGAGAAGCAACAAAAAAATGCTATCGAAATTGCACGACAAGCTGGTGCTCTTTATGACAAATTTGAAGGTTTTGTGGGCGATTTGACCAAGGTGGGCAAAAAGATGGACGAAGCCAAAACCGAATATAAGGGGGCCATGAACAAATTGGTAGAAGGACGTGGCAATATTGTTATAAGTATTGAAAAGCTAAAAAAGATGGGGGCCAAGGCCAAAAAATCCATTCCTGATCCCGTATTAAAAAGGGCAATGGAAGACGATTTTGAACAATCTAAACTAGAAATATAAATGCGCAAATTCCTATTCTTTCTTATCACTTTCGTCCTATTGGGCATAGCTGGGTATTTTGCATTCGTGTATTATGTTCCTTTCAGTGAGGGGTACCGATCTGGTGAACTCATAAAATTCAGCAGAAAAGGTATGTTGGCCAAAACTTGGGAAGGTGAAATAAGCCAAGGCATTTCGGGTGCGCAAATTTTCGCATTTTCTGTGCAGGATGGTAAAAAAGAGGTCATTGAAAAGCTAAAGGAATATCAAGGCCAATATGTTAAGGTCTCTTATATGGAGAGATATTCAACCTTCTTTTGGTTGGGAGATACCAAGTATTTTATTACCGAAGTAGTACCTGAAAAATCACCGCATTTTAAGAATTAAGTATGAAGAAATTCAAAACTGCAAAAGAATCGCAGCTTTCAATTACAGAATTAATGCTGCCTGCCCATTCCAATTTTGGCGGCAAGGTACATGGGGGTTATATACTTAATCTAATGGACCAAATTGCCTTTGCCTGTGCCAGCAAACATTCACAGAGCTATTGCGTGACTGCCTCGGTCAACCGTGTCGATTTTTTGAATCCTATTGAAGTGGGCCATTTGGTGACTTTAAAAGCGTCAATAAATTATACGGGGCGCACATCGATGGTTGTTGGTGTTCGTGTAGAATCTGAAAATGTGACCACCGGTAAAACAAAACATTGCAATTCATCTTATTTTACCATGGTGGCCAAAGATGAAGATGGGAACAACAAACCTGTTCCCGGTCTTATTATCAATTCTATTCCAAGCGCACGGCGATTTGCACGTAGCATTGAAAGAAAGGCGTCTGCCATGGGCCGTGATACCAAATACGACTCTAAAAAGTTTAAAGTGGAGGAACATTTTAAAAATTTCCAGGGTGAAAATGTGATGCTTGATCTTGAATAAGCTTATTGAAGGGCCATCTTGTATTTCACAAAGCCTTAATACCACGTTTGGTATACACCATACTTTAGCTTCCTTGTATGAAGCATTCCCTTATAGTTGTGAAGCCGCGGAATGATCTAAAAACCAGACCAATTTGCCCGAGCTGGGTCGTACCAGAGCGGCTGGATATTGTTCAAAACCTTCAGATTTATCCAAAATTGATTTTACCTTCTCTGCCTTACTGGGGCCCGTGACCAAAA
>JABDND010000203.1 GCA_013001145.1 Croceitalea sp. | reverse complement strand
CAATAACGGTATGCTCAATTTCCCCTTTGATATGGTGCACATGAAAAAAACCTTCACGGTTTTCAGTGGTCATTGGAGTTTCTTGGGGTGGTAACAGGCTAAAGAATTCATTGGCGACCACCAAGGCGTTCACCATTTTGTTTTTGGCATAGCCGGGGTGCACACTTTTTCCTTTGATTTCGATTTTGGCCCGTGCAGCGTTGAAGTTTTCATATTCCAGCTCTCCCAATTGACTTCCATCTATGGTATAGGCCCAATCGGCCCCAAATTTTTTGACATCAAATTTATGGGCACCCCGACCAATTTCCTCATCAGGGGTAAAGGCAATTCTGATTTTGCCGTGTTTAATCTCTGGATGTTGCACCAAATATTCCATGGCCGTAATAATTTCGGCGATGCCCGCTTTGTCATCAGCTCCCAATAAGGTGCGGCCATCGGTGGTGATCAAGGTTTGCCCTTTGTATTGCAATAAATCTTCAAAGTAAGCGGGGGAAAGCACAATATTCTTATCGGTATTGAGTACTATATCACCCCCATCGTAATTTTCAACTATCTGCGGTTTTACCCTGTGCGCCGTAAAGTCTGGAGAGGTATCAAAATGGGAGATGAAACCTATGGTAGGTACCTTTTTGTTCATATTGCTGGGTAGGGTCGCCATGATATAGGCATTTTCATCCAGCGATACCTCTTGAAGCCCGATTTGATGGAGCTCAAACACGAGTTTTTTGGCTAAATCCCATTGTTTTTTGGTGCTCGGAGTGGTTTTGGAATGAGGATCACTTTGGGTGTCAATGGTGACATATTCCAAAAAGCGGGGCAGCAGTTTTTCCATAGAAATGGTTTTTCATCAAAAATAACGTTTATTCAACGGTATTAATTGAGTGTTCCGATTTTCATCCCTTATCTTTCCCTGTTTACTATTTGGGGACATGATGAGGAATTTATTATTTGGGAGTATCTTTTTTATAGGATTATTGAGCCATGGCCAACAAGTTTGTTTTTTGGGTATTGGTGGTCACGACAATGAAACCATTGCCGAAGTTTTTCAATTGAACGAGCAACAATTGGAAAATCTAAAAAATTGGAGTGCCGAATTAAAATTTAGAAATGAGATTTTTGAGCTACGGGCCGAGAATCTGCTTAAAACACACGCCCAAAGTTCCCCAGAGGATTTAATGAAAATGTCATACGATTATCGCGGCTTTATTGACAGTATTAAAGCCAATATGCGTTTGCTTGACAAACGCATGCTCAGTACTTTCAATACGCAACAATACAACCTCTATGTGCAACTTTGCAATAGCATTTACCGAAGTCCCATTTATACTTCAAGGTCTGTGAATGAAAAATGATATTTTTTATTTAGTAGTCGTAGGAGAGTTTCTATTTTTACCAAAATTTTAATGGCATGTACAAGATAGTTATCCGTTCGTTGCTTTTTTTGCTAGATGCGGAAACAGCCCACCACTTTTCTTTTGCCATGATTCGTTTTTGTTCAAGTTTGGGCCTCACCCGGCTTTATAAATCACTATTTGTTTTGCAAGATCCTCGGTTAGAACGTAAGGTCTTCGGTATCAAATTTAAAAATCCGGTGGGCCTGGCCGCAGGTTTTGATAAGGACGCCAAACTCTTCAACGAATTTTCCGATTTTGGATTTGGATTTATAGAAATCGGCACCCTTACACCCAAAGGGCAGGAGGGAAATCCTAAAAAGCGGCTTTTCAGGCTAATTACAGATAAGGCGATCATCAATCGAATGGGTTTTAACAATCAAGGCGTTTTCGATGCCGTGGAACGATTAAAAAAGAAACATAGAGTGCTTGTAGGGGGTAATATTGGAAAAAACAAACTGACGCCCAATGAAGATGCCGTAAAGGACTATCTCATTTGTTTTGATGCCCTTTTTGATCACGTTGATTATTTTGTGGTTAATGTGAGTTCGCCCAATACACCTGGGTTGCGGGAGTTACAGGACAAAAAACCCCTGACCGACATACTGGTGCAGCTTAAGCGTGAGAACACACTTATTGCCACCAAAAGAAAACTAAAAGAGAAGCCCATCTTATTGAAAATTGCGCCCGATTTGACCAGTGAGCAATTGTTCGATATCATTGATATTGTAAAAACAACCAAAATAGATGGGGTCATCGCCACAAACACGACCATTGAACGAAAAGGTCTCAAATCCCATTTGACCTTGGCGGAAGAAAAAGGAGGATTGAGTGGCAAGCCCTTGACCGATCGCAGTACCGAAGTCATTCGATTTTTGGCCGAACGCAGCGGAAAGGCATTTCCGATCATAGGCGTTGGTGGCATTCACTCTGCCCAAGATGCCGTAGACAAATTGGAGGCGGGTGCCGACCTGGTTCAATTATATACCGGTTTTGTCTATGAAGGCCCGGGCCTTATACGTAGGATAAATAAAGCCATCTTAGAGGCTTCAGAGTAGCTCTGTTATTCGAGTTTGATAAAATCTATTTCGAGTCTAAATTGTTCTGCTTTTTTGTTGCCGATCAATATACCTATCTCTTGAAGGAAGGCTTTGTCAAAATTAGGGGCATCGAGTGCCCTTCCCCTAAAATTGGGATAAAACGAAGCCAAAGGAATTGTAAGGGTTTCCCAAGCGCCCGAAGTTTCAAAATAGGCAACATAATTATAGAAGTCATTGCTATTGGCCTTAATTCTGAATTGGTACTTATTGCCATCGCCCATGATTCGCAATACCACATTTTTGGTTTCGCCAATAGCGGTTTTATCCATGTTCAATCGAACCGATGAAAACCCGCCATTGTTTTCCAAAGAAACCGCACCCTTGAATACACCATGACCTTCTTTACCTATTAAAAGCTCACTTTTTGAACGACCGCCCATGACCCCATCATCGACCACCTGCCAGTTGCCCAAATCGGAATTTGGGGTGAAATCAAAAAGTACGAGGGTTTTCATGGTATATAGAATTACAGCTAAAAATAAGATTAGTGCAGCCTTGCCATTAATGTAAGCGAACAACATACTACAAATTTAAAGTAATTTAGAGGAGCAATAGTAGTCATATGATCAATGCGCTATGGAAGAATTTAAATTATAAACAATGAAGAAACTGCTTTTTACGGTTTTAATATGTCTTATCACGGCAGCTGCAACGGCCCAATCAGCAATGGAGCCTCAAACGGCGTTTACCAAAATGTACCTGCCGGTTTGGCTCGAGGCCAAGGCCCACTGCATGGAAGTGGCCAAAGCTATGCCCGATTCGTTGTATCAATATAAACCAACGGCAATAAGCAAAACATTTGGTGAACAAATGGTGCATATTGCATATACCATTCCTTTGTTGACCAAACGCTATGTTCAGGGAATGGAAGTAAAACCTGAAGTACCCTATGCCATGACCATGTCAAAAGAAGAAATTCTGATGTTGCTGGAAGAGGGATTTGATTACACAGTCCAGGTAATTCGTACCATAGGGCAGGAACAATTGGATGAAACTTGCATTATGTATCATAGCGGGAATACGGTCAGTAGGGCCTTCGCACTTTTTTATGTGCAGGACCATCTCACAAACCATAGAGCAAAGGCCAATCTCTATTTGCGAATGAACCAGATTGAACCTCCCGAGTATACTTGGTGAGCTATTTTTTTGTCCAATAATCCACGACCAGCACATCTTCGATATGTGGTGAGGCAATTTCAACAAAAGCCTTGTGATCGGGATGAGGCAAATAAATATCCCTGCCCGCTTCACTATTAAAGGTTACAAAAAAGCAGTGTGTGAAGCCTTTTTCCAGACCCTCAGGACTATTGTTCAGTCCCCATTCAAAGTCTTGAATTTCATTGATTTTTGAAGGCAATTTGGCAAAAGTGCTTTCGATGTTCGCCAAATCTTCGGCCGAGGTGGTTTCTTTAAATTTGAACAAGACCACGTGCCTCAAGACACTGTCCGCAACTTGGGCTTTAAGGTTTTTCACGGTAGATTCATTTTTTGTGTTACAGGAAGTAATGCCAATCGACAGCAATAAAAGCGTGCCGATGATCATGGTAAGGGATACAAACTTTAATTTCATGCCTCAAATTTTGTGGAAGATAACAAAAAGCAATTCTCTAATTCTAAGAATTCGTATTTTGACCAACCAATCTATCAGCATTGAACTACGAAATTTTAATTGCTTTTTCTTTGGCCACATCGGCCCTGGCGATATCACCGGGCCCTGATAATATTTTTGTGATGACGCAAAGCGTCGCAAGAGGAAAAAAATATGGCTTGGCAACCGTAGCTGGGCTTATGACAGGCTGTTTGGTGCATTCCAGTTTGCTGGCCTTTGGTGTTTCGGCGTTGATAAAGGCCAATGATGCGTTGTTTACGGCCATAAAGGTGTTTGGCGCACTTTATTTGGTTTATTTGGCCTATAAGGTCTTTAAAAGTGACGACCAAATTCAATTGACAACCGAAA
>JABDND010000190.1 GCA_013001145.1 Croceitalea sp. | reverse complement strand
TGGTAAGACCACCTTTGACAGACATTGAAAATGCTCCTGCATTGTTCATGTTTCATGGGTATGGCAGTAATGAAGATGATTTATTTTCATTTGCCCCAGAGCTGCCCCAAGAGTTTTTTATTATCTCGGTAAGGGCGCCCCATACTCTTGAACCCTTTGGTTATGCTTGGTACACCATTAATTTTGATGCCCAATATGGTAAATGGAGCGATGATGAGCAAGCCATCGAATCTAGGGAAAAGATCAGAGCGTTTATTGAAGAAGCTTGTGAAGCCTACCCTATCGATTCAAACAAAATTACTTTGTTGGGCTTTAGCCAAGGCACTATTTTGAGTTATGCCGTTGCGCTGTCTTATCCTCAAAGAATTAAAAATGTGATAGCCCTTAGTGGTTATATCAATGAAAACATATTGATCAATGGCTATTCCAACAATGATTTCAAGAGTTTAAACGTTTATGCGTCTCATGGGCAAGTTGATCAGGTTATTCCTATTGAATGGGCGCAAAAAACACCAGAATTTCTAAATAAACTTGGCATTGAGCATATGTATGAGGAATTTCCTGTGGGCCACGGTGTTGCCCCGGCCAATTTTTATTCTTTTAAAAATTGGTTGATTGATAAAATCTAATTGCTTCTGGCATACAATAAATGGGCAATGAGGGTGAAATCAATGCTTAAATCTTCTTTAAGATCGTACCCAATAACCATATCACCCCAATACTGTCCATCCGAAAAATCGGCTAAAATCCACTTATGGTTCAGCACTTTGATTTTGTTGATTTTAAAATCATTGTTCATGCCTTCGTAGGGAACTAGAGGATTGTCCCCTTTATTCTCGTTGGTTTCCAAAAGTTTGTCTTCAATATATCGAGTTGGGTTTTCCAGTGGCAAATCGTCAAAATATACAAGGGCATCATCATTGTTTTCCAATGAGAAATACTGAATATCCAAAATTCGTATTTGCAATTTTTCCACAGAGTCGTTAAGCTTTGCATTCTCCTTTTGCAGTTTTTCAATTTTATCGGCACCGGCTTTTATAATCTTATTACTCGAAATAAATTGAAATAGCGCTATCAAAGCGGCAAACACAAATAAGTAAAGAAATATATTACGTTTCATTTAAACAGTTATTTTTAAATTATCATAGGCCAAATGAATGCCATTGGGCAGTGTTTTTTCGACCTCGGCATGAAAACCCATGTGATGGCTTATATGCGTGAAATAAGTTAATTCCGCACCTATCTTTTGTGCAAAGGCAATGGCTTCTTCCAAATTAAAATGAGAGTGATGTGGTTCAATACGAAGTGCATTGACCACAAGCACTTTTAAACCTTTTAGTTTATCCATTTCAGCCTCCTCCATTTTTTTGACATCGGTCAGATAAGCAAAATCCATTACCCTATACCCTAGCACGGGTAACCGATTATGAAATGCTTCAATGGGCATAACCTCTTGATTTCCAATAGTAAATGGTGTGTGTTTGTCTACCTGATTAATTTTTACCGCTGGAGCGCCTGGGTAACGGTCTTCATTGGCGAATATATAGTCAAAACGTCTTTTTAATGAAGTAACGACACGTTCATGGGCAAAGACCGGTATATCACCTTGCCTAAAAAAATAAGGCCGTATATCATCAATACCAGCAGTATGATCGGCATGTTCATGAGTAAACAAAATACCGTCGAGCTGGTTGATGGGATTTGCCAGCATCTGTTGCCTAAAATCAGGGCCACAATCAATAACATAATTACAATTTGCCCAAGACAGCAGCACAGAAACACGGAGTCTTTTATCTTTGATATCTTGACTTAGACAAACTGGGTGATTACTGCCCAAAACCGGAATCCCTTGAGAGGTTCCTGTTCCTAAAAAGGTTACTTTTAGCACTTCATCCATGAAATTCAAAATTATAACTTATTTATAGAAAAGAATTTTCTAACTTATTAACTTTGTTAACAACAAAAGTCGTCCCATGGGTACAGTTGCCAATAGAATGAATGAATTCGAAAATATACCTTCCATTAAGGCCAAAACCTTACGTATTAATCTCCACCCCGATATTTACGGTACTTTCGCTGAAATTGGCGCGGGTCAAGAGACGGCAAGGCATTTTTTTAGGGCCGGGGGTGCTTCTGGCACCATAGCAAAAGCTATGAGTGCCTATGACAAGTCTTTTAGTGATGCCATTTATGGTGTGGAATCTGATGGCCGCTATGTTACCCAGTCACGATTAAAGACTATGTTGAATCACGAGATTCAATTGGTTGAAGAAAGAATTGACAGAAAAAACAACCCTAATTATCTCTTTTTCTCATTTGCCAACACCGTTGCCACCATCGATTTTTCAAAGCGCTACAAAGGGCACGGATGGGTAGGTATCAAATTTCAACTTGACCCCAAGCAAAAGGAGTATGACGAAATTATTCTTCATATAAGATTCAAACAAAATGAAGCCCGTTTGCAACAAGAAACCTTGGGCATTCTTGGAGTTAATCTTATTTATGGGGCCTTTTTCAAATATAACAAGCCCAAAAAGCTACTTAAATATCTTTATGACCATATAGATAAGGATACCATTGAAATTGATATGATCAATTTTATTGGCCCAAGTTTCAAAGATGTTGACAATCGCTTGATGAGCCTTCAGCTTATTAAAAATGACATGACCGATGCTGTTATGTTTGGGCCCGATGGCAATAACCTTTTACCAGCTGCCCGTCTGTATAAAAAAAATATATTAGCCCTTCGGGGCAGTTTTAGACCTGTGACCAAGGTCAATATGGACATGTTCCAAAAATCGTATGACATCTTTATTCGCGAACAAACGGTTGATGTTGAAAACGCCATCGTCATCTTTGAAATAACCCTTTCAAACCTTAAAGCTTCAGGTGAAATTGATGAGCAGGATTTTATGGATAGAGCTGAATTATTGTGTTCGCTCGGCCATACAGTAATGATATCAAAATTCCAAGAATACTATAAACTGGTCGAATATTTCAATAATTACACCAAAGCAAGATTAGGAATTACCATGGGCGTCAACAACCTAATTGAGGTTTTTGATGAAAAATACTACCGCCATTTAAGTGGCGGTATATTGGAAGCCTTTGGTAAATTATTCTTCAAGGATTTAAAAGTGTACCTCTACCCCATGAAGGATGCCACAACTGGCCAGATAATGACCAGTAATAATGTCAAGGTACATCCAAGAATGAAAGAACTCTACAAATTCTTTAAATACAATGGTAAGGTGATGGACATTATTGATTATGATCCAGACATTATGCATATATTCTCACGTGACGTGCTTAAACGAATAACCAATGGTGAAGAAGGTTGGGAAGAAATGCTGCCTGAAGGTATTGCCGACATCATAAAAGAAAAGAAGCTTTTTGTGCGTAAGGCATTGCCCAAAACACAAGAAGTTGCAGATGAGTAATTAAAAAACCCGACTAACGTCGGGTTTTTTATTAGTCTTCAAGTATTTGTGCTGCGTGATCTTTGGTTTTAACCTTTTCTATTACACGTTCAACAGTTCCATTGCCGTCTATTAAGAAGGTCGTTCGGTGAAGCCCATCATACTCCTTGCCCATGAACTTTTTAGGGCCCCATACCCCAAAAATATCAATAACCGTATGATCTTCATCTGCCAATAACGGAAATGGGAATTCATATTTATTTTTAAAATTTGCCTGTTTTTTTTGGTTATCCTCACTTACCCCTAATATGGAATAACCTTGGTTCTGCAGTGTCTCATAATTATCCCTTAAATTACATGCTTCGGCCGTACAGCCTGGCGTATTGGCCCTCGGATAAAAAAAGATGATCAATTTTTTGCCGCTGTAATCAGACAAATTGACGGTATTACCATCTTGGTCTTTAACTGAAAATTCAGGTACTTTGTCACCCGCTTTTAATGTATTCATGTTCAACGATTGTTGTGTTTAAATTATTTTTGATAAAATTAAACAAAAATGACCAAAAAAGAGAAAGTATCATTTGTAATAAAAACACTCGACGCCCTTTACCCCACAATACCTATTCCACTTGACCATGAAGACCCTTACACCCTTTTAATTGCCGTTTTGCTTTCTGCCCAAAGTACGGATGTAAAAGTGAATCAAATTACTCCCTTGCTATTCGAAAAGGCAGATAATCCTTACGACATGGTCAAACTGACCATCGCCGAGATTAGGGAAATTATAAAACCCGTAGGATTATCACCCATGAAATCAAAAGGTATACATGGGCTCTCACAAATATTAATCGATAAATATGACGGACAGGTGCCTCAAGATATCGCCCTTTTGGAAGAATTACCAAGTGTTGGCCATAAAACTGCAAGTGTTGTGGTCTCACAAGCCTTTGGCATACCTGCGTTTCCGGTAGATACGCATATTCATCGTCTTATGTATCGATGGGGGTTCAGCAATGGCAAAAATGTGGTTCAAACAGAAAAAGATGCCAAACGTTTATTCCCCAAAGAACTTTGGAACAAGTTGCATTTGCAAATTATCTGGTACGGAAGAGAATACTCACCCGCTAGGGCATGGCAGCTTGATAAAGATATTATCACCAAATCCATTGGAAGAAAAAAGGTGATAAATGACTATTATAAAAATAAAAAAGCCGCTAAATAGCGGCAATTTTATATGTTCTGATTAAGCGGGTTAATTCAAAACATTTTCAAATTTCATGTTCTTGTAATCAATGACGTGCATTGATTTTGAAAAACTCAACAAAAACTGAACTGTTTCTGGTCTAGCTTTCGCGATTTTACATACTTTTTGTTCTTTAGAGTAAATTCCTTCCATATTTCAGCATTAATGTTATGACTAAATAACGCCACTGAAATGGAAATATTGTACCCTTCGACCTACGACCTATTAATTCGTTAAAACGATATTATTTCGCTCAACAATTTTTCTGAGGTTAATTAGCGCATAGCGCATACGGCCCAAAGCCGTATTAATGCTTACTCCTGTATTTTCAGATATTTCTTTGAAGCTCATGTCTTTATATATGCGCATCATAAGAACCTCCTTCTGATCCTCGGGCAATTCTTCAATCAACAAGGTAAGATCGTTTTCAATTTGATCTTTTATCAATTGTTTTTCTGCGTTGAGTTTATCGTCTTTGATGACAGAGAAAATATTGAAGTCATCACTGCCCTCAAACTTGGGCATTCTCTTGTTCTTACGAAAGTGATCAATGATCAAGTTATGTGCAATGCGCATCACCCATGGTAAAAATTTACCTTCTTCACTATACCTACCTTTTTTTAAGGTCTTAATAACCTTGATAAAGGTGTCTTGAAAAATATCTTCAGTGATATCCCTGTCAAGAACTTTGGAATAAATAAAACTGGTGATTCGTTGGTTGTGGCGATTGATTAAGATTTCGAGGGCTTTTTCGTCTCCATCAATGTAATTCTTGACCAATATCGAGTCTTCGATTTGTAGTTCCATACAAATTACTTTTTGGTTAAAATTAAAGCCAATCCGTTTAAGGACAGAGCTTTGAGTTATTAGTTAATTTTAAAAAGTAATTATTTCTGTATAGGCCTATCAGGTTTTTAATTACAAATCAAAGATAGATAAATTGTGTACCCACAAAAAAACTATGTTGTGATCTATAAGATTTCAGATGTCAAAGACCACAATATAGACATTAAGTGCCTTGAATCGTATCTTTGACAAAAAATTTTCGATGAATGACAGCAATTAAAGATATAAATCCAAAGGATAATATCATCATTAAAGGTGCAAAGCTACACAATCTTAAAAATATTGATGTCGTAATCCCCAGAAATAAGTTGGTGGTGATTACGGGATTATCGGGTTCCGGTAAATCCAGTTTGGCATTTGATACCCTTTATGCCGAAGGGCAACGCCGATATGTAGAGAGTCTTTCATCTTATGCCCGCCAGTTTTTGGGTAAATTGGATAAGCCAAAAGTAGATTACATAAAAGGAATTGCCCCTGCCATTGCCATAGAGCAAAAAGTAAACTCAACAAATCCACGGTCTACTGTGGGCACAACTACCGAAGTATATGACTATCTGAAACTGTTGTTTGCACGTATTGGCAAAACCACTTCCCCCGTTTCCGGCAAGATTGTAAAAAAACATACGGTGACCGATGTGGTCCATCATGTAAAATCATTTGATGAGGGCACCAAACTATTGTTGCTGGCCCCTATCGAAGTCAAAGAAGACCGCGATACTTTAAAAACATTACAACTTTTTTCAAAACAAGGATATGCGCGAATAAAATATAATGAAGAGGTTTTACGGATTGACCAGGTTCCCGAATCTATTGGAAAGAGATTTGACCTAGTGATTGACCGTATCATAGTAAAAGACGATGAAGATTTTCTGAACCGCTTGGGCAATGCGGTTGACAATGCCTTTTTTGAGGGAAAAGGCCGTTGCATCATTGAACAATTGGATACCAATGAAAGAAAAACTTTTTCCAATCAATTTGAATTGGATGGATTAAAGTTTTTGGAACCCAATGTGCATTTGTTCAGTTTTAACAATCCTTACGGCGCTTGCCCTAAATGCGAGGGTTACGGTGATGTTATAGGTATTGATGAAGATTTGGTAATACCCAATACAGCACTTTCTGTTTATGAGAACGCCGTTTTTCCTTGGCGTGGTGAAAGTATGGGCTGGTATAGAGATCAGCTGGTCAACTCAGCCTATAAATTTGATTTTCCCATTCATAAGCCATGGTTTGAATTAAGTGATGAACAAAAACAGCTTGTTTGGGAGGGCAATGAACATTTTATAGGTATCTCCAAATTCTTTTCCCAATTGGAAGAGAAAAGCTATAAAATTCAAAATCGGGTAATGTTGTCCCGCTATAGAGGTAAAACCAAATGCCAAACATGTAAAGGCAAAAGACTTAGACCTGAAGCCAATTATGTAAAAATAAATGGTAAATCCGTTTCAGACATTATAGAATTGCCCATTAAAAACCTTGCAGAGTACTTTGAAGAACTGCAGCTATCCGATCATGACCAAACCGTGGCCAAGCGTTTACTCAAAGAAATCACCACAAGACTTGAGTATTTAAATAAGGTAGGTTTGAGCTATCTTACTCTAAACCGAAAATCCAACACGCTTTCTGGAGGTGAAAGTCAGCGTATAAACTTGGCCACCTCTTTAGGTAGCAGTTTGGTGGGGTCCATGTATATTTTGGATGAGCCCAGTATTGGTCTGCATCCCAAAGATACCGAAAATCTCATAGTAGTGTTACAATCATTGCGAGATTTGGGAAATACGGTCATTGTAGTGGAACATGATGAAGACATTATGACCGCCGCCGATGAAATCATAGATATTGGTCCAGAAGCAGGCACGCTAGGTGGCCAAGTGGTCGCAACAGGCAGTTTGGAATATATATTGCAATCTGATTCACTCACAGCCGCATATTTAAATGGTTCTCAACAGATTGAGGTGCCAAAATCTCGCCGAAATTCAAAGAACTACATTCAGATTAAGGGAGCTCGTGAAAATAACCTGAAGAACATTGATGTTACCTTCCCGCTAAACATGCTAACTGTTGTTACGGGGGTTTCGGGCAGTGGCAAGAGTACCCTGGTTAAAAAAATTGTCTACCCTGCCCTATTGAAAGCGATTGGGGGCTATGGAGAAAAAGCTGGCCAATTTACCGCAATTGAGGGCAAGTATTCAACAATAAAACATGTAGAATTCGTAGACCAAAATCCTATTGGCAGGTCTTCAAGATCAAATCCTGTTACTTACATCAAAGCCTACGATGACATAAGGGCATTGTTTGCTTCACAACGATTGAGCAAACTAAGAGGATATCAGGCCAAACATTTTTCATTCAATGTTGATGGTGGGCGCTGCGAGAAATGTAAAGGCGAAGGTGAAATTACGGTTGAAATGCAGTTCATGGCCGATGTTCATCTTGAATGCGATGTTTGTGAAGGCAAGCGCTTTAAGAAAGAAGTGCTAGAGGTTCGCTTTGAAGGCAAAAACATCAATGATATTTTGAATATGACCATTGATGAGGCCATTGTTCACTTTAAAACATTTAAACAAGATAAGATCAGTAATAAACTACAGCCTTTGCAAGATGTTGGCTTGGGCTATGTAGCTTTAGGGCAGTCGTCCTCTACCCTCTCTGGTGGTGAAGCGCAACGTATTAAATTAGCTTCGTTCCTTATAAAAGGAAATACCAAAGACAAAGCACTATTTATTTTTGATGAACCAACTACGGGGTTGCATTTTCATGATATCAAAAAATTATTGAAGTCATTTGATGCCCTATTGGCCAAGGGCCATTCCATTATAGTAATAGAGCACAATATTGAGTTGATCAAGTGTGCCGACTACATTATAGATTTAGGTCCTGAAGGTGGCGAGAATGGAGGTCATTTAATGGCCGAAGGTACCCCCGAAGAAATTATTGAAAACAAAAAATCATTTACAGCTAAGTATTTAAAACAGAAAATTTAAAGGCTGAAACTTGTCGTATCTGCTTCTGGCAGGTATTAATTAAAGCTTACATTTAACTGGTATTATTTTCTAATTTAGTTCACATGTATAGTATCCCATGAGATATCTTATCCTTTTTTCTTGTCTGTTCTCACACTTGGGTATTGCACAAGAGGCCCAATTTAAAACAAACGGACGCTATATATTGGGAACTTATAAAGAAAGAACCGCTTCAGTGTCTGCAGGTGATGTAGATGGAGACAATGATATTGATATCGTAATCGCCAATGGAAGACACTGGCCAGGTCAAAATCGAATCTTCATTAATAACGGCAGGGGTATTTTTACAGTTGAACAAGATTTAGGATTGCAAAAAGCGACCACCTATGCGACCGAATTGGCGGATATTGACAATGATAATGATCTTGATATAGTCGTCGGCAATGATATGGCTCCGAATCAATTATATATTAATGATGGAAAGGGTGGTTTTACTCTGAGCACTTCTTTTGGCGAAACCTATGCCCCCACCCGGAATCTAACCTTGGCGGATTTGGATCTAGACGGTGATGTAGATATTTTAATCACAAACAGAGGCCGTGCCAATGAAATATGCCTCAATGATGGACAAGGCAGTTTTTCACAAACGTTGGCATTTGGATCGAATAAGGACTCAACCATAGATGTAGAGGCAGCTGATATGGATAATGATGGTGATATGGATTTAATCTTAGCCAATAGGGATGAACAGCAAAATTACGTTTACCTAAACAATGGGTCGCTAAATTTTGTCCAGAAGATTCCTTTTGGCACAGGTAGGGACAACACACGCGCAGTTGGAGTTCAAGATTTGAATAACGATGGGTATTTAGATATTGTAACGGCAAATATTGGGGAGCCAAATATTATTTATTTTGGATCCAAAATCGAACCTTACACCAAAACTGTAATTTTTGATAGCAGTAAAATGTACAGTTTTTCGGTTTCACTAGCCGATATTGACCTTGATGGTGACATTGATATTGTTGTAGGCAACGATGGCAGTCCCAATGAAGTTTTTATTAATAGTGGCAATGGGCTATTATGGCAAAAAACGGTTTTGGCCAATGAATCTTTCGATACATATGACATTATTACGGCCGATTTAAATAAAGATGGTCTTCCTGATATTATCGAAGTCAATTCCGACGAAATTAACCGCTTTTATATCAATCAAAAAAAACAAATAATACTTAAACAATAGACTATGCCATCGCTTTTTAAATCCTTTTCAGACGCTGTTCAAAAGCTTTATACACTAAGTTTCTTGTTTATTTTCCTTTTTTTAGTTTGTGCTCAACTACAGTCGCAATCCAAAGATATACGATTAAAGTATTTAGGTACGGCGGGCTGGGAGATTTCAGATGGCCATATTACCGTTTTGGTAGATCCCTATATATCTAGATTAAAGCTTGGCACAGGACCTGGCATTAGCCCAGAAGATACCCGCAATACCGTAGATCGTTCAGATATTTTCGTTTCAGATACCTTAAGTATTGATTCACTTATTATAAAAGCAGATTTTATTCTTGTTCATCACGCCCACTTTGATCACCTTGGCGATGTGCCCTATATAGCCAAAAAGACCCAGGCTAAAGTAATCGGCACCGAAACCACCTGCAATATTTTAAGGGCCTATGGTATCCCTAATGAACAATTATATCCAGTCAAAGGAGGAGAAGACTATCAATTTGATAATTTTTCGATTAGGGTAATACCATCTATTCATTCAGCCTTAAATAATAAACATTATTTAGATTCCAGAACCTATACCGAAATCCCCAAGGCTCCGCTTAAAGTATCAGAATTTATTGAAGGGGGTTCCTTATCTTTTTTGGCTCGCTTTGCAAACCATCAAATATTGACCATGGGTTCGATGAATTTTATCGAAAGAGAATTACAGGGTTTAAGACCAGACATTCTCCTTGCAGGTGTAAATCAATCACAACTGGGGCTTTACAAATACAACGAGCGCTTAATTAATGTAACCAACCAGCCTAAAGTAATTATACCCACCCATTGGGATAATTTTCGTTTACCCTATGGTTTTTCGCAAAAGGCTGCCGTCGATTTAAAACTCATCCCATTTAGGGAAGATGTAAAAAGGTTATCACCAACTTCCGAAGTAATAATTCCTAAACATTTGGAAACGATAACCCTCCAATAAGTGAAATAGTGCTTCATTTTTATGATTTGAAAAGGCATTCAATCTCCATTATGCAGACCAATACAGAATATTTTAGGGATACTTTTCACTATCAGCTCTGTAAATATTAAAAATATATCATTTTAATAAGCTGTATATCATAAACTTAGATGATTATCAAAAACTTTGGCACGCTGTTTGGTTTAAACATGCTGAATGTAAATAGTTGCATTCGCAATTTTAAACCTTATCGTTATGAAAAAGTTTTTACACATTTTAGCCGCGGTTTTCTTTGGCACAGCTTTGGTACAAGCCGCAACTTTGACAACTAAGGTTACTCCGATCAATGCATATGGTTACGGAAATTCGTTCATTTTTGTTGAAAGAGGGGTAACGTTCTCCGTTTACCCAGATGGTGAATTTGATTTTTATTTGGACAATCAAGTCAATTTAGGTGTTGGAGCCAGAATAGGGAATGTAGGTATTACTTTCAATTCGGGCTATAATTATAACCCCTTTGTGCAGTATGACGACTACGGTGCCGTTATACAGGTAGAAAATGTACCCATATATTACGACTATTATGGTCGCGTATCACAAATAGGTGGTGTAGATGTTTGGTACCGCAATGGCCGGGTTCGTCGCTTAGGAGGCATGAACGTATTTTACAATGGTGGTGTTTTTAGCCACTATACCGGATTTATCAATATCTATAATAGAAATTATGTATACAGACCATTTCACAGATGGTTTGCCAGACCGGCTTTATCATTCTGTAATGTATGGAGAACACCATACCGTAGATATTATAATCCTGTTCGTTACACTTGGTACAGGCCTTACAGAAACAATGTTCGAAATGCTTATGTGGACAGAGGCAGGGAATATCGTTTCAACAAGTCGCGCAGAGCTAATGTATATAGAAACGACAAGCGAGTAGCTGTGCAACAAAATAGAGGTCGAAGAATTGAAGGTAAAAGAAAAAATGAATCTTTGTCAAGAAGAGGCGTTACCAAAAATTCAAGAAATGTCGTAAGAAGCAATAATGATCGTTCGATCTCTAATAGAGGCACTACCGTCCGTAAGAATGACGTGAGAAGAAATAACGTTGACCGTTCGATTTCTAATAGAAGTACTACCGTCCGTAAGAATGACGTCAGAAGAAATAATGTTGGTCAGCCGAGGTCAAAGAGAAGCAGTATGGTTGCTCAAAGGACTGTGAAAAGTACACCTAAAAGTAGGACCGTTACAAAAAGGGAAGTGACAAGAACGCCTCAAAAGCGGTCGGTCACAAGAACTACGACCACTACAAGAAAGCCCCAAAGCCGGGCTGTGGTAAGTAATCGTTCGGCACAAAAGCGAAGCCAAAGTGTGCGTAATAGCTCTCCACAACGTAAGGTAGTTTCTAGAAGTACTACCACAACAAAAAGGAGCAACAATGCCTCTAGAACCAAAAGTGCTCGAAGTACTTCAAGAAGGCAATAAAAATAGTTTTTAGGTTGGTTAGTTGTTGAACCCCATAGTAGATCAGTTCGCTATGGGGTTCTTCTTTTGATAAATTTTGCCAAAATTCCTGATATGTCTTCCGAGATATTAAAACGGTGCAAGATGCCCAAATACATGACTACTATAATCGCAGATTTGATCATGATGTTCAGCACTGGATGAAATGGAAATTGCAGATATAAGAACAATAAATATAAAAAGAAGAGCACTCCAATAATTTTAAAGGTGGCTTTACCAAAAGGTAAAAATCCAAATTTCAATTTAACAAAAACCAATTTGATGCAATTGAACAGAACTATGGCAATAAAACTTGCCAACGCTGCTCCCTCAATGCCCATTAATGGGATTAGCCACAAATTCAACAGGATGGTCGCCAAGGCTAAGCATACCCCAAAAACCAGAACGGTTCTGTAATATTTTGAATTGAACAGTATAGCGTTGATATTGCCCAATGCAGAATCAAATACTTTGGCCATGCCAATGAGCAGTACTATTAAATACCCACCTCTATATGCCTCAGGCAGCAAAAGGTACAAATCGTTCAAGTTCAAAATTATGAGTATGAATATGAGCCCAGAGCCGATCAATAACGTTAATGATGTTTTCTTGTATAAACTTTCCAATTCGAAATAATTGTTGGTATTCAACAGCTCAGCCGTCAATGGATAGGTAATCTGATGCATGGCTCTTGATGGAACAATGATCACTGTAGCAATATAGACGGCAACACCGTAATAGGCCACATTTTCAATTTGCTCAAATTGATTGATCATCACCTTATCAATTTCGAGCAATATCAATGCTGCAGAGCCTCCTAAAATAATCAGCAAGCTGTAGACCAATATGGATTTTGTTTCCTCGGGAAAATTGAAATCGAGTTTTGGAAAGTACAATTTAAATGCTGAAAGTTTCATTAGTAGAGTCCGTAGTAAATGCAAGCCCACCAATGCCTTTAAAAACACTTCCAAAGAAATGAGCTCAAAAAAAACCAGTATCAATAGCACAGTGACACCTAGTCTCACAAACACTTCTTTCATAAAATTACCAAAGACCGATTTTAGCTGCACTTTACTCCAAGCATAAAAAACTTCAAAATACGCCATGGCCATTCCAATGATAAAAATGTACCACACATAATCCTTGACGATTGCATTCTGCTTTGAAATAAATGACCCCAAAGAATCATAAAAAATAAATGTAAGTATAGCCAATGGTACAATGGTAATCAATGGACAAAGAAGCATTAAGGTCAAAAAGCCATTTTTTTCGGCCATCTTTTGGGCGCTATAAAATTTGACCAATGTATTGTGCACACCAAAGGTCATTAACGGCATAAAAATGGCGCTAGTGGCCAAAATGAAAGTCACAAGTCCAAAATATGCATCGGGTAAAATCTTTGTATAAAGAAAAAGAATGTTGATGGCCCCTATCCCAAAGCCTAGGTAGGTAATTAATGTATTATTTATAGATTGTTTTAAGACAACTCCCATGTCAATATTTTGGCCAATGAAGCGGTAAGTTCACGGCGGCTGTATTTTTCAATATCCTCTGACTGAATTTTCAATCCCTGAGACTGAAATTCTGAAAACCACTTTAAAAGTACATTTTTTAAATCGGTCATTTGTTGTGGCGTCAATGCCATACCTGCCTTCGTTTGCTCTACAATCTTGGCCGCTTCCCATCCTTCGGGGCCAATGGCCAATATAGGTCTACGGGCATTGAGATATTCAAATAATTTTCCTGGTAATATGCCCTGGGTTTTTTTGGCGTCTATTTCCAATAATAACAAAACCTGTGAATTGCGCTGCAGTTCAATGACTTCATTATGGGGCAGGTATCCCATATGTCGAACATATGATTTTAGACCTAGGTTTTCCAAAGTATCCAATACTTCGTTGCCAACAACACCTATCAGCTGTATTTTTAACCGTTCCCTAAATGCTTCATTTTCCTGAACAAGGGCTGCTAATATTTTCCATAGACTTTTTGGATTTCTTTCGGTCAATAAAGAGCCAATATGTGAAATCGTAAAATCATTATCCAATTTTGTTTTCTTAAAAGGCTCATCAAAACCGTTGGTTATTACTTTAATGGGCGTCTTGGTCAAAGTTTCAAACTCCAACTTGGTCTGCGCGCTGGTGACCACCACTTTATCGGCGTGGTCCAACACTTCTTTTTCCAATGCTTTGTGCCGGCGTTTTGATACAGATGTCAATTTTAGTTTGCTGTGGTAGCCTATGGTGGTCCATGGGTCACGAAAATCTGTGACCCATTTAATATTGAGTTGTTTTTTGAGTGTAAGACCAATCAAATGGACACTATGCGGCGGTCCAGTTGTAATGACGGTATCTATTTTTTCTGTATTGAGTATTTGTTTAATTCGTTTTACTGAAGGCTTGACCCAATAATTTCGTGCGTCAGGAATAAATAGGTTACCTCTAATCCAAAGCATGGTTCGCTCCAAGAAAGATTGCTTCTCATATTTTTGAATGATTCCTGAGCTTATTCTTTTCGTTTTTTTTCTTGAAAGAAAAGTAGCCAAACGTAATGGCTCAAAAATCATCTGACGATATATCTTAATGCCTTTGGGAATATCATCTAGCAATGATTGATCTTGTATTGGATATTGAGGGTTCTTTGGAACAAATACTATAGGTTCAATATCAAAATCCCTCAAATATTTCACAAACTTTAACCAACGTTGCACTCCTGGTCCTCCAGCGGGGGGCCAATAATAAACAACAATGAGCACTTTTCGCATTAGGCTTTTGCTTTGGATTGGGGTTGTCTAAAGGCATAAGCAATTGCCCCTAAAATAACAAAGAGCAAAAGTATATTACTTACTAGTGCAATCTTACTGCCTGTTTGCACCACTTCAGGCTCAAACTTAAACTCAATAATATGTTGACCGGCCGGTATGCCCATTCCCCTCAATGCATAATTGACTATGAAGTAGGGCGTTTCTTCGCCATCTAAATAGGCATTCCATCCATTCGGATAATGCATTTCTGAAAAAACAGCAAAACCATCATTGCTATTGGTAGATTCATATTTCAAATGATTCGGGGTATATGCTGTCAAATTGATGGAGGCCGTTGAATCAACCTTAAAGGCATAAGTGTCAATTTTGGGGTTAACCTTATAATTGATTACAGCTTCGGTTTTGGTCTGTAGGCTATCCAAGGCCAATATTTCTTCGTTTGCGCTTGTCACAGGGTCAATGGTACTTATAAACCATGCATTGCCGTTAGCATCGGGGTTGACTGCCGGAAAACGACGCCCTTGTTCGTCTTCTTGAATAATGTATTTTACATTTAACATATTCAATACCTGCAGGTTGTTTTTATATAAATGAAATTCGAAAAGATCTTGCAACTTGGCAGGTTTTGCGGCATGATAACCACCAACCGATTGGTGAAAATAAGATGTACGCGCCCCATTGAGCCCCTCACTGGGGTCAAAAACCCTAAAAATGGATTGGTCCTGTTGTATTTGCCTATTTATTTCAGAAGCTTGAAAAGGGTTCTCGACCAATCTATTACGCACAAAATCTTTACTGTTCACATACCTTAGGTTGACCCCCACCAAATCAATTACAATCAATAATCCCAAACCGATTATAAGGGCATTGTACTTTAATTTTCCCTTTACATATAAAAACAAAATACCTGCCGCCAAAATCACGTAAATAAGCGATCGGAACGTATCACTCAAGTAAACGGCCTCTCTGTCACTTTGAACCATGGCCATGAGTTCATTTCCGAAATATTGCCGATACGTAGCATCGTTGATGCCCTCAAAATCAAAAGAGCCTTTCAAAAACAGCAAGAGAACACCGAGCCCCGCCGTTATAAAAAAGCTCAATTTCAGTGCTCTCATTTTATCAGGATCAACTGTCGAATGGTCCAAAAGCTTTTTAAGGCCCAAGATGGCCAAAAGGGGTGCGCATAATTCCAATATGACCTGAATGGATGAAACGGCCCTAAACTTGTTGTAAAGGGGAAAATAATCAATCATAAAATTGGTAAGAATAGGCAAGTTCTTGCCCCATGAAAGCAATAAAGCCATAAAAACACCTCCAAGCAGCCACCATTTTTTCTTGCCTTCGACTAAAAACAGTGCCATAATAAACAGAAAGAAAATTACTGCCCCAATATAAGCAGGTGCTGCAACCCCTGGCTGCTCGCCCCAATACAAGGGCAAACTTTCGGTAAATTCCAATGCCTTTGTGGGTGAAAGCCCTTGGTCTGTCAAAAAAGTATAGGTTTTTGAATCTTTGCCCAAGTTTTCTCCATTGCTTCCGCCAAATAATCGGGGAACAAAGAGATCCAATGATTCGGCAATTCCATAACTGTAGGTAGTGATATAATCTTTATCAAGACCATCTTTAATTTCTTTGGGGCTACCGTCTGCATTAATGGTCAAAGCCGATTTGCCCCGGGTACTCCAATTGGCATATTCTTTGGTGGCCATCAACCCTGTAGCATTTGCTGCTATGGATAAAATGACCGCCAGCAACAAAATGCCCACGGAAATCGCGAAATGTTTGATTGCTTTGTTTTTGATGGCATAAATCAAATGGACCGACCCCAAGATCAGTACCAACAACATAAAATAATAAGTCATTTGATAATGGTTGGCGCTTATTTCAAGGGCCATTGCCAAGGCGGTCAAAATAAAGCCAAGCAGGTATTTTTTTCGAAACACCAGAACTATACCTCCCAAAACCAATGGTAAATACCCTAGTGCATGTGCTTTGGCGTTATGCCCAACACCAATAATAATGATTAAATATGTTGAAAAACCATAGGCCATGGCACCTAGCACAGCCAATCGATAATCGACCTTTAAACACAGAAGCAATATGTAAAAGCCAATAAAATATAGAAAAAGATAATCTGCCGGTCTTGGTAAAAAGCGTATTACACGGTCCAATTTTTTGATGTAGTCATGGGGATAATTGGCGCCCAATTGATACGTGGGCATACCGCCAAACGCACTATTGGTCCAATAAGATTCAATACCTGTGTTTTCTTTAAAATCATTTCTTTCTTTGGCCATACCCTTGTATTGGGCAATATCTGATTGATAAATGGCCTTCCCTTGAATTACCGGGTAGAAATAAGTAAGTGAGGCAATTATAAAAAAGAGAAGTACTAGTAAATGGGTGATAAGCGCTTTGGCAGAAAGCTTCATGAGCTGGATTTTGAATACTCAAAGATCACTCAATTTCTTCAAAATCTATATATTCTCCAACTTTTTTTGACGGATTTGCCTTTGGCCGGTCTTTTTTGACAAAGGTTGAATCTCTATTATTTGAAGGTTGTTGGCCAAAAGTTTGTCCAAATCGCTCCTCGGTCTTCTTCATGGCATAATCCAATATTTTGGGTGCCAACCACTTCAAAAGTAATTTGAAGCCGTAGTATACGATTATAAGTATTAAGATCGTTTGTAATAAAACCATATAACTGTTGCTATTGTATCAAAATTACACTGTAAGTCGCACTAAACCATCATAAGTTTCATAAAATAGTATTAAAACCAGTCTATGGCCTCATTTCAACGCTTATCATTTTTACTCATTTTTTGTCCTGTTTTATTGATTGGCCAATATACCGATGTCATTAATTCAAACCGGCCTGGGTTATCGGTAAGTGCCTATGCTGTTGGTAAAAATGTGGTGCAGGCCGAATTTGGAGTGCTCTATGAGCAACAAGACCATAGCATACTTAATACCACATCAACTATTCTTGGCAGTGATTTGGCCTTGCGATATGGCTTTATGTTCGAAACCTTGGAAATTAGCTATGAAGGTACATTCATTAAACAGGACCTTACCTTTTCCAATTTTGGAATAGACCAAACCAGAACTGACTTTACCCGAAATCGCTTAGGAATAAAATACTTGGTATACGACCCTTTTAAAAACCCTGAGGCCAATAAACCAAACATTCGCAGTTGGAAGGCAAACCATAAATTTCAATTTAAAAACTTATTGCCCGCTGTTTCGATTTATGGTGGGGCCACCTTCAATTTAGGTGACAATCCCTTCTATCCGGAAGATGCAACCATTTCATACCGAGGTATGGTAGCAGCACAAAGCAGATTGACCCCCAGGTGGGTATTGATTACCAATGTAGCCTATGACCGCATCACCACAGATTTTCCAGAGTTGAGTTATATAATTTCAGTATCACATGCATTACGCAATCCAAAGTGGAGTTTGTTCGTTGAGCATCAAGGTATTGATAGTGACCGCTATGCCGATGCATTATTGCGTGGCGGAATTGCCCATTTATTTGGCACAAACTTTCAAGCGGATGTGAGTTTTGGCGGAAGTGTCAAAACCACCCCTTCTAGAACCTTTATCACAGGTGGGGTATCGTATAGACTCGATTTTCACAAAGACGAACTCAAGCCCATCGATGACCAAAAACCCACTACCAAGATCAAGCGCAAAGATGTAAAACGTAAAAAACGCAAGAAGAAGGATAAAATTGATTTCTAAGTTTTTTACTGTTGGGATTATTGTTAATATTGACCATATAAATACAATGGAATGGTCACCGTTAAACAAGTAGCTTCCCCTGCAGAGCGTAAGGCGTTTGTAAATTTTTCATTTTCACTTTATAAAGACAATCCCAATTGGGTACCACCAATAATCAAAGATGAACTCGAAACCTTTGATAGGGATAAAAACCCCGCTTTCAATAGTGCAGATGCCACCCTTTTCCTTGCCTATAAAAATGACAGGGTTGTAGGCCGTGTGGCAGCAATTATCAATTGGATAGAAGTAAAAGAACAGCAATTAAAAAAAATGCGTTTTGGCTGGTTTGATTTTGTTGATGATTTTGAAGTTTCAAAGGCACTATTTGACAAAGTAGCTGAAATCGGAAGGGCCAATCAATTGGATTATATGGAAGGTCCCGTTGGGTTTTCCAATCTGGACAAGGTTGGTGTACTCATTGAGGGATTCGACCATATTGGCACAATGATTACTTGGTATAATCACCCCTATTATCAAGCCCATTTTGAAAAACATGGTTTTGTTAAAGAAAAGGAATATTTAGAAAATAAGTTTCCATTTAGCAATGCCGATCCCAAAATTTTCACCAAGGCCAATCTTCTCATTCAAAAAAGATACGAGCTAAGGGCGCTGAACTTTACAAAAAGTAAAGACATTATGCCCTGGGTGGATAAGATGTTTGATTTATTTAATGCGAGTTATGCATCTTTGGCTTCTTTTGTTAAGATTACCGATGTTCAAAAAGATTATTTTAAGAAAAAATACATCAGCTTTATAAATCCTGAGTACATCAAATTTGTAGTGGATAAGCACGATAATTTGGTAGCCTTCGCCATCGTTATGCCTTCATTTAGCAAAGCCCTTCAAAAAGCAAAGGGTAAACTGTTTCCATTTGGTGTTTTCCATTTACTGCGGGCTAAAAAACATAGTAAAGATGTTATTTTCTATTTGATTGGTATCCATCCCGAATACCAGAACAAAGGGGTTACAGCAGTTATTTTCAACGAGTACCATAAGACTTTCACCGAAAAAGGGATTGTAAACTGCATACGGACACCTGAATTGGAAGAAAATACCGCCATACGTCAAATGTGGAAGCATTTTGACCCCGTAACCCACAAGCGTAGGCGTACCTATCGAAAAAACCTCTAAACAACTTAAAGTAATCGATCGATTCAAGTTTGACCCTTTTAGTTCATTGGATTATGGAAAAATCGTAACTTAAATGACCTAATCATTTAATTATGGATAAAGCACTACAGACCATGATAAACAATATGCCCTCTAAAACTGGCAAATCATTGTCTGAATGGAAACAATTATTACAATCAAAAACTTTTACCAAGCATTCAGAAGCTGTAAACTTTCTTAAGAACGAACATAAGGTTACCCACGGCTTCGCCAATACCATTGTTACGCTTTCAAAAAAAGAGCATCGTGAACCACAAGACCTAGTTACACTGCAATACCAAGGAAAAGAAAATCTGCTTCCTATTTATGAGAAACTATTGGCCGAAATTCACCAATTTGGTGACGATGTTATTATTACTCCAAAAAAGACCACTGTTAGTGTTATTAGAAAACGGCAGTTCGTGCTCATAAAACCAGCTACCAAAACCAGAATTGACTTGGGTTTAAAACTCAATAACAAAGCATTTCAAGGCCGATTGGAGAACTCTGGTCCATTTGGTACCATGTGCACCCATAGGGTACAATTACATACAGTAGAAGATGTTGATGACCAACTGGTTAATTGGATGCAAGAAGCATATCACCAATCAGTATAAAAAATTTTAAAGAAAACTTACTCGCCCATAGCGGCAGCTACTGCGGCAGACAATCTTTTATAGGTACCGTTTTGCAAACGGTCACGTATGGCAGAAAAAGCATCTAAAGTTTCAACAATGTCCTGCATAGTGTGTGTTGCTGTAGGAATCATTCTCAGTAGAATCAAACCTTTAGGTATAACAGGGTAAACCACTATAGAACAGAATATTCCATAATTTTCACGTAAGTCTTTTACAAGAGCCATTGCCTCAGGTATACTTCCGTTCAAGTACACGGGCGTCACACAACTTGTAGTTGTGCCAATATCAAATCCGCGCTCCTTGAGACCGTTTTGAAGGGCATTCACATTTTCCCAAAGTTTATTTTTAAGTTCGGGCATTGTGCGCAACATATCCAATCGTTTCAAAGCACCTTTTACGTAAATCATAGGAAGCGACTTAGCGAACATCTGCGAACGTAGATTGTATTTTAAATAATCGATTATTTCTTTATCAGCGGCTAAAAAAGCACCTATACCCGCCATGGATTTTGCAAATGTGGCGAAGTATACATCAATATCATCTTGAATGCCTTGCTCCTCACCTGCTCCAGCGCCTGTTTTTCCCAAGGTTCCAAAGCCATGGGCGTCATCGACCAATAAACGAAAGTTGAACTTTTTCTTAAGGTCTACAATTTCTTTAAGAATGCCCTGTTCACCGCGCATGCCAAAAACTCCTTCAGAGATGACCAGAATACCACCACCTGTCTCTTGAGCCATTTTTGTGGCTCGCTCCAAATTCTTTTCTAAACTTTCAACATCGTTGTGCTTAAAGGTAAATCGTTTGCCTACGTGCAGGCGTACACCGTCAATGATACAGGCATGACAATCTACATCGTAAACAATAATATCATCTTTGGCCACCAATGCATCAATGGCAGACATGATACCTTGATATCCAAAATTTAATAAATAGGAAGATTCTTTGTTTACAAAGGCAGCAAGTTCTTTTTCCAACTGCTCATGAAAATCGGTGTGGCCGCTCATCATACGAGCACCCATGGGATATGCCGATCCGTGCTCATAAGCCGCATCGCCATCAACTTTTTTAATTTCTGGTAAATTGGCGAGACCCAAATAGTCATTGACACTCCAGGTGATGACTTCCTTACCTTGAAATTTCATTCTATTGGATATGGGTCCTTCTAACTTAGGAAACACAAAATATCCCTCAGCCTGCGAAGCCCACTTGCCCAAAGGCCCTTTATTCTCTATAATCCTTTCAAATAAGTCTCTCATCTACCTTAATATTGATTCATGCAAAAATATGGAATTTTACCTATGGTACAATAAATAATGTACAAGGTAAAAAAGCAACAAAGGTCTCGTTGCTCTAAATGATAAAATCTGTATAATTTATTTGATATACTGAATGACCTTTGGTTGCTCGGCATTTTTAGCCTCAAAAAAGCCTTGATTATCCATCCATTCATCACTGAATACTTTGCTCATGTACCTTGATCCGTGGTCTGGAAATATAATGACTACATTACTCTTTTTGGAGAATTCTCCTTCCAAATTGTATTGTATGGCCGCCTGCATGGCCGCACCGCTTGTATAACCTACAAACATTCCCTCGGAGTGGGCTATTTTTCTGGCCATATGGGCACTTTCTGCATCGGTCACTTTGATGTATCGATCAATAATATTAAAGTCGGTAGCAGTAGGAATCAAATTTTTGCCCAAACCTTCAATACGATAGGGATAAATTTCTTCATGATCGAACTCACCGGTTTCATGGTATTTTTTAAGTACTGAACCGTAAGCATCGACAGCCAAAACCTTGATGTTTGGGTTTTGCTCTTTCAAAAAGCGTGCAGTTCCGGAAATGGTTCCACCCGTACCACTACAAGCGATCAAATGGGTAATATTGCCATTGGTCTGTTCCCAAATTTCTGGGCCAGTGGTCTTATAATGTGCCTCTATATTCAACTCGTTAAAATATTGGTTGATATAGATTGAGTTCTTGGTTTCTTTATGAAGTCTTTTTGCGACCTCATAATATGATCTAGGGTCATCAGCACTTACATGCGCCGGACAAACATAGACTTGGGCACCCATAGAGCGGAGCATGTCTATTTTATCTGGCGAAGACTTTGAACTAACAGCCAAAATACATTTGTAGCCCTTTACCATACTTGCCATGGCCAAACTAAAACCCGTATTGCCCGAAGTGGTTTCAATTATGGTGCTGCCAGCTTTTAAAATTCCTTTGCGCTCGGCCTCATCGATAATATGAACCGCAATTCTATCTTTGGCAGAATGGCCAGGATTGAAGGCCTCTACCTTTGCATAAAAATTTCCGGTAAGTGAATCGGCTATTCTGTTTAACTTAATAAGCGGAGTATTGCCTACCAAATCCAAGATGCTGTCTAGAGCATTTATGTTTTTATCCATAGTTAAGTTCGGTTGTAACAGGGAATCAAACCCTTTTCACGGATGCAAAATTACAAAATTTTATTTTTAAAGGATTTTTCCTTCCAAATCAAGCATAAATGCATATTCTTTGGCAGTTTCCTTTAGCGCCTCAAACCGCCCGGAAGCCCCGCCATGACCAGCATCCATATTGGTGTCTAAAAACAATTGATTGTCATCGGTCTTATATTCCCTCAATTTTGCAACCCATTTGGCGGGTTCCCAATATTGAACTTGAGAATCATGCAATCCCGTGGTTACAAGCATGTTCGGATAGGCCTGCTTGGTAACATTATCATATGGACTATAGGACTTCATATAGTCATAATAGGTTTTGTCATTGGGATTGCCCCACTCATCATATTCACCGGTGGTCAAAGGTATCGACTCATCGAGCATGGTAGTTACCACATCTACAAAGGGTACGGCCGCTACTACCCCATTATACAGCTCTGGGGCTATGTTGACAACGGCACCCATCAATAAGCCACCTGCAGAACCGCCCATGGCATATAAATGTTCAGAAGAAGTCAATTTAGACTCAATCAGGTATTTGGAAACATCTACAAAATCGGTAAAGGTATTTTTCTTATTTAGCAATTTCCCGTCTTCGTACCAAGGCCTGCCCAAATATTCGCCCCCTCTAATGTGGGCAATGGCATAAACAAACCCGCGATCGAGCAAACTCAATCGGACCGATGAAAAATAGGGGTCGATGGTTGCACCATAAGATCCGTAGGCATATTGTAATAATGGGCTGGTCCCATCCAATGGTGTGTCTTTATGGTAGACAATAGATATAGGAACCTTAACACCATCTCTCGCTGTTGCCCACTTTCTTTCTGAACGGTAGTTTTCTTTATCAAATTGACCGCCCAATACCTCTTGTTCTTTAAGCACCTTTTTTTCCTTGGTGCGCATATTGAAATCGATAATAGCATAGGGTGATGTCATTGGATTATATACATAACGCAACAATTCTGTATCAAAATCCAAATTGGTACTAGCACCGGCTACATAGGTTTCGCTTTCAAAAGGAAGGTAATAACTGTCCTTACCGTCCCAACGCACTATTTTTAACTGATTAAGGCCATTTTCCCGTTCAGACAAGACATAAAAAGATTTGAATATATCAATGTCTTCAAGAAGCACATCATCACGGTGTGGAATAAATTCTTTCCAATTACTTGATGAGGTATCTTCTTCGTTCACTTTCATCAACTTGAAATTGGTGGCTCCATCTTTATTGGTCAACACATAAAAACTGTCATCATAATGTGTTATGGAATACTCCAAACCCCTTTCACGGGGTGAAAATATTTTGAACTTTTCATTTGGACTTTCTGATGGTAGAAATCTAAATTCAGATGTCAATGTACTTATGGACGCAACGACCAAGTACTTTTTTGATTTTGTCTTATAAACACCAATGTTAAAGGTATCATCTTCCTCTTCATATACCAATTCATCCACTTCTGCTTTTGTTCCCAAAACATGCTTGTAAATTTTGTTCGAACGTAATGTTTCCGTATCCTTTTTGGTGTAGAAAAGGGTTTTGTTATCGGCCGCCCAAACTGCGCTGCCTGAGGTATTTTCAATCAAGTCTGGATAGACCTCACCAGTTTGAAGATTTTTAATTTGAATGGTATAAAGTCGTCTCGAAACGGTGTCAACGCCAAATGTTGCATATTCGTTGTTATCGCTCACAGATA
>JABDND010000175.1 GCA_013001145.1 Croceitalea sp. | reverse complement strand
GTTACGCGCAGGGCATCAATATAGGCACGTAATGCGACAACTAAACCAGCTTAGTTTACTTATAAAATACCGACAACACCACTAAAAGCAACACCGGTTTGTACCTCAATCCCTAGAGATTTTAAGTGTGAGGCAATTTTTTCGGCAGTCTTGAATTCACGATTGCCCAATTCAGGATTTTGGTGAATGTCATGACGCCATTCAATGACCTTGCTTTCTATGGCCTTATAGTCCTTTTCTAAATTTGGTCCTTGTGCAAAAATTTGTGCCGTTGCTAAACACAGGCCCACTACTAGTAATCGTTTCATATTTGAGGTTTAAAATTTTATCAGGCGATAGCCTTCGTTTTGTAATTGTATCAATGCGGTCATGGCCGAAAGGGAGAGCTGTACTCCGGGTATGGTCTCTTCAATGGGGAAGTTTCGAGATAAAGACGATTGTCCACATAAAATGAAGCTGACCCCTGCGTCCATTAATTGTTTTACCATGTCATGGTTAGGGTTGTCCGTACCATATTTTTCATTGTATGCCGAATTTATAATGATATCTTTTGAAGCTTGGTTATGAACCACCAGAGCAACATGCATATTTTCTTTGGCCACACCACTCTGTGCATGCATATTCAAAAAACGGGCAGCTGTTTCAATACTCTTGTTCAAAGACGATACATCTTCAGGACTGTTCATGATATCAAAGACCACTTTAAGTGGCATATCTTTAATAATCTTGTAATCAGGATTGTCAATGGACCATACCTCACCATAATCGGGGATAATTGGCCCAGCTTTTTTGGTTTGACACCATGCAGCGCCTTGTACTATAACAATTGCAAACAACGCTTGTAAAAAATATTTCATAAGGGATAAATATATTCAAATTCGCTTTAAATTTAGCTTCCTGTTCAAAAGTATTTCAAGCTACATTTCAATAGCCCACAAAGATTGGCTAATTTCACTTTTTGGAGTAAAAATGCTACGTTAAATGTCCTATTTAGATGAATTGAATGATGCCCAACGGGACCCAGTTTTACATAAGGAAGGTCCCTTAATGGTCATTGCAGGTGCAGGTTCGGGTAAAACCAGGGTTTTGACATATCGTATAGCCCATTTGATGGACCAGGGGGTTGATGCGTTCAATATATTGGCCCTGACCTTTACCAATAAGGCGGCACGTGAAATGAAAAAACGTATCGCCACCATTGTGGGCACCACCGAGGCAAAAAATCTTTGGATGGGTACCTTTCATTCCGTATTCGCCAAATTATTGCGTTTTGACGGTGATAAACTGGGATACCCCAGCAATTTTACCATTTATGACACTCAAGATTCACAAAGACTTATCGCCTCCATCATTAAGGAAATGGGTTTGGATAAGGATATTTATAAGTACAAGCAGATTCAAAACCGAATTTCTTCATATAAGAACAGCCTGATTACTGTTAAGGCCTACTTTCAAAATCCCGAATTGCTTGAAGCCGACGCCATGGCCAAAAGACCAAGACTGGGAGAGATTTACCAAAACTATGTAGACCGCTGTTTCAAGGCCGGCGCCATGGATTTTGATGATCTTTTGTTGCGAACGAATGAATTGCTGACACGCTTTCCAGAGGTGCTCATGAAATACCAAGACCGCTTTCGATATATATTGGTCGATGAGTATCAAGATACCAACCATTCGCAATATTTGATAGTAAAGGCGCTATCTGATAGGTATCAAAATATTTGTGTAGTGGGCGATGATGCCCAAAGTATCTATTCCTTTAGAGGTGCCAATATCAGCAACATCTTGAATTTTCAGCGTGATTACGACGATGTGGCCGTCTACCGATTGGAGCAAAATTACCGATCTACCAAGAACATCGTCAATGCCGCCAATTCAATCATTGCCAAAAATAAGAACCAGCTCGAGAAAGTGGTTTGGACATCCAATGATGTGGGCAATTTGATAAAAATTCATCGTAGCCCTACAGATGCCGAAGAAGGGCGCTATGTGGCAGCCTCCATTTTTGAACATAAAATGCAGGAACAGATGCAGAACGGTGAATTTGCCGTTTTGTATCGTACCAACTCGCAATCAAGGGCTATTGAAGATGCCTTGCGCAAAAAAGATATACCCTATCGCATATATGGAGGTCTTTCTTTTTATCAACGCAAAGAGATAAAAGATGTTTTGGCCTATCTGCGGTTAATTTTGAACCCCAAAGATGAAGAAGCTTTAAAACGGGTCATCAATTTTCCGGCACGTGGCATTGGTCAAACCACAATTGACAAACTGGTTGTTGCTGCCAACCATTATGGGCGTTCTATTTTTGAAGTTATTGAAAACCTCTCAAAAATAGACTTGAAGATAAATTCGGGAACCAAGCGAAAATTGGAAGATTTTGTCACCATGATCAAAAGTTTTCAGATCATGAATGAAAACGCCGATGCCTTTACCATGGCGGAACAAGTTGCCAAAAAAACGGGGCTTCTTTTGGAATTTAAAAAAGACGGTACGCCTGAAGGCATTGCCCGTATGGAAAATATAGAAGAGTTGCTCAACGGTATCAAAGACTTTGTAGAAGGGCAAAAAGAATTGGCCGATGCCACAGGTGGCCTATCGGAATTTTTGGAAGATGTAGCCCTGGCCACAGATTTGGATAAAGACACCGGTGATGATGATCGAGTGGCTTTAATGACCATTCACCTGGCCAAGGGATTGGAGTTTCCTTTTGTTTATATAGTAGGGCTGGAAGAAGATTTATTTCCGTCGGCCATGAGCATGAGTACAAGAAGCGAACTTGAAGAAGAGCGACGATTATTCTATGTGGCCTTGACG
>JABDND010000143.1 GCA_013001145.1 Croceitalea sp. | reverse complement strand
ACTTTACCAACTAGGTCAGCTCCAACATCGGCAGCCTTAGTATAAATACCACCACCCACACGAGCGAAAAGTGCAATGGATGAAGCACCCAGTGAAAAACCAGATAATACATTCAAAACCAACCCTAGGTTATCGGGACCCGACCAAATTTCTTGATAAATCATAAACAAACCACTAAGGCCAAGTACACCTAGACCCACAACACCGAGGCCCATAACAGCACCACCGGCAAAGGCAACTTCCAAAGCTTTGCCTAATGAGGTTCTTGCAGCTTGGGTAGTTCTTACATTGGCTTTGGTAGCGACCTTCATTCCAATAAAGCCGGCCAAAGCCGAACATATGGCCCCAACTATAAATGATAAGGCCACCATACCATGTGATCCTTCTTCATTGCTTCCTTTAAAGAATAATAGAATTGCAACGGCTGCTACAAAGACTGATAATATTTTGTATTCTGCCTTCAGGAAAGACATTGCACCATCGGCGATGTTTTTAGCAATACGCGCCATTTTTGCATCACCAACTTCTTGTTTTGAGACCCAACCGCTTTTTATAATAACGTACAATAAGCCCAAAACACCGAATGCAGGCAGAAACTTTACTAGTAAATCCATAATTATTAGTTATTTAATAGGTTTTTTAAGTGGCAGCAAAAGTAGTAAAATACCAACTAATAAAAAAAGTAAAAAACCCGCTAATATTTATGGGGAAATAATGGCCGAAAAGACTATTTCAAGCTCAACTTCTCAAAAGATATTTTGGTCTTCTCGTAGCGCTCTAAACTTGTTAAAACGGTCTGCTTGGCTTCTTCAAGATTGCCAAAGCCACCCACATCGACCTTTTTCTTTTCTAAATCTTTATAGACTTTAAAAAAATGCTCGATTTCTTTGATTAAGTGAGGATTCAACTCTGATAGATCGTTCACTTTGTTCCAAACAGGATCTGAGACAGGCACACAAATAATTTTTTCATCGGGGCCCTTTTCATCGGTCATGTGGAAAACACCGATGGGTTTAACTTCCATCACACAACCAGGAAAAGTGGGCTCGGTCACCAAGACCAAGGCGTCAAGTGGATCACCATCCAATGCCAGGGTCTCAGGAATAAATCCATAGTCAGCCGGATACATCATAGATGAAAAAATCATTCGATCATATCGTATCTTCTTCAGATCAAAATCATATTCGTATTTATTACGGCTTCCTTTCGGTATTTCAATCAATACGTCAAAAGAGGTTATTTCTTCAATATTCATAGTAATGGAGAGATTTCTTGTTTATAGGTTTTTTCTTACTAATCTATAAACTGCAAAAATCCCGATTTATTATAGGTTGATTAACCTTGTTGAATTATCAAAAGCTGAACCCGAATGTTCCAGTAACCCCAAAGGGCCGAGCATTGGGACTATCTAAATAATTGCCTCTAAAATTGAAATCTATTCTGAAGATTTTAAAAATATTGCCCACTCCCAGAGAGTATTCCCAATAAATCTGTTCATTGGGAGCCTGCAATGGAATGTTGGTTGGAGCGCTCAAAGCAATATTCTCATCGGTCAATGAGCCCCATGCCCCACGCAAGCCTACAATTTCCCTTAGGTTCAATTTTCGCAACAAAGGTATTCTAGAGAAAATGCGACCATTAAAATTATGTTCTAAATGAAGTGTCGCATAGGTATCAGTGACAAATTCGTAAAAATCAAGATTGGGAAAGACATTATAGAGCGAAAAAATGGTTTGGTTACCGGGTACTACACTTAAAAGCCCCAAAGGCACTGCACCAAAAGTTTTGCCCAACTCTACAGTACTCGTTAAACGACCAAAACCACCCAATTGCCAAGGTTGTGTATAGGAGAATTGTAAACGTCCGTAGTCAAAATCACTTTCTAAAAAACCACTTAACCCTCTGGTATAACTCAAAAACAAAGTGCTGTATGTATCATTTACCGTAGAACGTTCCACGCCATAACCTATGGTTTTTTTACCAGGCGTGTAAATGATTGCCGTATTGATATCAAATTGTTTAATCTCTGATGCTATACCCGAAGGCTCCATGAGATCAATATAATCAAGACTGAAAACATCTGGCAGGGCCGAGCTCAAAGTTCTAAACGAGCTCCCTAATTGAAAACGAAAATTTTTAAGTGGTTCTATTTCAAAATTTAAAACGGATAAATTGATATTGGTCAGGCGATTGTTATTGCCCACAGATACCAGTGAAGAAGAGGCAATACTGCGGCCCAGCACATCATTGGTACTGCTAAGGCTTAAGCCCAATTGTTCTATATCCCTGCGGTTACCACCGGAAACTATAAACCGATTTTTACGATCCAAGAGAAATTTGGCCGAAAAACCATGTTTGAACTTGTGATCATCAAAGCCATAGGCCATATAGCCCTCCAACCGCCATGGGTCATTTTGGCCAAAATAGGTTCTTACCCCTCCCCTTACACGAATCCCTTCGGCATCGTTGATACCAAAAGTACTGTAAAGGTCGCCAATATCAATGTTCCATTTGTCAATCTCTACATAGCCAGAACCCAATACACTGACTATATTATAATAGGTGTTGAATTTTGGCACGGTTTTCAAAGTGTCGAGCAATTGAAAAATTCCTGCTTCGTCTTTGTTCAAAGCTTCGAGGCGGGCATTTTTCCAAAAGATACTGTCTCGATCAAAAACACGCGGGTCATAAGGGTCATTAGTGGTTTTATAGAAATTGGCGGGTTTTTCCATATCAAACCTATAATTATCAAAAACAGTGGTCCGTTTGCCATACACACCCCTGGATTGCTCTTTTTTTGAGAAAGCGAAATCACTTAACATATAATCCCTTTTGAGCAAAAAGACCGAATCGTTGACCACCTCAAAATCTTGTTCAATATAAATCTCTTTCACCCAATTGATATTGGCACTTTTCGTTACCTCCAAATTGATTTTTTTAACGGCAAATGTGGTATCGTTGACCCAAAAGTCACCCTTAAAGGTCAACTCATTCTTTCGTCTGGGATAATAAATGATATTGTAGCACCACTTGTTATCAATAAAGGTGCTGTCTGATAATACGTAATTGTAAGTGTCGACACCTGTTTTTGAGAGCGGACTGGTAAAACTCTTGTCAAAGAACTTGAGGTAATTGTTGTAAATATCATAGTCAGAATAAAGATCTTCAACAAAAGCCGTAATAGCTTGATTACCGCTAAAACCAGAATTTTTATTTCCTAGAACATCTTCCTTTTCAATGTTCAAAACGTTATTGCCATAAATTTTTGAAAACACTTCGTTCAAAAACATAGGCAAGTAGGTTTTTCCGGTAATCCGGGAAGTATCCAAGTCGGCAAAAATGAATTCCAGCCCTTTGAAAAGTTTGCTTTTAATCAATGCGCTGTCAATGGTATTCAAATCAAATTCTACTTTTTCGTATTTATCATATTCATAGGTTTTGAACTTGCGTACTCCATTCTCACGCTTTTTGGACCAAATTTTTTTGAGAATATCGATGGCAGGATTATTTTTTTTTGATTGGCGGCCTGTATAGACAATGACTTCATCCAGTTGTTGGGCAGACTCCATTAAGATGATTTCCATATTGTAATTCACCTTAGCTTGTAATTTCAACTCTTTAGTATCATACCCAATAAATGAAATGATCAGACTATCATAGGTTTCATCATCTTCAAGATAAAATCGCCCGTTGTCATTGGTAATTGTACCCGAGGATGAATTTTTGAAAATGATATTGGCAAAAGCAATTGGCATACCTGACTCGTCTACCACAATGCCACTGACTTTGGTCTGTGCCAATGACTGAAAAGTAACAAAGAGAAAAAAAAGAAAAAGGAAATTTTTCATCTAGTGATTTGTACAGCAATTGCTTTAATAAGAAAGCTAATGGTACGCTTTGATTTTGTTCTTGAGGGTTTTATGAACTTTCAAAAACATGTTACATTAAAAAGCCTCACCAACTTAGGTCGACAAGGCTAAAATAACTTACAATAACGTTGTTATTACTTATATAACACTTTCTTAACACCCTTTATTACATCTTCGGCATTGGGCAACCATTCGGCCAAAAGCACTGGAGAATACGGGGCAGGGGTATCGGCGGTATTTATTTTTACAATGGGTGCATCTAAATAGTCAAATGCTTTGTCTTGCACATGATATATTATTTCGGTGGCCACATTACCAAAAGGCCAAGCTTCTTCCAAAATGACCAACCTGTTCGTTTTTTTGACAGATTTGATTATGGCTTCGTAATCCATGGGCCTTACCGTTCTCAAATCAATAATTTCACAATTAATGCCTTCTTTGGCCAAGTCGTCGGCGGCCTTGTAGGCTTCCTTGATGATTTTTCCAAAAGAGACTATGGTAACATCACTGCCTTCCCTTTTTATCTCGGCAACTCCTAATGGAATGGTGAAATCTCCTTCGGGCACTTCGCCTTTATCACCATACATTTGTTCCGATTCCATAAAAATGACGGGGTCATTGTCTCGTATAGACGCCTTCAACAGCCCTTTGGCATCTGCCGGATTGGAAGGAACCACTACCTTAAGGCCCGGGCAATTGGCAAACCAACTTTCAAATGCTTGTGAATGGGTCGCCGCCAATTGGCCAGCAGAGGCGGTTGGTCCTCTAAAAACTATGGGGCAAGGAAATTGACCTCCAGACATTTGTCGAATTTTTGCAGCATTGTTGATAATTTGGTCTATGCCCACCAAAGCAAAGTTGAACGTCATAAATTCAATTATAGGACGATTACCCAACATAGCTGAACCAACACCAATTCCTGCAAAACCCAATTCTGAAATAGGCGTATCAATGACCCTTTCAGGACCAAACTCATCCAACATTCCTTTTGAAGCCTTGTAGGCACCATTATACTCCGCAACCTCTTCACCCATCAAGTAAATGGAATCATCGTTTCTCATTTCCTCCGACATTGCCTCACATATGGCCTCTCTAAACTGTAGTGTCTTCATAATTGAATTGGCTTTTTATTAAAATGGCCCCATTTAAAGGGCAAGCAAAAATAGCAAATTATAAGAGAATGAATGTGGATGAAAAATCAAAAATATAAGAATAATTTATTATGCATGCATAATATTTTTAGGATTTTATAGCTATCTTTACGCCACGAAAATTAAAAAATATATGAAGATTTTAGTTTGCATTAGCAATGTGCCAGACACCACTTCTAAAATAAACTTTACGGAGGGTGACACAAAGTTTGACACCAACGGTGTGCAGTTCGTAATCAATCCTAATGATGAGTTCGGTCTAACTCGAGCCATGTGGTTTAAAGAAAAGCAAGACGCTTTAGTTCATGTGGCCACTGTGGGTGGCCCACAGACCGAAGCAACGATTAGAAAAGCCTTGGCTATTGGAGCCGATGAGGCCATTCGTATAAATTCCGAACCGGTTGATGGTTTCTTTGTAGCCCGCCAATTGGCCGAAGTGGTCAAAAATGGAGGCTATGACCTTGTAATAGCCGGTCGTGAATCCATTGATTATAATGGTGGTATGGTGCCCGGTATTTTGGCAACTCTATTAGATATGAATTTTGTAAATACCTGCACCAATCTTGAGATAGAAGGTAAAGAGGTAAAAGCGGAACGAGAAATAGATGGCGGTGTAGAGAAAATAAGCACCTCTTTACCATTGGTGATAGGAGGTCAAAAGGGACTTGTAGAAGAGAGTGATTTAAGAATACCCAATATGCGTGGCATCATGATGGCCAGAAAAAAGGCCCTCAATGTTGTAGAGCCTATAGATGCACCCATAAATACAAAAGATAAGAAGTTTGAAAAACCGGCTCCAAAAGGACAAGTGAAATTGGTTGATGCCGGCAATATTCAAGAATTAATAGATTTATTGCACAACGAAGCTAAAGTAATATAAGACCATGTCAGTAATAGTATACACAGAATCCGAAAACGGGAAATTTAAAAAAAATGCTTTTGAAGTTGCCTCTTATGGGCATAAGGTCGCCCAACTTTTGGGAACAAAAGTTACGGCCCTTAGTATAAATGCAGATAAGGTTGAAGATTTGGGCAAATATGGCGTCGATAAAGTTCTTGCGGTCAAAGATGCCAAATTAGAAACCTTCAATGCCAAGGTATATGCAAGTTGCATTGCCCAAGCGGCAAAAAAGGAAAGCGCACAGGTCATCATTTTAAGTTCAAGTGCCGATAGTAAATATTTGAGCGGTATTTTGGCTGCAATGTTAAATGCAGGTTATGTTCCAAATGTGGTTGCTGCTCCTGAAAGCACCTCACCTTTTATGGTAAAGCGAACCGCATTCAGCAACAAAGGCTTTGCACATACTGAAATCAATGCTGATACTAAAATCATTGGTGTTTCAAATAATTCATTTGGTGTGGTTGAAAATACCGTAAGTGCACAGGTTGAAACTTTTGAACCCAATATAAATGACAATGATTTTGGCACCAAATCTGTAGAGGTCGATAAAGTTGTAGGCAAGGCTACCATAGCTGATGCCGATATAGTAGTTTCTGCAGGACGTGGCATGAAAGGTCCTGAAAACTGGGGGATGATAGAAGAATTGGCCGATGTACTGGGAGCGGCCACAGCCTGCTCCAAACCCGTTTCTGATTTGGGTTGGCGCCCACATGGAGAACATGTTGGTCAAACAGGCAAGCCCGTTGCAAGTAATCTTTATATAGCCATAGGCATTTCAGGAGCCATCCAACATTTGGCTGGCGTAAGTGCCTCAAAAACTAAGGTGGTCATCAATAATGATCCTGAAGCCCCTTTCTTTAAAGCGGCAGATTATGGCATAGTGGGTGATGCCTTTGAAGTAGTACCCCAACTCATCGAAAAATTAAAAGTTTTTAAAGCTCAAAACGCTTAAATTTTGTTAATTTGCTTCTTTGAAGCGGCTGTTCAGATAATGGTCTAAGCCACATATTTGAACAGCCTTTTTTTCGCATATAGGAAGATATTTATGAGTTTAGTACGACTTAAGATTAAGGGTATTTCATACAGCCAAACCCAAAATGGCGCCTATGCCCTTATATTAAACGAGGTAGATGGTGACCGTAAGCTTCCTATAGTGATTGGCGCTTTCGAAGCCCAATCAATTGCCATAGCGCTGGAGAAAGAAATAAAACCACCACGACCATTGACCCATGATTTATTCAAAAATTTTGCGGATCGCTATGCCATAGTGATCAAACAGGTCATCATTCACAAATTGGTTGATGGGGTTTTTTATTCAAGTATTATCTGCGAACGTGATAAGGTTGAAGAAATCATAGATGCGCGGACCAGTGATGCCATTGCCCTAGCTTTGCGATTTGATGCCCCTATCTTTACTTATAAAACCATCTTGGATAAAGCAGGCATCTTTTTAAAGTTTTCGTCCAAAGAGAAGGAAGATGAAGAAGGTGATGATAGTATAGAAGTTGATGAAATTTTGCAAGAAAGTGAAACTGTTGAGATTGAGTCAGGAATGAGCGATGCCTATCGCGAAATGACACTTGACGAGTTACATAAAGAACTCGACAAAGCGGTGGCAAATGAAGATTACGAAAAAGCGGCCAAAATTCGTGACGAAATTTCCAAGCGTAATTAATATTCAACCTTACATGAGTTTAGCCCGATGTTTTTTACTGCTGCTTTTTTTGTTAACCATAACCAATGCAGCTGGGCAAAATAGTGTTGAAATCGACAGTTTGGCGACTTCCCTCCCTACGCTATCACAAGTTTCAAATTCTCCAGATCTAATAGCCAACCAAGGCTTTTCAATCAATAGCTTAGGGCGAGGTGCCTTAGGCATGGTGATTTTGGTGCTAATAGCATTTCTTTTCAGTTCAAATCGTAAAGCCATCAACTGGAGAACTGTAGGCATAGGTTTGGGGATACAATTGATTATTGCAATAGGGGTTCTAAAAGTACCGGCCATTAAATTGCTTTTTGAAGCCGTTGGTCAAGTGTTTGTCAATATCCTAGATTTTACTAGGGCGGGGAGCCAATTCTTATTTGAAGGTTTAGTAATGGACATGGAAACCTTCGGTTACATTTTCGCTTTTCAGGTGCTGCCCACCATCATATTCTTCTCGGCCCTTACTTCCGTTTTGTTCTATTTTGGTATTATTCAAAAAGTAGTCAAAGGGCTGGCCTGGTTGCTTACAAAATCATTGGGTATATCTGGTGCCGAAAGTTTATCCATTGCCGGTAATATTTTCTTGGGGCAAACAGAGGCACCCTTGCTT
>JABDND010000140.1 GCA_013001145.1 Croceitalea sp. | reverse complement strand
GTCTGTAAGACAAAATCTTTGAGGTAAAATGGCTCAAAATATGCCAAATCTTCAAACCTAGATGCTTTTAATTTGGTATAGGAAAGTGGCACCATTTCTTTGGCCGAAGGTATCACTTGGTTATGGTACTTGAATTTCTTATCAATCAATACTGATTCACATTTTTCAGCCCCGTTGCCCAGTAAATGAATAGTCTTATAATCTGAATACTCAGAAAAAGATGTGGTTTCAATTATTTTGGCCTTTGTGGGCTCTATCTGCTTATAATTATGGTCAAATACCGCGGCATATACCTCCATTCGCCGGGCATCCAACAAGGGTATCAATATTTCGCCACTTTCCACTTTTAGCTGGTGCGCCATACTTTCCAATGTGGCAGTAGCAATTAAAGGCACATCAAGGGCAAAACATAATCCTTTAGCTGCTGATACACCTATTCGCAGACCTGTATATGATCCCGGTCCCATACTCACCGCTATGGCATTCAATTCATTAAAGGAAACTGAAGCCATTTTCAAGGCCTCTGCTATAAAAACATGCAATTGTTCGGCATGTGAATATCCAGCAGAGTTTTCTTCAACAAGTGCGATGACCTTATCTTCTGACCCTATACTTACCGAGCAGTTGGTCGTTGCTGTTTCTATATTTAATATGAGTGCCATATGTGAACGAATAGAAAAAAACCTGTTTGGCTATAAAACCAAACAGGTCATTTTGATATATCAATAATACTTTAGTTCAACGAAATAGGAATGCCAAAATAGAATTCCAGTATTTTTAATCTAAAGATATAATCGTATTTGGTTCTAATGACCGACGCCTCAGCATTATCCACCCTAGATTGTGCCTGACTAAAATCAAATGAATTCATAAGTCCTACATCGTAACGTTCTTTCGCGTACTGATAGGCAAGTCTTCTTGCTTCCAGAGTCTTTTCTGCGGCCTCATAAGCTTTTGAAAAAGTTCTTACATCAACATAAGCTTGGTTGATCGTATTCTCCAATGCTAATTTATCTTGCTCAAACTGTAATTTTGCTCTTTCCAAATTGATTGTTGATCTTTTTACATTATTTCGAGTGCTCCATCCATTGAAAATGGGTACGTTGAGTGAAGCACCATACGAGATGCCATCAAAAATCCATAATTGGTCAATAAACCCAGGTGTAAATGTACCCCCAGAACCATCTGGTAATGGTGAGGTGGCATCAGAGTATCTTGTTCCATACTGAAAAAATCCGGTTAGTGTGGGCAAATAGGCACCCTTGGCAATTTGAAGGTCTTTTTCAGCCAATTGAACATTAGATTCTGAAAATTTAATATCATTTCTAAAGCCCAAGGCCTTATCAAAAATGATCTTAGGAGAATTGTCCAATATATCGGAAGGTGGAATCTCAAATGACTCATCAGCTATATCAAAGTTTTCGTAATCGGTAATCTGCAGTAATTGAGCCAAATTAATCCTTGATATAAGCACCAAACTTTCAGTATTCACAATTTGCTGTTCTTGATTTGCAGCAGTGGCCTCAATCTCTAACAGGTCGCCCCTTGGGAGCACACCTGAATCCACCAATTCTTTGGTGCGCCTTAAATCTTGCTCAGTGACCGCATATTGTGCCTTTGCTACTTTTAATGCTTCTTTGTTTGACAGAATCTGTAAATAGGCATTGGCTACATTAAGGCGGATATCATCCTTTAAATTTTCCAAACGATATTGACTTGATATCGCATTCATTTCAGCTCGCTGTAACTGCTTGATATTGCGCAAACCGTTAAACAAAGTAATATTGGAACTAAAGCCACCATTTGTGTTAAAGGTGCTTTGATTTCCAGTTACTGGAGCGTTTGAAGTAGCTACAATAGTAAAACCAACGTTTTTTGAGGCAGTTGCATTCGCATTTAAATTTGGCAGTAAATCGCCTATGGCATCTGACTTATCTATTTTAACATTTTCCAAATCGAGTTCAAATTGCTCAATGGTCAGGTTGTTTTCAACGGCAAAGACCACACATTCTTCCAATGTCCATTTTTTCATTTGCGCGCTACAAAAAAATACGGCAAATAGTGTTATTGCGAAGGTTATTTTAAGCTTCATTCGTTTTATGATTTGTTGTTTTTAGTTGGTTATGCTTCTTCTTCGGTATCGTCTTCATTCTCCTCGTCCGTACCTATTTTAATAGGCTCTGTTTTGTTCCACTGCTTGACCTTATCCTCTTCGGTAAGTCCAGAGAGTATCTCAACATTGATACCGTCTGAGATACCTATTTCAATTTCACGTCTTTCAAATTCTTGCTCACCGGTAGCCACTTCTACATAAGCCTTGTTGGTATCTTTATCAAACTGAAGCAATGCTTCTGGAATTACTAAAATACTGTCCTTTTTTTCTAAGGTCAATGATGCATTCGCACTATATCCAGCACGAATAAAGATATCATCATCTATCTCTACGTCACCCTCTATTTTAAATTGAACGGCGCCAGCTTCTTCTACACCTTTTGGCGCAATAAACTTTAATTTAGCGTCCAATTCTTTGCCTTCCACAGCACCCAAACTAATTTTTAAAGGCATCCCGAGACCTAATTTGCCCACTTCACCTTCATCTACTTTTCCTTCGAAAATCATCTTGCCCAAATCGGCTATGGTGGCAATGGTGGTACCATCATTAAAGTTGTTACTTTGAATTACTTGATCCCCTTCTTCTACGGGTATCTCGAGTAAAGTACCATCAACGGTCGCTCTAATATTGGTATTGGCACTGGTAGAACCTCCTGCAGATCCCAATCGAATAATTTGGTAATCGGCCTTTGCATTGGTAAGCTCTTGTTTGGCCCTATCAAAAGTCAACTGTTGGTTATTAAAGTCTTGATTGGAAATCACCCCTTTATCAAAAAGGGATTTATTACGGTTGAACTCCAATGTCGCATTGTTCAAGGCCAATTCGGCATTGCGCACACGCCCAGCAGCTTGGTTAAGGGCTTGTTCATTGGGCACTACCTTTATCACAGCAATTAAATCGCCGGCTTTTACCTCGGCACCTTCTTCTAGATAGATTTTGTCAATGATACCAGAGATTTGAGGTTTTATCTCTATTTCATCCTCTGGAATAACTTTACCTGTAGCCACGGTCTTTTTTTCGATACTGGCTATAAATGGATTGTGGGTCTCATATTCAATGGACGATTTGCTGTTTGATTTAATAAAAAATACAGCAGCCCATAGTGCGCCCAAAATCAAAACACCTAGACCAACCCATTTTAAAATTTTTTTCATTTTATGATTATTTAGTATATTAAAAATTGGTTTTTACTCTTCTCTTAATGCATCAATAGGTTTAATACTAACTGCTCGTTGAGCAGGAATCAATCCTATCAATACCCCAAGAATCACCATTAGCAACAATGCCCCTATTACATAAGGTACCGGCACGGTTGGATTGGCGTACGGAAAATCACCCCCTCGGGTCATCGCATCGATTCCTTTTAAGGTCAATGCGCCCACTATAATCCCAATGATTCCGGCCAATAAGGTCAAAAACAGTGATTCTATCAATATTTGATTTCTTACTTCGGCAGGGGTAGCTCCCAATGCTCTTCGAACGCCCAGTTCTTTGGTTCTTTCTTTTACCGAGATAAGCAAAATGTTGCCTATTCCAATGATGCCAGCTAAAATTGTGGCCATACCAACGATGAGCGATAAAAAGGTCATGCCCTCGGAAAAGCCCATAATCCGATTGAATATTTCACCCAAATTGAATGAGCCAAAAGCACGTTCGTCCTTCGGGTCAACTCGGTGTATACTTTTGAGTACTGCTTTCACGTCTTCTTCTACTTGAATTACGTCCGCATCATCATAGGCCGCAATAGTGAACCAAGAAACGTCATCACCGGTGTTGTATAATTTTCTGAAGGTTGTAAAGGGAATAAAAATATCACTATCACTTTCGAAACCACCACCGGGCGTAAATTTATGAACGCCCACTACCTGAAAATAGATGTTGTCAATTCGAATATATCCTCCAATGGGGTCTTCGTCTTCTTTGAACAATTCTTTTTGGGTGCGTTCGCCAATGACACATACCTTTCTGGCTTGTTCTATATCGGCATCGTTAATAAAACGCCCGCCCTTGTATATTTTTTTGGTCGCAATCTTGGTAAATGCGGGAAAATCTCCGTAAACGGAATAATTTCCAGATTTGAGGCCTCTTGTAATCAAACCCGGTGAAGAACCAAAAATTCCCCTAACGTTTCTGGGTGCTATGGTCTCAATGTCTGGAATACGATTATATAGCACATCGACATCACCCAGTTTAAGCTGAATTTGTCGGCCAGTTTTGTAACCCGCATAAGGCATACTAGTACTCTGAGCCCATGCGAATAGGCTGTTTTTTGCCACCGATTCGAATTGCCGTTCAAAGCCATTATCCAATCCTTTTGATGCTCCTGACAGACCAATGTAGATGTAGATGCCCACAAAC
>JABDND010000129.1 GCA_013001145.1 Croceitalea sp. | reverse complement strand
TTTACTCCTGCCAAAACCTTAGTTTTCAAATAATTTTGCCTTGGCACTAAGGGGCAGGAGTATTTTTTGTTGTACACGCAATAGGGATTGTATGCTTTGTTGAAGTCGATGACCAAAGTATCACCTTCTGGGATTGATAAATCAATATATCGCCCACCACCATAGGTTTCTACGCCGTTGGTATCATCTAAAAAAGGCAAAAAGAGGTAATCTTCAAAGCCCTCCTCCTCTTTTAGTTCAATGGTTTGATATACTTCAAGTTGGTGCGCTTGACCGTTCAAACTAAATTTTGCAATACCATATACCACTTCTTGTGATTGGCGGTCTGTTGTGGTGGGCATAAAAAAGGGAACTGCATCAGGTGATCGCTCAAAGTAAGCACTTACGATATAATTGGTGTCGGGTTCATAAAAATCAAGACCAGTAAATTTTTTTCGAAATCGATCGGGTAAAGGTGAAGTCTCTGGATTTTTAAATTCCTCGTTTACAGATTTTTGATAGGCCAAAATAGTGGCTATCGCGTCAGAATTAACCGCCGTCTGTACTGTTCTATCATGGTATTTTTTCTTCTGTCCACAGGAGAGAAATAATATCATTAGTAGTAATAAAGCATTTCGCATGGTCCAAAAATACAACGATTGTACTTTATTCTTCAAAGGGGCTGTTGTACTTTGCATTTCAAATTCCATAAAGAATGAAACTTTCTGTGTTCATATTATCCATGTTGTTGACTTTCTCTTGTGCCAAAAAGAACGAATCCATCGTAATGAGCAATCAAAGGGTATTTCCTGAAATTGTTGCAGACCGTTACAATGTTGCCTTTTTGATTATGGATGGAGTTTACAATACTGAGTTTACCGCTCCCTACGACATATTTCAACACACACAATATCGAGAAAATATCAAGGCCATGAATACCTTTACCGTGGCCAATACCTTGAAACCCATTCATTCATTCGAAGGCTTGCGCATTCTACCTGATTATAATTACATAAAAGATTCATTACCACCAATAGATATTTTGGTGGTGCCCAGTGCTGAACACCATTTGAATAGTGATTTACTTGATACGCTCATGTTGAATTTTGTCAAAAAGGTGGATAAAAATGCGCTTTTTATGACTTCTCATTGCGATGGGGCATTTGTCTTCGCAAAAGCGGGCTTATTGGATAGTGTGGTTTCCACCACTTTTCCTTCAGATATTAAAACGTACCGAAAGACTTTTCCTCATTTAAAGGTGAAAGACAGCGTACTTTTTGTTCATGATGGCAAGTATATTACATCAGCAGGTGGTGCCAAAAGTTTTGAGGCCGCACTATATCTCTGTGAATACTTATATGGAAAAGAAATCGCCCAAGACTTGGCGAGAGGATTGGTGATTGATTGGAATTTAGAGAAAGTGCCGCATTTTATTCGTCCTTAATTTCATAGCGCGCATCATTTAAATACTTTTTGACCAATTCGTTGAATTCTGGCGTAATTCTGAAAAGAACAGTATGTTCCAAGGAATACAATGCAACAAGGTCATTATAGCCCTTTTTAAGTACTTCTTCCAAATAATAAAGTGCGGTACCAAAATCATTGTTTTTGGCCGCCAAGGATACTACTTTCAAATAGTTTTCAAAATTTGTGGGGTCGGTGATGGTTTTTAACATTAATAAAAAGGCAAGGGCCTCTTCGTCAACCATAGCAGCATTCTTTATAAGAACAATATTGTCTTCTACCAGGGCATTTACAAAACTCAACAATCTTTTGCCCATTTGTTGGTTGGCGTAGTTTTGGCCGTTTATGTAACCGTCCAATTGGGTCATTTGATAATTCCACCATCCAAGATTGTTAAAATTATAGGTCAATACATCCTCTTCCAAATAATAGATATAATCATCTCTAAGTAGCATTTCTTTAAAACGTGCTGCTTTTTCTTCCCTTTGCTTGCCCTTATAGGACTTAGATTTTCTTAGACTGCGAAGCGCATTTGATAGGGAGTCGGTATTCAACAAATTACGGAAACCTGTCACCGTTTCGGTCATTGCACGTTCAGCCATGATAAATTGCTTGTTCTGCTGTAAGGCATTAATGTGGCTCAACTCGGCTTGGTAATATTGGTTGATCAACAGGGAATCTTTGGTCAATATACCTTTGGCCATAGCCGATAAATCAAAATACGAAACCGCCCTATCAATCATGCTTGAACTGGGCCATTCATTGCCCCCCTCATAAAGGAACACATTGTTCTGCATTTTCAACTTATTGAGCACTTTCTCATCTTGCAATAAGTTGGTATAATTAAAATCACCAGTACCTACCACCCCAATAAAATGAAATGGGTTTTTATTGCTTAACAATTCAACATTCGCCACAGAAGCCCCAATCGAAATTACCCCTGTGACATTTTTCATAAATACTGGAATCAAATTAGCAAAACGAGCATTGTTTTGATGCCCTGCTGTGTATATACGACTGCGATTAATAGGGAACATTGCTGAAGAATTCTCTATCAACTGCTTGGTTTTTATTAAGTTATCCGTAATGGACAAGGTGTCTAGAATATTGTTTGGAGCCACGAGGATATAATTGCTATTCTCGGCAGTATTCAAAAACATACTCAGGGCTTGTTTGCCACGACCCTTCATATCAAAAACATAAATAATTGGCCAGTTACCGACCATTTCGAAGGCCTTTGGCAAGTACAGGGCGTATGTATCGCTAATGGAATCGTTGATTTTTAAAGAATCTATAATCACCCCTTTTTTTACGGTGACTTGGGCACGGGATTGTTGATGGCAGAAAACCGCCAAAACAAGTAGAGCAATTTTTTTTATCATAGCATTTTTATATCAAAAATCTAGCCAAAAAAAAGACTATTACATTTATAGTTCATAACATTTGTTTTAATTCTTGATAAAGGTTGAAGCGTCTGATACCACTTGTGAAAGTACAATATGAGTTCGTGTTTCGCCATAAGTTATCAATTTATCAATAAATTTTTCCAAATGATATTGATCTTTGAGCACCACCTCCATGATTATGTTCTCATTACCTGTGATACGATAGCAGTTGATGACCTCATCAAAAGTTTTGACAATCTCAAGAAATGGCTTCAATTTGCCCACAAATGCGCGCAAAGTAATCATTGCTTTTAATTGATATCCCAACTTGGAATGGGATACAATGGTGCTATAATTTTCAATAATTCCCAAGTCCTCCATTTTCTTAACCCGCTCGGCAACCGCAGGCGAAGTTAAGCCCACTTTGCGCCCTATTTCGGCAAAACTTGCCCGAGCATTTTGTTGTAAAAATCCAAGTATTTTTACATTTAAGGCATCTACCTTTGTTTTTAATGTAATTGACATATAAATATTTAATATTTAAAGTAAAAATACATTTTTGATTTTAATTCTAAAGATGAAAAATTTTATTCGGGCGTATCTTTATAGATATAATTGTTATAGAAAAGATGAACCCCGCTAATTTTAATGCCCATCCTGTTTATCAGAAGTCATTGGTTCTCAAAGATTTGAGCAGTGCTGTGGCTACTTATTTCGCATATGATGGTGATTTCTTCAATTTGAAAAGAACAAGTGCTCTTAGAGACGATATCGCCTACTCTTTAATGACAGATGCTAACCTCATTACCGCTACGTTTGAGCAAGCATATCTAGCCGAATCTGACGCGGTGAGGAACAAGAGTGCCAAATTCATCAATATTATGACTAGGAATATCTGGTCATATTGCAATGGCCTGGAGCATGACGGAGTCAAGGAACGGGAATATTTGAACTTGTTGCGCCGCGAGATAAAACTCTTTAGGGCGGCCTTTAAACAATGGCGAAAATCATTGAAGTAACCTTTTGGAACAACTAGTATCTTTTTTGGGTTTTCAAACACCTATCCATGGCAATAGAGTAGAATCGGATTACATATTTCTTCGATATTGACCTCCTACTTTAAACAAAGCCGATGTAATTTGGCCCAAAGAACAGTATTTGGTTGCCTGCATTAATACTTCAAAAATATTCTCATTTGCGATTGCTGTCTTTTGAAGTGCATCCAACCATTTTTTGGCCTGTGATTTATTCCTTTTTTGTAGACCATTCAAGGTTTTTATTTGGTGTTCTTTTTCGTCGGAAGTTGCCCTAATAACTTCTGCAGGCAAGATGGTAGGCGAGCCCTTTGAGCTTAAAAAGGTATTTACGCCTATAATCGGATA
>JABDND010000126.1 GCA_013001145.1 Croceitalea sp. | reverse complement strand
TTTACTGAAAAGCACCAGAAAGTTCAGGTATTGACCATAAAGTAATGGGATAATCTTTGAAAGTATGTTTTTCATCAAAAAGCAAGTGTTTAGGCTGATTTCAAGCCCACGAATTTAGGTATTCTTTTAAAACTTTGCAGTAGAACAAAAGATGTAATGACATAACCTAAAACTTCATAATTATCTCAATAGAACTATAAATAGCAATCGATTTAAAAATTACCAATTGACGTAAAAAATTATGTAACTTGGAGTTCAACCAAACAATCAACACATTATGATCGCATTATTTCAAGTTTTAGTGGCTACGGCCATATGTATTTACGGCATTCTTCTTCTAATAAGATTGCTTAATAAGATGGAAAAAGATATTTTGGAGTCGTGGCTGGGTTTTCTGAAATTCTTTTTAGGCACTTTCGTTATTGGCCTACTTGGTTTCTTCGCTAAGTTGAGTTATGAAAACCGTCAAATGGCGGTTACCGAATCGGAACAAATTGGCAAGTATGTGGAGAATGCCATGCTGAACGATATTGAATCAAGACTGCGTTTTGCAGAGTATTTCTCAACTGTACTGCCCGAAGGTCATACCACAGGATGGACAAAATATTATCAAAAACTTAGACTGCAAGAGGCTGAAAAAGCAGAAGCGGAAAGAAAACAAAAAGAACAGTTAGATTCTGTAAATGATATCTTGCTTGCCAATGAAGAACTTGCACAAGCACCTGATAGCTTGTTAACGGAGCAAGACTCGCAAAGAATCGAAGAAAATAATAGAAAGATGGAGGCTTTACTTGCCAATGTTGACGCAATGCAAAAGAAAATTGATCAAGCGCAAAGTCTTAAAAGAGAAAGCGTTAATGAAAATGAAGCTAGTATTGGAAATAATGGCATTGTAACTTGCAGAAAAGTGCAGAATTTAATGCCTTATAACAGAACCACTAAGTTTAGAGTGAATGAACGTGTTTATGTTCATGCATTTATAAATTCACCAAGAAAAGAGAGGCTTACTATTCTTTGGAAAGATGCCAATGACGATGAATTAAGAAGCTCAGAAAGAGCATTGGGTGTCAATACGGATAGAGGCTATCGTATCTTCGATTATACTCAGTTTAAGGAATCAGGAACATACTCTGTTGAAATGATTAATCAGTCTGGAAACGTCATTGGCGAAAGAACATTTACAATAAATTGAGCTTAAAGATTATTAATCCCAACCAATCATCATGAATTTGATTTTAGCCTGATCAGGTATCTGAACGGCTTCAATGTTTTGGTTGGTATATCTTAAAGTGGAGGGCAATTCTTCTTTATCTATGGTAAAGTAGATATTGCTCTCTTTTGGTATCACCACTACATTGTTATATGTGGTGACCACTTTTTGAACTTTATAATTTTTACTGATGTCATAAAAGTTGCTTTTTAGCCCAACACCTTTTTGCGTTTTGTAACGTGAATCAAATACCTGTACATTTTCAATTGTGGGCAGACTGTCGTTGGTGGAGGTCAATGTCAAAAGATGTTTTCCCGTTTTTTCAAAGATTTTAATTTTTCCCAATGAACCTCCAGGTTTAAATTTGGTCGTATCTATCACGACCGAATCATTCACAAAAATGGACTCAAGGTCCGCCACCTTTGTGTGCTTCTCTAGTGGCCCAATGCTGCCTTCGGTAATCAAAAAATTGGTGTCTATTTGAGTACAGCTGGTCATCGTTAAGCTTAAAACCATGACCAAAATCTGGTAGTATTTTTTCATGTAAGTTACTTCATCACCTTTTTCAAAACACCCATTACTCCTCTTATGAAGGTTGCGCTGGTCAATACTTTTACCACTGGGTTCATTCGGGTACTGCGCCTCGAACTGGTTCTTCTAGAGCTAGTCTTTCGTGATTCTTCGCGTTCAGCCTCTTTTTCTGCTTCTTTTTCGGCTCGTTCAATTTTTTCGTTCAAAATTTCATAAGCGCTTTCTCGGTCAATATCTTCATTATATTTTTTAATCAATTTTGATTTGCCCAAAGTTTCTTTTAGTTCCGCATCGGTCAAAACATCCATTCGGCTCATAGGTGCACGAAGCATTGTTGCCGCTAGGGGTGTTGGTCTTCCTTTTTCATCCAAGGCAGAAATCAATGCTTCACCTATACCCAAAGAGGTCAATACTTCTTTGGTGTCATAAAATTCGGAATCTGGATAATTTTCAGCGGTTAATTTGATGGCCTTTCTATCTTTGGCCGTAAATGCCCTTAGCGCGTGTTGCACCTTTAAACCCAGCTGTGCCAATACGTCGTCTGGCACATCGGTGGGATTTTGTGTTACAAAATAAACCCCTATCCCTTTAGAGCGTATCAATTTTACGATACCTTCAATTTGATCTAGCAAGGCTTTTGAAGCCTCCTTGAAAATTAAATGGGCCTCATCAATGAACAATATAAGTTCTGGGCGGTCACTATCACCCTGTTCCGGAAACGTGGAATAGATCTCAGCCAACAAACTCAACATAAATGTTGAGAACAGTTTGGGCTTGTCTTGTATATCGGTCAAACGAATGATGTTGATATAACCTTTTCCGTTTTCATCAATACGCACCAAATCTTCAACATCAAAAGATTTTTCACCAAAGAACAAGTCGGCACCTTGCTGTTCCAATTCTATGATTTTTCTCAAAATAGTGCCGGTGGAACTGGTTGAAATTCGCCCGTAAGAATCTTGAAATTCCTTTTTACCCTCTCCTGTGGCGTATTGCAGCACCTTTTTAAAATCTTTTAAATCAAGTAATGGCAGTTTGTTATCATCACAATATTTGAAAACTACGGCAACTATACCTTCTTGTGTCACACTCAAATCCAAAATTCTTGATAAGAGCACCGGCCCAAATTCTGAGACCGTTGCCCGTAGGCGAACCCCATCTTGTTCAGATAAGGAAAGTATTTCGACTGGAAATCCTTTGGCTTCAAATGGGAGTCCAATGGCCGCATGGCGTTCATCTATTTTTGGGTGACCAGGACTGGGCTGGGCAATTCCACTTAGATCACCTTTTAAATCCATCAACAAAACGGGAATCCCTTTTTCTGACAGGTTTTCTGCAAAAACCTGAAGTGTTTTGGTCTTACCGGTACCGGTGGCCCCAGCAATCAACCCATGCCTGTTCAACGTCTTTAAGGGTACTTTTATAAAGGCTTTATTGACCGTTTCACCATCGACCATTCCGGCTCCCATTATGAGATAATCACCTTTTGTGGCATAGCCTTTCTCAATATGGGCCAAGAATTTTTCTTTGTTGTTCATGGTATTCTATTTGCGATAAAAATAGGGTAATTTTGGGCAAATCAAAAAAGTAGGCCATGAAAGCATTTTGCACACCATTCTATATTCTGATGAGCTTCATGTTGAGTTTTAGCGGTTATGCTCAAAAAGATAGCAATCTAATTTTTCATCAATCCCATATGCCAAAAAAACAAAATGCCCCTTTTAGTGATGTGGTACAGGCAGGTAATTTGTTTTTTCTCGCCGGGCAAATAGGAATGGACCACACTACGAGAACAATGGTGGAGGGAGGTCTTAAAGCAGAAACCAAGCAAAGTATTATAAATATCAAAGATGTTTTGGCACAGCACAATATGACTCTTGATAATGTGGTCAAATGCACTGTGATTTTAAGTACAATGGATGATTTTTCGGCATTTAATGAGGTCTATACCCAATTTTTTAAGAAAAAGCCTGCCCGCACCACTTATGCCGCAAGTGGTCTTGCCCGTAACGCCAAGGTTGAAATTGATGTGATTGCGGTCAAGTAGTCTTATCTTTGCACCATGGTTTTAGTAGATGTTATGAAGTTGGTCGACCAAGGCCAAATGCTTCCGTTGATGGAGGCATTTTATACCATACAAGGGGAAGGTTTTCACAAAGGTACCGCCGCCTATTTTGTTCGTATTGGAGGTTGTGACGTAGGTTGTCATTGGTGTGATGTAAAAGAAAGTTGGAATGCCGAATTACATCCGCCTACGGCTATAACCCAGATTGTTGAAGATGCCGCAAAATATTCTGATACCATTGTAGTTACTGGAGGAGAACCTTTGATGTGGGATATGGCCCCCCTTACCTCTGCCTTAAAAGAGCGGCTTTTTAATATTCATATTGAGACTTCGGGCGCCTATCCGTTGACCGGGGTTTGGGATTGGATATGCCTTTCTCCCAAAAAGAACAAGCTTCCTGTTGGAGATATTTATGAAAGGGCAGATGAACTAAAAGTAATAGTGTACAACAAACATGATTTGATTTTTGCCGAGGAGCAGGCTGCGCAAGTAAACGACAACTGTATTTTATACCTACAACCCGAATGGAGCGTAAGGGAAAAAGTTACGCCGATAATTGTAGATTATGTCATGAAAAACCCCAAGTGGAAAGTCTCTTTACAAACACATAAATACTTGAATATTCCTTAATTGGGCTTAACGGCCACCACTGTTTTGCAGATCAAGAATACACTCTGCATCAATATCGGGCACTACAGCTGCACCTCTTGACGCTCGTTTTTCTAGCATAGACATGATACCATCACCAAATTCCAATTCGGCACGCATCAAACAGCCATCAACATTGCAATGGTTCTGGGCTTCTGCGTCTTCATGAGCATTGACAGATGGTGTGCCCAAGTTGACCAAACCAAACAGATGCCCAAATTCATGATTGAGCACCGCGGTTTCCACATCGGCCGTGGTAATGGTCAAGCTACGGCCAGCCAAAGTTTTGACCGTTTTCTCGTAAATTACCATTGAAGTATTTCTATATACAGCCCCTAGAGTCACCAAGCCTTCGCTGAGATCATCGCCTTCTGCCGGCGCATCGGCGAAGAAAATATAAATGGCCAAAGTGCTGCCATCATTATAGGCGCTTCTATTCTCACTTTCCAATTCTGCTACTTGTTGCAATGTCAGTTCCGTTTCACCGGTGGGAGGCAAAGATTTGTACTCCACATCAATATTGGTCTTAAAGGTTCTTTCTCGCAAATAGTTTTCAAAGTTGTCCATGGCTTCAGAGGTGGGCCTAAAGTCTTCCACAAAAGCAATTTCAATAAGTAATTTATCAAAATTGGTGTTTGATAGTAAATCATTGGCCGAAGCTCCTGTTGCCAAAAGGTTGGCCGATTTATCTACAACTACAGGGGTGTCGTCAACAGGGTCGACAGGTGTGTTGTCGTTTGAGGAACATGCCGCAAAGGTAAATATTAATGCAGCACTCAAGTATAAACCTATTCTTTTCATTTCAATTCTTTCCTTATTAAACGTTCCAATTTAAGGTTCTATTATGGCCTTAGGGTAAGTTTAGCTAAATAGTCGTAATGATCGCCTTTACTTACAAGCTTACAATTAAAATTTACTTTTTCACAATGCTCTTTTAAAGTCTTAAAATCGATGTAAAGCCAATGAAATGGCTCACCTTTTTCTCCTTTATAGCTTAATTGAAATTGTACTTGGCCATAATACGTGCCATTATCAGGCACCCAATACCCACCATCGTCTTCCTGATCAAACATATAAATAAGATCACTGGAATCAAGCAATATTTGTCCGTTGGGGGAGAGTAATTTTTTAAAATGAGTGAGATAGCTCTCAAGATAATCAAGACTGCCCACAATGCCAATGCCATTCATGAGCAAGAGTAAAGTGTCGTACGAATACTTTTCATAATTGAGTATTTCAGCTACTATGGTTTTTTTAATTCCTCTTTGTTCACATACATTTATGGCACCTGGTGAGCTATCAAGGGCGGTTACCTCAAGCCCCTTTTTCTGTAAGAAAAGGCTATGGCTTCCCGCGCCGGCACCAATATCAAGCACCCTGCCTTTGCAAAGCTCTAGAGCCTTTTGTTCCAATTTAGGCATTTGATTAAAATCACGGAACAAATATGGTAAAGGAATGGAATCCTCTTCATCCAGTGATGAGAATGTTTTAATATCCTCAGTGTATTTGCCATTTTGATAGTCTAAAAGCGCCTCTCCTAAAACGTCCAAACCGTAATTATTTGTATTTTGAGCCAAAGTTGACTTTTTTATTCGTTATGAAACCACACAAACACTTTATTTTCTTCTTGACGTTGTTTTTTTCATTGACATTATTTTCACAAGATGTAGAATTAATTCCAAAAGTTTCTAAGTACTTAGAAAGCAATGGTACCATGAAACAGTATAAAGAGGCCTATAGGGAGTTGTTAAATTTAATGGAGAGGCAATTTCCTAAATCTAATAGAAACAGCAATGGCTGGTTATATCTTGAGCGCAATGAAACTAAGGCATTGGCTGAAATTAGGGATATGATAATTCCTATCTACATTAAGCATTTTGACGAGGCTGATGTAGACGACATGCAGGCTTTTTATACCAGTGATGCGGGAATACAGTTGGTAAAGGATAGAACAAAGCTGACTGCGGCTCAGCAAGAATCGGTTAATGATTTTTATGATTCTAAAGTGGGTCATAAGATAAAAGAGAAACAGCAATTACTCTCTGTAGAAATTGCCGGAGTGTCCGAATATTGGAGTAAGGATTTATACCAAACTGCAGTTTTACTCTTGAAGGAAGAATGATGGAAGTTTTAAAACAATTACAACAAAAAGCTGCAGAAAAGCATTCGGAAAATAAAAAATTCTTCACCAAGCTCAAGAGGAAGACTCCAAAAAATTTAGATTACCTAATGCAAGATTTGCATGTAAAGGAGTTCGAACGAACAGATTGTTTGAAATGCGCTAATTGCTGCAAAACAACAGGGCCACTTTTTACCAATGCTGATATTGAACGAATAGCGAAACATTTTAGAATCAAGCCTGTAGATTTTATCGCAAAATATTTGCGAAAAGATGAAGAAGATGATTTTGTATTGCAGACAGTGCCCTGCAGTTTTTTGGGTGAAGACAACTATTGCTCCATTTATGATGTACGCCCTAAGGCATGTAGAGAATTTCCGCATACCAATCGAAAAAAATTTCATCAAATTAGCAATTTGACATTGAAGAATGTGGTCATTTGTCCCGCAGCCTTTAACATTGTCGAAGCCATGAAAAAACAAATAAAAAATTGAGTTTAATATATTTGAAGAATGGAGTCTATTATCACTTATTTTGAAAATATACCTTCTTTACATCGCAGTCTTATTCTGGTAGGGGGGATTACCTTTTTCTGGATATTGGAAGGAATTGTGCCGCTTTTCGCTAGTAAATACAAGAAATGGAGGCATGCCGTTCCCAATTTCTTTTTCACCTTGACCACCATAATCATTAATTTTCCTTTGGCTTTTTTATTGCTCAAGACATCAGATTGGGCCGTGGCCAACGATTTTGGGATCATTAATTGGTTACCACAAATGCCATTGTGGCTGTATGTATTAATGGGGCTGTTGTTTTTAGATTTGATAGGTGCTTATACGGCTCATTGGGTTGAGCATAAAGTAAAACCCTTGTGGATGATTCATTTGGTGCATCATACGGATCATAATGTCGATACTACCACTGCCAACAGACATCATCCCTTTGAAAGTTTAATTCGTTATGTCTTTACCTTAATTGGGGTATTTATTGTGGGTGCGCCCATAGGCATCATTATGCTCTACCAAAGCTTATCTGTGGTCCTATCACAATTTAATCATGCAAACATCAAACTGCCCGTCAAATTGGATAAGGCCCTAAGTTGGTTGATTGTTTCGCCCGATATGCATAAAGTGCACCACCATTATGTTTTGCCCTATACAGATTCCAATTATGGGAATATATTTTCTATTTGGGACAGGCTTTTTGGAACTTTTATGACCATGGATCGTGACAAAATCACTTATGGAGTTGATACCTTCCCTGATGAAAAAGAGAATGCAAGTGTGGCAGGCTTGTTAAAACAACCCTTTCACAAATACAGAAAGCCTACTACCGGAAATAATTCATAATTTAATCATACAGCAAATAGTTGGCCCTAATTTTTTTGAAGTCGTGCAAGTCTTTCTCCCATGAGGCCACAATTTCTTTTTCAGACATTCCAGAGGTAATCTGTTTCTGTAATTTGGATGTACCCGCATGTTTAGTGAAAGATGGGGCATTAAACACTTTGGATTTATCTGTCGCATGTTCATAGGCTTTTATAAGCCATTGAAGACTAACTTTATTTAGGCGCTTCTCGCTAGATAAATCTTCACCAAAACAAACCTTTCCTTCTTCCTTTGGATATTTTGAACCAAAATTAGGTTTTGGTTGGTATTGAAAAGTAAAAAAAGTGCTATCCAAAAATGACGCCCCATAACGTTGAAATTGAAATTCAGTGCCTCGACCGGCATTGATATAGGTACCTTCAAAAAGTCCCAAACTCGGATAGAGATTAATCGCTTGGTCATTGGGTAGATTGGGGGAGGGTCTTATGGGCAAAGAATAAAATGAATTATGGTTGTAATTTTCCATAGTGATGACAGTCAAGTCAGCTTTTAGGCCATTGCCCAACCACCCTTCTTGATTGACCATCTGAGCATATTCTGTCATGGTCATCCCGTAGACCAAGGGTATACTGTTCATACCTAAAAAACTGCGATTTTCAGGCTCCATGGTAGGCCCATCAATGTAATGTGCATTTGGGTTTGGCCTATCCAATACCATTAAAGGTATTCCCTCTTCGGCACAAGCTTGCATTACCAATTGTAGCGTTGCGATATAAGTGTAAAAACGCACCCCCACATCTTGAATATCAAAAACTACCATGTCAATGCCTTTAAGGTCATCAGATTTAGGTTTTTTGCTTTTACCATAAAGGGATATCAAAGGAAGTCCGGTACGTGCATCTCTCCCATCCGTCACCAGTTCCCCGGCATCGGCCTCACCCCTGAACCCGTGTTCGGGAGCAAAGACTTTTTGAACCTTGACGTTGAGGGTCAAAAGGGAATCGACTAAATGGGTATGCCCATTTTCTTTAAAAATCACCGAGGTCTGGTTCGCGACAATGGCAATTTTCTTATTGGAAAGTTTTGGCAAATAAGCGTTAGTTCGATTGGCGGCAACTATTATGGTTTTGGCCTGGCTGGTATCATCCGTTGTTTTTTTATAATTGGTTTTTTCATCTTGTGAACAGGTGCCAAATAAAAATGCTAACAATAAAAATGTACTTTTGAAATCAAAGTAAATGGGCATCTGTTGAATTTAGAGTTATTTATTGCTAAACGCCTTATTAGAGGTAAGGAGCATAAAATTAGTATTTCTGCGCCGATAATTAAAATTGCCATTGCCGCAATTGCCATAGGTATTGTGATGATGTTGATTGCCATTGCAACAGGGGTGGGGCTTAAGCTAAAAATTCGCGAAAAGGTGGCGGCCTTTAATGGGCATATCCAAATTTTTAATTACGACAATAATCAATCCGATGTTTCAGTAGCGCCTGTTTCATTGGAGCAAGAGTTTTATCCCCAATTTACCGATGTATCCGGTATTGCCCATATACAAGGTGTGGCCGTAAAGGCCGGTATTATTAGAACCGCTGACACCTTTGAAGGAGTTTTGGCAAAAGGGGTGGGCAAAGATTTCAATTGGAAAACATTTAATGAGTTCTTGGTCAAAGGCCGATTGGCAAACTTTAAGAATGACCTCAACGAAGAGGCTATGATTTCAAAGATTTTGGCCAATAAATTACAACTACAGGTGGGTGACTCATTCTTTACAATTTTTTTAAAGGATGGCGACCCCTCAAATGTGCCCAACAATAGAAAATTTGAAGTGGTGGGAATTTATGACAGTGGTTTTGAAGAGTTGGATTCGCAGTACATTTTTGTAGATCTCCGCCATATTCAAAGAATGAACAAGTGGACAGATAAGGAGGTGGGCAATTTTGAAGTCTTTTTAGATGATTTTGATGATATAGACCTCAAGACCGCTCAAATATATGGCAGAACCGTTTCAACCCTCGATACCCAAAACCTAAAAAATAAATACTTTAAAATATTTGAATGGGTACGTTTATTTGATTTTAATACGGCTCTTATAATTGGTATTATGATTATTGTTGGAGGCATCAATATGATTACCGCCTTATTGGTCCTTATTTTGGAACGCACCCAAATGATTGGAGTTCTAAAGGCTTTGGGAGCTGCCAATTGGAGTATTCGCAAGGTGTTTTTGTACAATGCTGTTTATTTGATCGGCGTTGGACTCTTTAGGGGCAATTTAATTGGGTTGAGTTTAATTTTATTGCAACAGAAATATCGATTTCTAAAATTTCCCAACCCAGAAGAGTATTATGTCGATTATATACCTGTGAGCCTTTCATTGTTACATGTGGTACTGCTCAATTTAGGAGTCATGCTTCTTTGCCTTTTGATGTTGATTTTACCGTCATATGCCATTTCAAAGATAGCCCCTATCAAAGCCATGAAATTTGATTGATAATTTAAAGTAAGCCTTTTGGTAACCACCATAATTTGAGATACTTTTTCTAATTGGATATCATACATCGCCAAATCAAACTCATATCTTTACTGCCAATATGGAATACGCAGAGAATATACTTGAAACGATAGGCAATACCCCTTTGGTAAAGTTGAATAAACTAACGGCCGAATTGCCTTGTATGGTCTTGGCCAAATACGAAACCTTCAATCCTGGCAATTCGGTGAAAGACCGTATGGCAGTTCAAATGATAAATGATGCTGAAGCCTCTGGTATCTTGAAACCCGGCGGAACCATTATTGAAGGAACATCGGGCAATACGGGAATGGGACTGGCCTTGGCAGCAGTGGTAAAGGGCTATAAAATGATCTGTGTCATCAGTGATAAACAATCCAAAGAGAAGATTGATATTTTAAAAGCAGTGGGCAGTGAGGTATATGTTTGCCCAACCGATGTAGCTCCCGAAGACCCCCAAAGTTATTATTCAACAGCGAAGCGTTTGGCCAAAGAAATTCCCAATTCGTGGTACGTGAACCAATATGACAACCCATCCAATTGCAAAGCCCATTTTTTAACCACTGGCCCTGAAATTTGGGAACAGACCAAGGGAAAGGTCACACATTTTGTGGTGGGCGTCGGCACCGGGGGAACCATCTCGGGCGTGGGATCGTTTTTGAAATTAAAAAATCCCAACATCAAAATATGGGGCATTGATACCTACGGTTCGGTATTCAAAAAATACCATGAGACCGGTATTTTTGATGAAAATGAAATTTATCCTTATGTTACTGAAGGAATTGGGGAAGACATTTTACCAAAAAATGTACGTTTTGAAATCATTGATGGCTTTACCAAGGTAACCGATAAAGATGCTGCTGTTTACACCCAGCGATTGGCTAAGGAAGAAGGTATGTTTTTGGGCAATTCTGCAGGGGCCGCCATAAAGGGACTCCTTCAACTCAAGGAGCATTTTAATGAAACCGACGTGGTTGTGGTGCTCTTTCATGACCATGGCAGTCGGTATGTGGGCAAAATGTTCAATGATGATTGGATGCGGGATAAAGGATATATCGAATAAATAGATTGAAAAATTAAAAACAACTCATGAATAAATACGGCTTGCTTTTCCTTTGTATTCTTTTTACAGTAACGCAACTGCATTCGCAAAAACTATCACGTACCGAAAAGAAGGTCATTGCTTCTGTTGAAAAGAACAATGCTGAAGCCATCTCGTTTTTGGAACAGGTGGTCAATATCAACAGTGGCACCTTAAATGCCAGTGGAGTAAAAGAGGTGGGCATGGTATTTAAAGATGCATTCGATAACATCAATTTTAAAACTCAATGGATCGATATGCCTGCCGATATGAACCGCGCCGGACATCTTTTCGCCGAAACCACGGGAAATAAGGGCAAAAAGTTGTTGTTGATCGGACATTTAGATACGGTTTTTGAAGAAGATAGCCCGTTTCAGAAATTTGAAATGGTAAATGATAGTACTGCACATGCGCCAGGAGGCAACGATATGAAAGGGGGCGATGTCATCGTGCTTTATGCCCTTAAAGCCTTAAGTGAGCAGGATTTGCTTAAAAATGCCCAGATAATTGTTGCCTTCACCGGTGACGAAGAGAGTACGGGAAAACCATTGGAAATAAGTCGCAAAGATTTGATTGAGGCAGCTCAGCGCAGTGATGTTGCTTTGGGTTTTGAAACCTCAACCGGGTTTAATTACGCCACTGTAGCGAGACGGGGCGCATCTGGCTGGGCCCTTGAAGTAGAAGGCAGAAGAGCACATTCTTCGGGAGTTTTCAGCGAAAGAACAGGGGCAGGGGCCATTTTTGAAATTTCAAGAATACTGCACCAATTTTATACCGATGTCAAGGGGGAGGATTTATTGACATTCAATCCTGGTACTTTAATGGGTGGTACATTCGTTGATTTTGATGCCATGACCAGCAAAGGTGAAGTGTTTGGCAAAAGCAATGTGGTGGCACAAAAAGCGATGGCTCGCGGGGGTCTCCGTTTTATTTCTGAAGAACAAAAGGAAACGGCAAGGGATAAAATGCGAGAAATTGTGGCCAATAATTTACCGCAAACCTCGGCAAGTATCACATTTACAGATATCTATCCGGCAATGGCCCCATCAGAGGGCAATTTGGTGCTTTTGAATACGCTGAATCAAGTAAGTCTCGATTTGGGGCAGGGGGAAGTACTGGCCTATGACCCAGGAAGAAGAGGAGCTGCCGACGTCTCTTTTGTAGCCCAATATGTGGATTGTTTAGATGGCATGGGCACCATGGGCTCGAGGGCGCATACGCCTGAAGAAACCGTCAACTTAAATACCATAGAAGATTTGACCAAACGGACGGCCATTCTAATCTATAGACTTATCAATGAGTAGTATTTTGACTTTACAAGATGGCAATCAAATTGTTCGGATAGACGAAGGTGAATTGGTGAGCTATCAAGTGGAAGGCCATGAATTTATCCATCAAAAAGGGGCACCGGGGTGGGGGTCGTCCGATACCGAAATGTTTCCAATTATTGGTCCGGTCAATGAGGCTGCCTATCAAGTTCAAGTCTCAAAAGGTAGCGCTATACAAGACCAACATGGGTTGTTACGACTGCTACGTTACGATAATATTTTGGCCGCTTCCACCAAGGCGTCATTTAAAAAAGAATACAAGGCGGGCACACCGGTTTTGAATAAAAAATATCCCGATAAATCACCCAAAAAATATCTAATGTGGCCTTTTAGCTTTTCATTTGAGAAAACCTATGAGCTAACTGCCAGTGGGCTTGAAATTATTTTCACTATAAATGGTGAACATGATATGCCCTATATGTTAGGGTACCATCCGGCCTTTAAATTGACTACAGCCCATCCAATCATTAAATCAGATAAAGCCAACATCACCTTGGCAGAAGTTTTGGCTGTGGGCAGTAGGGCCCTTGAAATTTCCGATTGCCACAAAATTGTTTTATTGGACCAAAAAGAATTAACGATTACCACAGAAGGGTTTAAACATTTCATGTGCTGGACGGAAGTGCCCAATATGGTATGTTTGGAACCCATAACTTTTTATCCATATGCTGTCAAGCAAGACCAACTTCATAAGGGATTTGATTATTTGAATGGTGAATCAAAGTATAAAGTTTCTCTTTCCCCAAATATGTAAATTCAAAAAAATTATTGAACAGGCATAACATTAATTCGCTATAATGGGTATATTCGAGGGAATAATTTTTTGAGGTTAGATTCATGATTAAAGATTTTATTGAGCGGGTTGGTTTAATGAATTGCATTATGCTTTTGGTGGTGCTTTCAATCATCGTGGTCTCTGAAGTGCTCTACTTGACCGGGAAGAAAATGGATGCCATTTTTATCGCCTTTTGGGCGCCAACCATTTTAGGATTTATGAATTATTTGAAGTACAAAAAGTAATGGAATTTATATTACTCTACTCCATTATTGTGGCCATTATATTTGTTATATGGCTGATTTTTGTGGCCAAAATGTATAGGAAACTAAATAAGTGAATTTAGGTCACGCCTTTTAACCACTTCTTAAAATCTTTGACCCTATTTCTGCTAACGACCAATTCCAATGGAACTCGGTTGTGCAGTTTGATTTTTAATCTATTGTTGAAATAATCTTCCACCAAATAAATTTCATCGATGGAAACCATCATTTTTCGATTGATTCGGAAAAAACTATGGGGGTCGATCACTTCTTCTAGTTTTTCCAGTGTAAAATCTATGCTATGGGCCGTGCCAGATTTTTCCATTAAATAACTATGCCCTTTTTCTGAAAAAAAACAGTTCACTTGATTAATATCAATCAATTTTAATTGGTTGTTTTTACGCACCAAAAAGCGTTTTTTGTATCGTGGTGATACAAAAGAATCCAACATTTGGTCCATTCGCATGAGGTAGGCATCTTCTTCAGGTTTATTCATGGACCAATATTTATTAACCGCTGCTTGAACATCTTCCTTCTTAACAGGTTTTAGAATATAGTCAATGCTATTGTACCGAAAGGCCTTGATGGCATAGGTGTCAAACGTGGTACAAAAAACAATTGGTTTATCAATGTTGATGGTATTCAATAGGTCAAAACAGGTACCATCGCCCAAATGAATATCCATAAAAAGCAGGTCGTACGCTTTGTTCTTTGAAAAAAAGGCAATGGCATCGGCCACGGAGCTAAGTGTAGCCAGTACTTTGTGCTCAACTCCGATTTGTTTCAACAAGTTTTTTAGGTATGCACTTGATATCGGCTCATCTTCAACAATAACTATTTTCAATGTTCGCCCCATAGGCTTTTAAAATACTTCCTTTAAATGAAATATACTATAAAGGTACTTAATTTGAAGAGTAGGGTTGTGGTCTCTTACATATTTAGCAATTGATGTGTCATATTGTTTTTTTGCAAGCTGGTTTGTATAATGCGGCGAGCTTCGACGGTATTTTTTTGGGGGATTAGATGTGCTTCAAGCTCCTCGGTGACTGTAATTTGTACATTGCTATCCACAAAACCAAAGCCTCTGTATTGTCCCTCTTGAATTAAAACAAATGCTTTCTCATGGCTATACCGACCTTTTTGTTCAATAATAAGCTCGGCTTTGGCGGCGGTGAGCTTTTCTATAAGGTCTATGACCTTGGCATTGTAATGGGACACTGTTTCTGTAGACGTACAAATACCTTCACAATTTTGAGCCTTGTAATGCGAACATGGGCCATTGGTTTGTTGCAAATGACAATATTTGGGACATAGGGCCATTTGCTCACAATAGCTTTCCAAGAATGCTCGACAATCTTCTTGATTGAAAAAAATTTTTAAAGGTTTGGGTACGTTTTTCAATAGGTCAAAGGCTAAGTGGCGTATACCTTTACGGTCTTCATAACTAAATAAAGCGTATTGCCTTATGTTTCTTTTTTGGGCTCGGTTGTATATGGGGTAATGTTCTTTAATGGCCGACGATTCCATGAGTAGTGCCACCAATTCACTGCCTGCCAATTCATAATCCACTTGTGCCACTTCTTTACAAAGTGCTATTTCACGATTGCTTTTATCATAAAAATGACCAAGGACCCTTTTTTTAATATTGATGGCCTTGCCAATATAGATGATGCCACCATTTTTATCTTTAAAATAGTATATCCCGGGCGTCGTGGGCAGTGCATCAACAATTTCTTTTTTCAATAGTGGAGGCAGAGTCGCCTCTTGGCTGCGGGCATTCAGAAATTTTTTAATGACCACATCCGCATCTTCTGTCGCCAATAATTTTTTAAATAATAAAGTTGTGGCATGGGCATCACCTCTTGCACGGTGTCTATTGGTCAAGGGTATTCCTACGGCAGTGCACAATTTGCCCAAACTGTAAGATTTTAAACCGGGAATCAATTTTCTTGACAGGCGAACCGTACATAATTTTTTTCTGGTAAAGGCTATGCCCAATAGCCGAAATTCTTCTTTAATTACACCATAATCAAAGTTGACGGAGTGGGCGACGAAAATGGTATCACTAGTAATTTTAAGAACATGCTCAGCTATTTCTTTAAAAGTAGGTGCTTTGGCAACCATCGCATCATCAATACCGGTAAGGCCAGTGATAAAGTAGGGAATGGGTGCTTCTGGATTAACCAGCGTGGTATATTCATCCACCAACTCAATACCGTCATATTTAAAAATGGAAATTTCGGTTATCTTGTTTCCTTTTATG
>JABDND010000124.1 GCA_013001145.1 Croceitalea sp. | reverse complement strand
AATCTTCTTGGTAAAATGCCTCTGTCAAGATATCATCAAAAACCCCTTTTTGAGCATTAAGTAGACCGGATACCGAATCTTTTTTTAATTCATTCTCCAATTGATCGGCTTCCGCTTTGACCTCGGCAGCTTCTTCAGATTCAAAAAGTACCGAATCAACCTGTACCTTCTGACTAAATATGCCCGATTTGATTTTTAGATAAGAATCTGGTTTAACATTCTTTTTGAATATTTCTTCCATGCGCTTGCCCAAATCTTCAAATGAGCCCACGTTTTTTTTGTCATATAGTTCGGCAGCTTTGAAAATATCCATTTTATAAGCCGTATTCGTTTTATAAAAATCACCTAGGGTCTCTGTATAGTAACTTGAATTTTTGGGTATGGAAAGCGCAATGCTGTCTATGAGTGATTTGTTGAGTTCTTTGATACTCGATTTTTGGAAGCCAAAATCTACTTTTTTAATACGGCCATAAATGGATTGGCGAAGAAAAAAGCGTTGTTTAATAGGAGTTTTGTTGTAGTTAAATGGCAGGCGTGCTTTCATTTTTTCAATAATCTCATCAACAGAGAGTTCTTTGTCAAATAAATAAACACCGCTCAATTCTATGGCCTTTGGTGCAATATATATGATGCTGTCCTGGGCTTGTTTAAATGCAATGCCACTTTTTTCATAGCCCATACTTGATATATAAATAGAATCCAGCTTTTCAACACCTTCTTGTATGGTGAAACTAAAAAGACCCTCATCATTTGTCACCACACCTTCATTGGTTCCATATTGCACAGTGGCATAAGGGATGCCTTTTTGGGTGTTGCTATCCACAATTTTCGAGGTGAAGGTTTGTGAATTGCCACCGTAGTGAACACATAAAAAAGCCAATAAACAGAATTTGAGATTTTTACAATTCTTGTACATAGTTGACCTCAAAAAAGTTTTTGCGTATTTCGTGGTAATGGAATGATGCATAGATAGATGAGACGAGTAAAACCTATGTTTGTTTCAAGGTTTTGTTCAATTTTTTGTATTGGCCAAATTTCTAATCATTCCTCCAAAAATAAAATAGTGAAAGGGAACTACACTATACCAATATAAACGACCTCTCAGACCTTTTGGCCTAAAAGTGGCGGTTTGGTGCAAAACATTTGAATCATCTATTTTGAATTCCAACCAAGCTTCTCCCGGCATACGCATTTCTGCAAATAATAAGAGGCGTTTTCCTTTTCTATCAGCTAATAAAACGCGCCAGAAATCCAACGCATCACCGGAATATATTTTATCAGAATTGGTACGGCCCCTTCGTAAACCGGGTCCACCGTTAAGTTTATCGAGAAAACCTCTTATTTTCCAAAGCCAATTGCCGTAATACCATCCGTTTTCGCCTCCTATTCGCCAAATATTCTCCAGCACGGTTTCCGAATCGATTATCTTAAGGCTCTTGATATCTTTGAGTACACCATACTTGGGCACCTGAATGTATTTGCTCAGATCATCGTTCACCTGGCCACTTACGACACTATCTTTCCAACTGCTTATGACAAGGTTTTGTTCAATTTTTTTGAAGGCCATGTCAATGGCCTCTTCGTACGTGTGTGTTTCAAGATTTAGTATTTGTTGCAATTTGTTGTCTTTTGCCACAACTTCCATCTTCATGCTGTCCACTAAATTGACAGCTAATTTATACGAAGTGGAGGTTACAAAATACAACCAGTATGAAGATAATTTTGGTGTCATTACAGGCACGGTCCATATCCAATTTTTAAAGCCCCTTACTTTCGCATATCTATGAAGCATTTCTTTATAAGTAAGTACATCGGGGCCACCTATATCAAAAGACTGGCCATAAGTGTTTTCATTGCCCAAGACACCCATTAAAAAGGAAATGACGTCACGTATGGCTATTGGCTGTGTTTTGGTTAAAACCCATTTTGGGGTTATCATAAAAGGTAATTTTTCGCATAAATCGCGAATGATCTCAAATGAGGAGCTTCCAGATCCTACAATTATACCGGCTCTTAATACGGTGAGTTTAAAATTGCCCTGATATAAAATGTCTTCTACATTTTTGCGTGAGCTCAGGTGTTTTGACAATTTAGCGTCGTTTACGATACCACTTAAATAAATGACCTGCTTCACCTTGGTTTGCTCCATGTAAGTATTGAAGTTTTCGGCCGATAAGGCCTCTTTTTCATCAAAATCACTAATGGATGATGTCATGGAATGAATCAAATAATAAGCGGAATCAATGTCTAAAGGTAAAATATTGGGCTGCACTGGGTCTAGAAAATCAATTTCAACAACCTCGATCTTATTTTTAGTCTCGCGGTCGATGGATAGTCTTTTTTCATCCCTTACTGCACAGACTATTTGGTGTCCCACATCAAGCAATTGGGGTAACAATCGCATGCCTATATAACCATTGGCACCAGTTAGTAATATTTTCATGATTTAGGACTTTTGAACATTTTAATGGAAGTCAGAATTGGACCAACGGTCAATAATATGACCGTGGGCAATATGAGCCAACCCAAGTTTATTGTAGTAATATTCTTCGCCACCAAAATAACATGTGATGAAACGAGCAAAAAGAGAAACGCTATGCCAACATTTATATAAACCAGCATGCTGATGGCACCCGCATATAGTTTGGGGGCATTTTTTTCATTTACTTTGGT
>JABDND010000113.1 GCA_013001145.1 Croceitalea sp. | reverse complement strand
CTTTTAAAAAGTAAACCGAATCGTTTTCTTTTTTCGTCACTGCGGCAAGAACATTCATGGCATCGCCGCCAAAAGATCCAAGTCCAGCCTGTTGCTCGGTTCTGGAGTTCCAAATCAATGCTTTTTGTGTGTCAAAATTAAATCGTATCGAATCAGGGATGACCACATTGTCGCCTTGTTTAAAATAGGGCAGTTGACTGTAAGTGCCTGTAGAATCCTTTAACCTACCAGCATAGACTTCATTTTTCACATAATCCATGATGATGATACCGGCCTTTAATTCGGTGTCTTGATAATACAATTCGGCCTCGTTATACAAATAGATTTTCTGATCTTTTTGACTAAGCTTCACATAATCTTTGGCCTTGTATTTAATATTATCAAGCAGTAATGGTTTTTTCTTTTGAGGCACCACGGCTTTGCTGGTATCGGTCAAAATTGAATCTGAAGACATGCTATTGGGCAACAAAGGTGCCTTGATGGAGTCTTTGGTGGCTTTGATGGACAAGGGAACAAGAGGGTCTTCTTGGGCGAGAACCGATAGGCAGGTAAAAACCGTCAGGAATAGGAAAAGATGAAGATGTTTGTTTGCTTGCAACGTGATAAATCCTATTTTTGTAGCAGCTTGGCCCAGTTTTTGAAGGTCAAACTTACATATATTTTTTGTTCTGTTTATTGGTAGTTACCATAAATTTAACCAATAAAGAATACTTAAATTACTCAGTTCCTATGAAGAAAAATCGGTTGTTACATACTTTGTTTTTAGCTTTTATTTTTCTTTTTTCATCCTTTGGCGTTACGCCATTAAATCCAAGAATCAACAAGAAATTTGTGGTTGTTCTTGACGCAGGCCATGGGGGCCATGACCCTGGTAATTTGGGGAATGGATATTTGGAAAAAAACATTGCTTTGGCCATTGTCCTTGAAGTGGGCAAACAGCTTGAAAAGAACCCAGATATTAAGGTGGTTTATACCAGAAAGGACGATTCGTTCGTTGATTTATTCATTCGCGGCGAAATAGCCAATCAAGCGAATGCCGATCTTTTTGTATCGGTACATTGTGACTCCCATAGCTCAGATGCTTATGGTGCGGGCACCTTTGTTCTTGGCCTGCATGCCAATAAGCAAAATTTCGAAGTTGCCAAAAAGGAGAACTCGGTTATTTATCTAGAGGATAATTATGAGCAAAAGTATGCTGAATATGATATTAACTCACCAGAATCGATCATAGGTTTAACCATATTGCAAGAAGAATTTTTAGATCAAAGTGTGCAATTGGCAAAACTGCTTCAAGATAATTTTACCGACAAATTAAGACGTAAGGACCGCAAGGTTAAGCAAGCTGGTTTTATTGTATTGCACCAAACGTTTATGCCCAGTGTATTGATTGAAACCGGTTTCTTGACCAATAAGAATGAGGGTTCTTACTTAAATTCTTCAAGAGGCCAAAAAGAGATGGGTACCGCCATTGCCAATGCCATTTTGACTTACAAAGATGGGGTAGAGGCCAATCTATCCGAATTTGAGCCGAGTCCTGAACCGGTAGAGGAGGTTGCACTCAAAGTTCCTGAAAAGGACATAGCAGTTGAGAAAACCGAAATTGAAAAGCCCAAAGAGGCCGTGGTTGAAAAGAAACCAGAAACCACTAAGATTTCAGAAAAGGACCCTTCGCCAAAGCCCGTAACCAAACAAGCAGAAGCAAAAGAAACGGCGCGAATTGAAACGCCTAAAAAACCAGTGGATACAACACCTTTAACATCGCCAGAGAAAAAAATCGAACAAGCCGATGAAGGAGTTACTTTCAAAGTTCAAATTATGGCCACTACCAAAACGATTGCTTTGCAAGCCTCGAATTTCAAAGGTTTGAAAAATTTGTCAAAAGAGCCTTATAAGAATATGTTCAGATATACCTGTGGCGATACCAACTCTTTTGCCGAGGCCAAAAAAATCAAAGCAACGGCCACTACCAAGGGTTACAAGGATGCTTTTATTGTGGCATATAAAAATGGGTCACGCATTCCTATTAAGGAGGCTTTAAATTCTAGGTCGGTAGAGTAAGCCCATCTTAAATTTATTCCTAATTTTGTTTGAAACAGAAAACCACACCTTTTGAAAATATCCAGGGAAGTAAAAACAGGTATCATCGTTATTGGTGGTATTCTTTTGTTCATATTGGGATTTAGCTATTTAAAATCTACTTCCATCTTTGAAAAAACGAAAACCTTTTATGCTGTCTATGATAATGTAGGCGGACTGCAAACCGGCACTCAGGTTTCCATAAATGGGCTTTCTGTGGGTAAGGTCAACACAATAGATTTTTTAGACAATTCAGGGAAGTTGTTGATTTCATTCACCATAGATAAAGATTTTGAATTTTCAAAAAATAGTAAGGCAGAATTATATGACACAGGAATAATAGGAGGCAAGGGTATACAGATCATACCCGTTTTTGATGGGGCGCTCGCTGCACAAAATGGAGATACCTTAACCAGCAATTCAAAACCGGGCTTGACCGAATTGGTACAACAAAAACTGACACCCCTGCAAATGAAAGTAGAAGGGGCGGTAACGAATGCAGATTCCCTATTGATGAATGTCAATGATATTTTAGACGACCGAACAAAACGAGACCTGCAACAGAGCATCGCCGGTCTCAATCAATTGGTCAACAGTTTTCAGATTAGCGCCAATGCATTAAATGAGGTATTGGTGCTCAATAAAGACCAGTTGGACAGTTCTATTCAAAACATCAATGTTATCACGACAGATTTCGCCAAAGTTTCAAAAACATTGTCAGAATCAGATATGGCTGGAACGATCAATAGTCTGAAAGAGACAATTACTAATTTGAACGCGGTTTTACAAAAAATAGAAAAGGGAGAAGGATCTTTGGGCAAAATGGCCAATAATGATGAATTGTATGATAATTTGAGCAATGCGTCAAGGGAACTGAATCTATTGCTTCAAGATTTTCGTTTAAACCCTAAACGTTACGTCAATGTGTCTGTTTTTGGTAAAAAGCAGAAGGAATATGAACTTCCAGAAAATGATCCGGCGGCAAAAAATGAAAATTAATCTATGGCATACCTTCCCAACATTCTCTTTGGCCTCTTATTGATTGCAGCAATCGGTTATTTTGCCAAAAATGTAAAAAAACTGTCCCGCAATATTAAATTGGGTAAACCTGCCGATACCAGCGGTGATAAATCAGAACGACTTAAAAATATGTCCTTGATTGCTTTTGGGCAATCAAAAATGGTGGTAAGACCTATAGCAGGCCTAATGCACATCATCGTTTATTTGGGCTTCGTAATCATCAATATTGAGGTGCTCGAAATTATCATAGATGGGTTGCTGGGAACGCACCGTATTTTTGCGCCATTGGGCAAAACCTACGATATTCTAATTGCATCTTTTGAAATATTGGCATTCTTGGTCATTGTTGCCGTGGTCATTTTTTGGCTCCGCAGAAACATCATCAAATTAAAAAGATTTATAAAACCTGAAATGACGGGTTGGCCCAAAAAAGATGGCAATCTGATTTTGTATATTGAATTGGTGTTGATGTTCTTATTCTTGACCATGAACGCAGCCGACCTACAATTGCAACAAATGGATGCCGCGAACTATGTAAAAGCGGGAACATTTCCCATCAGTCAGTTTATTGCCCCGATATTTGAAGGGATGTCCATGAACAGCCTTATAATAGTTGAACGTACCGCCTGGTGGCTTCATATTGCGGGGATTTTATTCTTTTTGAATTATCTTTATTATTCAAAACACCTTCATATTCTCTTGGCTTTTCCCAATACCTATTATGGGAATCTAAAAGCACAGGGGCAATTCAATAATCTTGAATCGGTAACCAACGAGGTCAAGTTAATGATGGACCCTAATGCAGACCCATCTGCGGCACCAACTGATGATGCAGGGGAACCCGATAAATTTGGAGCATCTGATGTTACAGATTTGAACTGGGTACAATTATTGAACGCATATACCTGTACGGAGTGTGGACGTTGTACATCGGAGTGTCCCGCAAACCAAACAGGAAAAAAACTTTCGCCAAGAAAAGTAATGATGGATACTCGCGACCGATTGGAAGAAGTGGGTAAAAACATAGATGCCAACAAAGGAATCTTTGTGCCCGATGGCAAGCAGTTATTAGACGATTACATAAGCAGGGAAGAACTTTGGGCCTGTACCACTTGTAATGCTTGTGTTGAAGCTTGCCCAGTGAGCATAGACCCGCTTTCTATAATTGTTGAAATGCGTCGCTATTTGGTTATGGAAAAATCTGCTGCCCCATCAGATTTAAACAATATGATGGGGAATTTGGAAAATAATGGAGCCCCGTGGCCATTCAATCAAATGGATCGCTTGAACTGGGCAAAAGAATCATAAAACGCTATAATGGAAAACAATATGAACGTACCTACCATGGCCTCATTATTTGCTGAAGGTAAACAACCTGAGGTGTTGTTTTGGGTAGGCTGCGCAGGTAGCTTTGATGACCGGGCGAAGAAAATTACCAAAGCCTTTGTGAAAATACTTAACAAAGCCAATGTTAGCTTTGCTGTTTTAGGTACCGAAGAAAGCTGTACCGGTGATCCTGCCAAACGCGCTGGCAATGAGTTTTTATTTCAGATGCAGGCCATGACAAATATTGAAGTCATGAATGCCTATGAGATTAAAAAGGTAGTTACTGCCTGTCCGCATTGTTTTAATACCATAAAAAATGAATATCCGGGCTTGGGGGGAAATTATGAGGTTGTACATCACACACAATTTTTAAAACAGCTTTTGGATGAAGGAAAGATTTCGCTTGAAGGCGGCACCTATAAGGGCAAGCGGATTACTTATCATGACCCCTGTTATTTAGGTCGTGCCAATAATGTATACGAGGCGCCTAGAGAGCTTATCTCAAAACTGGATGCAGAATTGGTCGAAATGAAGAATTGCCGCAAAAAAGGACTTTGCTGTGGCGCAGGAGGGGCTCAAATGTTCAAAGAGCCGGAAAAAGGCGATAAAGATGTCAATATTGAACGAACCGAACAAGCTTTGGAAACCACACCCGATATAATAGCGGCAGCTTGTCCGTTTTGTAATACGATGATGACCGATGGTGTCAAAAACAAAGAAAAAGAAGCATCAATTGCGGTTATGGATATTGCCGAACTGATTGCCAAGGCCAAAGATCTATAACATCCCATTTGGCCAAAAAATAAACTAGAAATACAAGTATCCGATTAAAATAAGAGCATAATGTTAGTCGATTTTGAAGTTTTGCCCGATAATGCCAGAATTTGGATATATCAATGCAGTCGCAGTTTTTCAGCTGATGAATTGGTTGAAGTGAAGAAAAGTTTGGAGCAATTTCTGTCACAATGGACGGCACATGGCAGTAACCTGCAAGCAGGTTATCAAATTCGATACAATAGATTCATTGTAATAGGTTTAGATCAACAAATGGCCAGTGCTTCGGGTTGTTCCATCGATGCCTCGGTACATTTTATACAGGCTTTGGAACAAAAATATAAGGTAGATCTTTTAGATAAAATGAATGTCTCATACAAACAAGGGGAATACGTGGCCTATAAAAATTTAAAAGATTTCAAAAAAATGGCCAAAGAACGGGCAGTCTCAAAAAATACCATTGTTTTCAACAACCTGGTCAACACCAAACTTGAATATATGGAGCATTGGGAGGTACCTGCATCGGAAAGCTGGCACGCCCATTTCATGTGATTTTAATCGCAAAAAAGCCCATTTTCCCCTATTTTATTAAGTTTCTTCGATGAAATGCAATATTTTAGAGCGCTGTAAGTTGATGCCCTAGACAATTTTTTATGCATAAGTATTACTACTTAACCTTTTTACTATTCTCATTTTTGTTCGCAAGCGGGCAATTGGACCCTTTGGTGAGCAAAGATACCGTGGCACAGGATAAATGGGTCACATCTACATATGATGCCATGACCTTGGAGGAACGGGTAGGCCAACTATTTATGGTCAGTGTCGCTTCGAATCAAAATGCCACAGCAACGGATCAAATCAAATCGCTCGTAAAAGAACACCACATAGGGGGCGTAATTTTCTCCACCGGTGGTCCTGTACGGCAGGCACAATTGACCAACAGTTTTCAAAAAGTGGCCAAAACGCCATTACTAATTGGCATGGACGCTGAGTGGGGCCTAGCCATGCGATTAGATTCTACATTTGCTTTTCCATGGAATATGACATTGGGTGCAATTCAAGACGATGCCATCGTGGAGCGGGTAGGACGCCAAATAGGCAAACATGCCAAACGATTGGGGGTCCACATTAATTTTGCGCCCGATATAGACATCAATATTAATCCCTTGAACCCAATTATCGGAAACAGGTCATTTGGGGAGGATAAATTCAACGTGTCCCGAAAAGGAATTGCTTTCATGAAAGGAATGGAAAGTATAGGCGTACTCTCATCGGGCAAACATTTTCCTGGTCATGGCGATACCGCTACCGACTCACACAAATCGCTGCCACTTTTAAGTTTTAGCGCTGAACGTTTGGATACTCTGGAATTGTATCCTTATAAGGAGCTTATAGCCAATGGCTTAAGTAGTGTAATGGTAGCCCATTTAGATATACCAAGTCTAGAATTGCGCCCCGGTTTTCCTTCCTCTTTATCTAAACCTATCATTACCAACTTGCTCAAAAACAAGTTAAACTTCAAAGGATTGGTCTTTACCGATGCGTTGAACATGAAGGCAGTATCTGAATTTGCCCCAATGGGTGAAGTGGAATTATCTGCATTTTTGGCTGGGAACGACATGTTATTAATGCCCGTTGATGTATTGAATGCCAAGCAAAAGCTCATAGCTGCCTTTAAAAAAGGACAAATCACAGAATCTAGATTGGCAAGTTCAGTAAAAAAAATATTAAAGGCGAAATACAAACTAGGCCTCAATAATTACAAGTCTATTGAACTGAATGGCCTTACTGCCGATTTGAGTACGGTCGAGGATCATTTGGTTTATGAGGAAGCCATTGAAAATGCCATGACTGTTGTAAAGAACAAGTTCTCATTGATACCAACCTTAAAGTTGGACAAAAAGAAAATTGCCTATGTCCATTTTGGAGATGCCAATGGAGACGATTTTTTGAATAGTTTAAAAAGGTATGCAGAAGTAACCTATATAAAAGCCAAAGATATTGCGTCTTACAAAAATCAATTAAAGGCGTTTAATTTAGTGATTATTGGACTGCACAAAAGCAATGAAAGCCCTTGGAAAGACCATAAGTTATCGGAGAATGAATTGTTCTGGTTGGAAGAAATATCAAATCTACGCACCAGTAATACCATTCTCACAGTATTTACAAAACCATATGCTTTAAAGGATATTTATAGTTTTGATTCAATTGATGCCATTTTAGTTGGTTATCAAAATAGCAAATTGGCCCAAGAAAAAGCAGCGGAAATACTTTTTGGAGCCTTGCCGGCCAAAGGCAAATTACCTGTCACAGGCCATTCACTTTTTCCGGTAAATAAGGGCATTGAAACAAAAGCGATATCGCGATTGGGATATAGCATACCTGAGCGCGTTGGGTTTGATCGTGAAAAATTGGCAAAAGTTGATCAATTGGTAAAAACAGGTTTGGATTCATTAATGTTTCCAGGGGCCCAAATACTTATTGCAAAAAAAGGAAAAGTAGTTTATAACAAGAGTTTTGGGAAACCAACGTATGACGCAAACGATAGTATTACCAATGACCATATTTACGACTTGGCATCGTTGACCAAAATATTGGCAACCTTGCCCATGATTATGAAAATGGAAGAACAGGGTCAAATCAGGCTCAATGACACTTTTCAAGACTTGATCCCTGAGTACCAAGAATCTGAGTTAAAAAATGTCACTGTTTTAAAGGCATTATCACATTACGGAAGGCTTCCGGCATGGATTGCTTTTTATGTAAGTACCCTTGATGAAAATCGTAAGCCATCTCTTGAATATTATAAAAATTATCCATCAGAGGATTTTTCGATTAAAGTGGGCGACGGTATGTACTTGGCCAATGTATATCAAGACTCCATATATGAGCGTATTGGTAGGCAAGAATTAAAATCGAATAGATATCGGTATAGCGATGTAGCCTATTACGTTTTAAAAAAATATATCGAGGATTACAACGGAAAAGGGTTGGATGTTTTGATTGACGACTATTTATACAAATCACTGGGGGCCACCAAAACACTGTACAATCCAATTGAAAAAATAGAAAAGGAGTTAATAGTGCCCAGTGAAGAAGACAACTATTTTAGATACCAGACCATACAGGGGTACGTTCACGATATGGGAGCGGCCATGCAAGGCGGTGTTGGTGGTCATGCTGGACTTTTTAGCAATGCCAATGATGTAGCAAAGATCATGCAAATGTATTTACAAGGTGGTTATTATGGGGGTGAGCAATATTTGGAGGAGCGAACCATCAAAAAATTCAATACTTGTTATTTCTGCGAAAAAGAGGTGAGGCGGGGTGTTGGTTTTGATAAGCCACAATTAGAAGAAAAAGGTCCGACCTGTGGTTGTGTTTCTCGCAAAAGTTTCGGCCATAGTGGCTTTACGGGTACTTATACTTGGGCAGACCCTGAAGAAGAATTGGTTTACGTATTCCTTTCGAACCGAACCTATCCTTCAATGACCAACAATCTACTGGTACGATCAGGATTGCGCACACGCATTCAACAGGCGATTTATGATTCCATTATAAATTAAGAATCAAATAATAGCCTAAATTTAGCACATGAAGATTGCAATAGTATGTTATCCCACCTTTGGTGGTAGTGGTGTCGTAGCAACTGAATTGGGTATCGCCTTAGCTGAAAGGGGACATGAAATTCATTTTGTCACCTACAGACAGCCTGTTCGTTTAGAATTTTTGAACAGCAATATACATTTTCACGAGGTTCACGTACCTGAGTATCCGTTATTTAGATATCAACCTTATGAACTTGCCCTTTCCAGTAAACTGGTCGATACCATTAAGTTATATGATATAGAACTTCTTCACGTACATTACGCCATTCCACATGCCTACGCCGGTTATATGGCCAAGAAAATGCTCAAGGAAGACAGTATCTATATTCCAATGATAACCACTTTACACGGTACAGATATCACCTTGGTGGGTAACCATCCATTTTACAAATCGGCCGTTACTTTTAGTATCAATAAATCAGATGTAGTGACTTCGGTTTCAGAAGATTTAAAGCAAAAAACACTGGAGATGTTCGATGTGAAAAAACCCGTGGAGGTCATCCCTAATTTTATCGATATAAAAAAGTATAGTAATGACTATACAGATTGTCAACGGTCTTTAATGGCCAAGGATGAGGAAAAAATAATTACGCATATCAGTAATTTTAGAGAAGTAAAACGAATACCTGATGTGATTAAAATATTTTACAAAATTCAAGAACAAATGCCTGCCAAACTCATAATGGTGGGTGAGGGACCAGAAAAGGAACATGCCGAACTGATGTGTGAAGAACTTGATATTGTCGATAAGGTGGTGTTTTTGGGCAATAGTAATGAAATAGACCGTATTCTATGTTTCAGCGATATATTTTTATTGCCATCAGAAACAGAAAGTTTCGGTCTCGCGGCATTGGAAGCCATGATCAATAAAGTTGCAGTCATTTCCAGCAATACGGGGGGTATTCCCGAAGTCAACCAAGATGGGATAACAGGGTTTTTAAGTGATGTGGGCAACGTAGAAGAAATGGCCAAGAATGCCCTTTACTTACTTAAAGATGAAACGCTTTTGAACACTTTTAAAGAGAATGCCAGAACAGTAGCGTCCAAGTTTGATATTTTAAACATTTTACCTCTCTATGAGACCGTATATGAGAAAGCCTATAACTCGCGTTACAAAAACTCGTATTGACTATGAATAAATCAATATTTGCTCTAATAATAATGATTACATTGGCATGTTCGGCTCAAAAGACTGCCAAAAACGAAGAAAACAACAGTTTTTTACAGGTATTGGAACAAGATGCCTATTTCTACACACAAAATCCTACATCCTTCGTAATCAACAACCAGAATGCGTTAAATTTATTTTACTCAAAAGTTAACAGAACAAGAAAGCCAGGTTTGTCAGTGCCTATTATTGATTTTAAAAAAGAGGTGGTATTGATTGCATGTATGGGTAAACAAAAAGATGTTGAATTACCTGAATTAATAGTATTGAAAGAGGATTCCACGACCATCACTATAGGCATGGAAATTTCTTCAAAAAAAAATAGATTGCCTATTATTTCTTATCCATTTTGTGTATATAAAATGCCTAGAACCAAAAAAGAAATAGTGTTTAGACACTTTAAAAAAGAATCTTAATGTCATGTTATTTCTTGTTGACGAAATTAAGGCCCTTTTGAAAGCACATATTTTACCTTTGATTGTATTTACATTACTTTTACAATTGTAATCCCCAAATTACGACCTATGAGTTCATTTAGACAATTGCTAGTTCTCTCGATTTCATTGCTGGTGACTATTGGCTATTCCCAAGACTTACAATTAACAGCAAAAGACTCTATAGTGACCAGTTCTTGGATGTTCACGGTGGGAACCAATATTGTCGATGATGCCGGTGATGAATTTGGAGGATCTTTAAATGTTCAGGACAATTGGAATGCAGTTCCATTCCCCTCAAGGATAAGTATAGGAAGGTATTTTAAGAATGGACTTGGCCTTGAAGCAATAGGCACATATAATCGATATAGAGAAAATAAAATTATTGATGGATTGGTCAATCCTGAGGACATTGATTATTTCGGTTTAGACTTCAGAGTTACCTACGATTTGAATCTAATTCTTGGAGAAACCGGATGGTTCGATCCATTTGTTGGTGTTGGCGCCGGTTTTACGGATGCAAATAATCAAGGTAGAGGTACCTATAATGCAATTATCGGTTTTAGAACTTGGTTATCCGACCGTATTGGACTCGATTTTAATTCAACCGGCAAATGGGCAATGAATATTGATAAGGCCAGTAATCATATTCAACATGCCGTGGGCGTAATATATCAATTTGATGCAGAGAAGGGGCTTTCGCCCAAAGGAGAAGAAAAACTTGCGCTCTTGCAAGAAATTGAAAAAGAACAACAACGTCTTCAAGATTCCATAGCTGTCGCTGAACAAGCAGAGAGAGAGGCTAAAGCACTCGAAGAACGTTTGAGAAAGGCAGAGCAAGCAGCACAGCTCGCTGCAGAAGAAAAAGCGAAACTTGAAGCTAAAAATGCCAGACGCAATGCCCTTCAAAAACAAATCAAAGATTTGGGCAACGTTTATTTTAACCTTAATTCTTCATACTTGAACCAAAGGGATAAATTGGTCCTCGATCAGCTGGCTGAAATCATAGAACAGAACCCTGATATGATTTTATTGGTCACATCACATACTGATTCAAGGGGAAGCGAAAAATATAACCTTTGGTTATCAGAGCGCAGAGTTGAACGCACCAGTCAATACCTAGTTACGAAAGGAATTAAACCAGAGAGAATTAAAACAAAGGCATTTGGCGAGTCTCAATTGACCAACGAGTGTGATGGTTCGGTCTATTGCACGGAAGAAAAACATAGGCAAAATAGACGATCGGAGTTTGAAATATTAAAATTATAAATTCTTTGAAATTTTATACTTTCTTTAAAACCATAGGTGTGCCAACCTGTGGTTTTGAGGTTTTAATAAGGTGTAGCTAATTGTGTGATACATGGAGATGAACAACAATTTAAGGGCAATTTTTGAGTTTTAAATAACGGGTCAAGTTTTAGTACTGTTTGCTTAAAAGCCCGTAAAAATATATCATGCTAAATAGGGGCATTCAATTTTTAATAAAAAACAAGTTAGTAGCCTATCTGGTCATAATTCTTGTTACGATAATGGGGCTTATCACTGCGCCATTTGAACTTGTTTTTAATATAGTGCCCTCAAGCCCTGTAGCGGTTGACGCCATTCCCAATATTGGTGAAAATCAGCAAATTGTGTACACCGACTGGCAAGGTCAGTCTCCACAAGATATTGAGGATCAGATAACTTACCCATTAACTTCCAATTTATTGGGAATACCCGGAGTCAAATCAATAAGGAGCAGCTCAATGTTCGGGTTTTCAACCATATACATCATTTTTGATGATCATATAGATTTCTATTGGTCAAGATCCAGGGTTTTGGAAAAAATTAGCGCCTTACCGGCGAATTTACTGCCAGAATCTGTGCGACCCAAACTTGGGCCGGATGCTACAGCCCTTGGACAAATATTTTGGTACACACTGGAAGGAAGAAATTCAAATGGAGCGGTAACCGGTGGTTGGAATTTACAAGAATTGCGCAGTATTCAAGATTTTTATGTAAAAAATGCCCTTGCTTCCACGCAAGGAGTTTCAGAAGTAGCCTCTATTGGAGGTTTTGTAAAGGAGTACCAAATTGACGTTAATCCAGACCTGATGAAACAGTATGGTATTTCACTTAAACAAGTAGTGGAGGCCATTAAAAAAAGCAATAGGGAAACTGGAGCTCAAACCTTGGAGATCAACCAGGTTGAATATTTTGTGAGGGGATTGGGCTTTATAGGTTCTTTGGAAGATATAGAAAATACCAGCGTAGTTTCCAATAATTATACGAGTATAAATGTAAAGGATATTGCTCAAGTCACTGTCGGTCCAGCAGAACGACGAGGTATTCTTGACAAAGGTGGGGCAGAAGTGGTCGGAGGTGTGGTAACCGCACGCTATGGATCAAACCCAATGGAAGTGTCAAAAGCACTTAAGGAAAGAGTCAAAATAATCAGCGCCGGTCTGCCCAAAAAGGAATTAAGTGATGGTACCATTTCCCAACTTACCATTGTACCTTTTTATGATCGATCGGTACTCATTAATGAAACCTTGAAAACGTTGGGTGACGCACTGGCATTTGAAATATTGATTGCCATTTTGGTTGTGGTCATAATGCTTCGAAACTTAAAGGTAAGTTTACTTATATCAGGGCTCTTGCCGCTAGCGGTTTTGGTTGTTTTCATAGCAATGAAAATTTTTGATTTCGAAGCGAATATCGTCGCCCTTTCAGGTATTGCCATAGCAATAGGCACTATGGTGGATATGGGGATAATCTTAACAGAAAATATTGTAAGGCATCAAAAAGAACATTCAAGTGAATCTTTTGAAAAAAATATTATTAATGCTGCCAAAGAGGTGTCTGGAGCAATACTCACAGCTGGAGTAACAACTATTATTAGTTTTATCCCGGTTTTTACTTTAACAGGAGCTGAAGGCAAATTATTTACACCATTGGCATTTACAAAGACCGTTGCGTTGTTCGCAGCAATGGCCATCGCTCTTTTTGCCATACCGCCAATAGCAGCAGTACTGTTGAAGAATAAAACGGAAAGCACTAAAAATCCTTTGATCAATGTTTTGATACTTACCTTAGGCATCATTGGCATTCTCTTAGGAAGCTATGCTGCCGTCATTTTGATTCTTATAGGGATTCTGGGCTTACTTAAAAATTACAACAAGCTTAGTGCCGAACAGTACCAAATGTATTCATTGGCAACGACCGTTATATTCATTTTAATCGCTTTGAGCTTTTATTGGCGCCCGATGGGCTATAGTAGCAATCTATTACTAAATTCTTTATTTGTCATTGTCATTTGTGTAGTCGTTTTGGCGCCTATTTATTACTTTATTAAGAGTTACGAAGCAATGCTTAGATGGATATTGGCCCATAAGGCAATAAGTATATCCATTCCCATTGTTATGGTTTTCTTGGGATTTTGGATTATGTCAACTACAGGCAAAGAATTTATGCCAACACTTGATGAAGGCGATTTTTTACTCATGCCAAGTGCTTTGCCCCACGCAGGTATTGCCGAAAATAATCAGGTGCTCAAGAAATTGGATATGGCCGTTGCTGCCATTCCAGAAGTCGAATATGTTGTCGGTAAGGCAGGTAGGGTTGATTCTGCTTTAGATCCAGCTCCACTTTCAATGTTCGAAAATCTCATTTCTTATAAGACAGAATATATTCTTGACCAAACAGGTAAGCCAGCAAGATTCAGAGTGGACAAACAAGGGTATTTTGTTACAAAATCTGGTGAAAAGTTAAGCAATGGTCAAGCCATTAATTCAAGCGAATTGATTTTGGATAACAATGGTACATATTATAGAAATTGGCGTGACCACATTGAAGGGCCAGATGATATTTGGAATGAAATAAGTAAAGCCACCAGATTACCTGGTATTACTTCGGCTCCAAAATTACAGCCCATCGAGACAAGATTGGTGATGTTGCAAACTGGTATGCGCACCCCAATGGGAATTAAGGTCAAGGGCCAAAACCTTCAAGATATTGAGCAATTTGGCCTTGAACTGGAAAAGCTTCTAAAAGAAGTGGAAGGAATTGCACCAGAATCGGTTTTCGCAGATAGAATAGTGGGCAAGCCCTATTTATTAATGCACATTGATCGAACTAAAATCGCTCGATATGGACTTTCCATTGAAGATGTTCAGCAGACTATAGAAACAGCTGTAGGAGGAAAGATATTGGGTCAAACCATTGAAGGTCGGGAGCGATACGGTATTAGGGTAAGGTATCCACGGGAGTTAAGAAATGAGCCAGAGCAATTAGGGTCTATCTATATTACCTTGCCTAATGGTTCTACCATACCGCTTAAGGAGATGGTAACAATACAATATGAAAAAGGCCCACAGCAAATAAGAAGTGAAGATGGTTTTTTAGTGGGTTATGTCATCTTTGATAAATTGAACGACGTGTCAGAGGTTACTGCTGTAGAAAACGCCATGACGTTTATTGCCAACAAGATTAATGACGGAAATCTTTTGGTACCTGAAGGGGTCAATTACGAGTTTAGCGGAACTTATGAAAACCATTTGCGATCACAACAAACATTGAAATTCGTCATTCCTTTGGTCTTGCTGGTAATTTTCATGGTCCTTTACTTACAATTTAGGTCTGTATCCATTTCATTGATGGTATTCTCAGGTATAGCCGTGGCTTTTGCAGGAGGCTTTATCCTTTTGTGGCTCTATGGGCAAACCTGGTTCATGAATATTGATATAGGATCAACCAACATAAGGCAACTTTTTAATATGCAAACCATTAATTTGAGTGTTGCTGTTTGGGTAGGTTTTATTGCCCTATTTGGGATTGCAACCGATGATGGGGTTGTGATGGCGACATATTTAAAACAAAGTTTTGAAAACAGGACAACGACCAATATCAATGAAATTCGTGAGGCGGTAATTGAGGCCGGTAAGAGAAGAATTCGCCCTTGTCTTATGACAACCGCTACAACCACATTGGCTTTGATACCTATACTGACATCATCAGGAAAAGGTGCCAATATTATGATACCCATGGCCATTCCCTGCCTGGGTGGCATGTTAATGGCACTAATAACGTTGTTTGTCGTGCCTTTGTTATTTTCTTGGCGAAAAGAAGTAATTTTAAATAAAAGTGAAAAAATTTAGCAGATAGTCAATATGATTAAGAACTTTGGAAAATATGCTGCTTTTGCCCTCTTGGGATTACTTATAGGGTTTATCTTCTTTGGTAACAATGAGGCTGAGCCGGTCAGTGAGGATACTTCAAATATGACGGTAAATGGTAGGTGGACGTGCTCCATGCATCCACAGATAGAGGGCCAAGAAAACGGCACCTGTCCACTATG
>JABDND010000096.1 GCA_013001145.1 Croceitalea sp. | reverse complement strand
AGAAAATAGCGGGCATGCATGTTGAACCATTGGATTATGGCAATATACCCGGTTGTACGTATTGTAGCCCGGAAATTGCTTCGGTTGGCCTTACCGAAAAACAAGCCAAAGAACAAGGTTATGAAATTAAGGTAGGCAAGTTTCCATTTTCTGCGAGCGGCAAAGCGCAAGCCTCAGGTGCTTCTGATGGTTTTGTAAAAGTGATTTTTGATGCCAAATATGGTGAATGGTTGGGCTGCCATATGATTGGCGCCGGTGTTACCGATATGATTGCAGAAGCTGTTGTAGCGCGTAAATTGGAAACCACAGGCCATGAAATTTTAAAGGCCGTTCATCCACACCCAACAATGAGCGAAGCGGTTATGGAAGCTGTGGCTGCTGCATACGACGAGGTCATTCATCTTTAATTCTTAGCCATTGTTGCCCATATTCAGAGCTACGGCCATACTTGAAGGAATATCATATTTGTTGCTATTCGCTTTTAGCATGCCTTTAAAATATTGGGCAGGCATTCTTGGTCCGAATAAAGTAATCGGCTATGCCCACGGAGCTCTTTTCATACTTTATATTTTATTGGCGATAGTTTTTTGGTGGGAAAGAAAATGGGGCTTTAAAAAGTTATTCGTCCTCTTAGTAGCATCCTTGTTGCCCTTTGGTACTTTTTACATAGATAAAAAGTATCTAAAAGCCTTAGCCTAAGAAACTTTGAATGGCAAGGTCATAACTTTGCAGACCAAACCCTAAGATGACGCCCTTGGCACCCGCCGAAATGAATGACTGATGTCTAAAATCTTCTCTCTTGAACGTATTTGATATGTGAACCTCAACTACAGGTGCCTCAACCGCTTTTACGACATCACCAATACCAATAGACGTGTGTGTGTAGGCGGCAGCATTCAATATTATGCCGTCATATTGGTAGCCAACTTCTTGAATTTTGTTGATAATTTCACCTTCTATATTTGATTGAAAATATTCCAGCTGAACCTGTTTGTATTTAAACTGAAGTTTGGTGAAGTAGTCTTCAAAAGTGGTGTTACCATAAACCTCTGGTTCTCTTTTACCCAAAAGGTTTAAATTAGGGCCGTTGACAATGATTAATTTCATAGGTTAAAAGTAGCAATAATTTAAGGGCAAAAAAAAACGGAAGCAAGAGCTTCCGTTTCTAAATTTTTTTAAATTAATCTATCCTATATCCCACCCCAACGGTTAGGGTATTGATACTGCCATTATCCAAATCCCTTATTATTTCAAAGGCATACCGGGCTTCCAAAAAGAGCTTGTCGCTGATATCAAAACCAGCTCCCAAGCCTAAATCCAGACCAAAGGCCCCGTTATCTATATCTTCCAAGATATAATTGATCTGCGGTCCAGCCTGCAAGTTAAATTGATCTGAAACACCATATTTGGCCATTACGGGAATGTAGAGTGCATTCAAGTCATCAACTATGCTTACTAAAACTGAAGGCTCAATTTGAATTTCACCATTGGTGTCAAAGGTATAGCTACCACCCAAATAGAAACCCAATTCACTTGTAGAACCAAAGCCATCCAAGTCAAAAGTAACATTATTGATACCTGCCTTAATGGCAAATCCTTCTTGTGCTTTCAATAGCCCAAAAGCACCTAAAAAAATAAAACAAGAAACAATTAGTTTTTTCATAATAGTTGTTTTTATTTATTGCGTTTCAAAAATACAAAAATTGTGCCTTGGGCAGCAATAATTGATAAGCTTCTATTCAACATTCATATAGCGAAAACCTTCATTTTTTCAAAAGCCAAATATCTCTTTCTATCTTTAGAAAATGAAATGGAACCAAGCTCTTGACGATTACCGGCATTTCTTGAAAATAGAAAGGGGCCTTTCAGAAAACACCATCAAGAATTATAGTCTGGACATACAAAAATTGATGGGTTATTTAACAGCTTTGGATATTGATGAACCACCACTGAAAATCACACAGAATACCGTTCAGCAATTTATTTATGAATCGGCCAAAAATGTCAATCCCCGTTCGCAAGCACGTCTAATCTCTGGTTTAAAAGGATTCTTTAATTATTTGGTATTTGAAGATTATCGCCCCGACAATCCGACCGATTTACTTGAAACCCCTAAAATTGGAAGAAAACTGCCCGATGTGCTTTCTACTGATGAAATAAACCAGCTTATTAGGGCCATTGACTTATCAACACCCGAAGGAGAAAGGAATAGGGCCATTTTAGAAACCCTTTATGGTTGTGGTCTTCGGGTATCGGAGCTCATTAATATAAAACTTTCAGATCTTTATTTTGAAGAAGATTTTATTAAGGTCACCGGCAAGGGTAATAAGCAGCGTTTTGTGCCCATTAGCAAGGTCAACAAAAAATATATCAATCTATATAGAAATGAAATTAGAGCCCATCAAAATATAGCACCCAGTCATGCCGATTTTCTATTCTTGAACCGAAGGGGCAAACAGTTGACACGTGCCATGATTTTTACGATCATTAAAAGGCTATCACAAAAAATTGGTCTCAGTAAAAAAATTAGCCCACATACATTTAGGCACTCATTTGCTACCCACTTACTGGAAAATGGGGCAGATCTAAGGGCAATTCAACAAATGTTGGGGCATGAAAGCATTACCACCACTGAAGTCTATATGCACGTGAACCGTGCACATTTAGCAAAGGTTTTAAATAAATTCCATCCTAGAAAATGACGTTTTACTTTTTGTAAAATTGCCGTTAAGATTGACTTAATGCTTTATTCTCAAAAACCGATAAGAAAACCTAGAGTGAGGGTGGTCCAGTTTGAAACATCGCCCTGAACTACGGTGTAGGCCACATTGAGTTCTGTAGTACCGCCAACATTGGCAGCGATCGTGGGTCTATAGTAAAACCCACCTTCATTTCCATCATTTACCCCAATGGCGTAACCTAAATCCCCTCCTAAATTGAATTTAGCAGTTGGATATAATCTAATGGCGCCGGCCAGGGGCAAAAATTGAACATTGTCAAAACCCGTTTGTGCGGTTACATTGCCACTAGTGACCGAATCGGTATCGCCGAAGGCGTTTGTAAAACCAGAGGCCAAACCAAGGTCAAATTGTTTTGAAACACTCCAAAAGTGGATAATATCCAAACCTAGTGTAAAACTTGAGACGTCGGCGGCATCACCTACGGGAATACCTCCATGTATACCAAATTTAAAAGTGGACCGATCAACTTGCGAATGAAGTGATAAAGAGACAATAAATAAAACGAGAAAAGTGACAAAAATTGACTTCATATATTATACAGGTTTGGTTGAATATGATGCCAAAACGTAAATACGCATAATTTATTTCTACAATCAGCCATAAATAGCTGTAACAGAACCTTTATTTAATTTATATCGAGCAAATTACGGTTCTAAATTTTGGGTTTTACCGTATACTTTTTCTTAAATGGTCTAATAATTAGTCGGGCCTCTCGATCAAATTTAATGTAGTTATATACCCAATTGATAAAGACCACTACCCTATTTCTAAAACCAATTAAAAAGTAAAGATGAACAAACATCCAGATGAACCAAGCAAAGACCCCTTGGAATTTAAACCTGGGAAGGTCCGCGACGGCCTTGTTGCGGCCCACCGTGGCCATACTTCCTTTATCCTTGTAAATAAAGGGTGCCATAGGTAGTTTTTCAGAGAGTCTGACTAAATTATCACCTAGGCTAATACCCTGTTGCATGGCTGGTTGTGCCATCATTGGAAATCCATTGGGGTATCCTTCCATGGCCATGTGCGCCACATCACCAATGGCAAATACATTTTCATGGCCTTCCACTTGATGAAAATGATTGACCTTTAGGCGATTTCCTTTTGCCAATAAGTCTTTTCCATTCAATCCCTTGATTGTCACTGCCTTCACGCCAGCGGCCCAAACCATGGTCGCTGTTTCAAAAACGGTATCCGTATTTGTAGTGACGACTTTACCGTCATACTCCAATACCCTTAAGTTTTTCCAAACATTGACTCCCAACTTCTCCAAAAATCGTTCGGCCTTTTTTGACGCGATTTCACTCATTGCTGGCAAAATTCTTTCACTGCTCTGTATAAGATTTATCTGGGCAATTCGAGTATCAAGATCGGGGTAATCTTTAGGCAGTATGCCTTTTTTGATTTCGGCAAGTGCCCCGGCCAATTCAACCCCTGTAGGTCCACCGCCCACGATGACAAAATTCATCAGCGCCTCCCTTTCATGAAGATCGTCTGTCAATAGGGCCAGCTCAAAATTCTCAAGTATCAAACTTCTTAAATTTAACGATTGAGGTATGGACTTCATGGCCATACTATTCTTCTTGATAGATTTATTGCCAAAATAGTTCGTGGTCGAACCCGTTGCCACGACCAAGTAATCGTATTTTAGTTCGCCAATATTGGTATGTACCAATTCTTGTTCGGTATCCACGCTTTTAACTTGAGCCAATCTAAAATAAAAATGCGGATAGCCCTGTAGTACTTTTCGAATAGGATACGCAATTGAATCGGGCTCCAAACCACCTGTAGATACCTGATACAAGAGAGGTTGAAAGGTATGGTAGTTATGCTTGTCCATCATCACAACTTGAAACTCCTTTTTACAAAGTCTCTTGGCCAATGCGATGCCCCCAAAGCCCCCACCAATGATGATAACCCTCGGAAAACTTGATTGTGGAATATTCATAATCTCAAATCTAGGGTAAATTTAAGCATAAGCCTTTTGCGATACTATTTCTGTAGCTGATTTTAGTATATTTAGGGCTACCATCAAAAATTAAGAACGAATGAAAAAATTGTTGTTTCCGCTGATCTTGGGTCTTTTGGCCACCTTCGGCGCTATTGCCCAAAAAAGCAAAGAAGCGGCTTTGAGCTCGATTGATGCCAAGGCAGCAACTTATGGTGATATTGCCATGCAAATATGGAACTTGGCCGAGATGGGCTATCAAGAAGAAAAAAGTTCAAGATTGTTGCAAGAAACTTTAGCCGCCGAAGGTTTTGCAATTGAAAAAGGAGTTGCCAACATTCCCACTGCTTTTGTAGCTGAATATGGAAATGGCGGACCGATTATTGCAATTTTGGGAGAATATGATGCCTTGCCAGGACTTTCACAACAGGCCTTACCAGAAAAAAAATCTGCAGATGGTGAAGCAGGTCATGCCTGTGGGCATCACCTTTTTGGGACCGCATCAACGGCAGCGGCCATCGCGGTAAAAGATTGGTTGGTGACCAATAAAATTGATGGAACTATTAGATTTTATGGTTGCCCTGCTGAAGAAGGTGGTGGAGCTAAAGTATATATGGCTAGAGAAGGTCTTTTTAATGATGTAGATGTGGCCTTACATTGGCATCCTAGCTCTCAAAATGCGGCTAGTGCGGCAGCTGCCTTGGCCAACATATCGGCAAAATTTAGATTTAATGGAATTTCTGCACATGCTGCCGGCGCACCTCAAATGGGAAGATCGGCTTTGGATGGTGTTGAGGCCATGAACAATATGGTCAATATGATGCGTGAGCATGTACCCCAAGAAGCAAGAATTCATTACGTGATAACCGATGGTGGCAAAGCACCCAATGTCGTGCCTGATTTTGCAGAAGTATACTATTATTCACGTCATAACCGCCGTGATGTGGTCAGAGACATATTTAACCGCATAATAAAAGCTGGTGAAGGAGCTGCCCTTGGTACGGGCACCACAATGGAGTACGAAATCGTGAATGGGGTGCACGAATTATTGCCCAATCTAACACTACAAAAAGTGGTGCATAACAACTTATCAAATATTGGCGGTATGACTTATACACCTGATGAGCGGGTGTTTGCCGAAAAAATTGCCATGAGCTTGGGCCAAGACCAATTGAATGAAGAAATAGCGAAAATAATACAACCCTTTAAAGAAGAAGCCAAAGCATATGGTTCTACCGATGTTGGCGATGTAAGTTTTGTGGTGCCTACCGTTGGGTTTGGTACCGCTACTTGGGTACCAGGCACTTCGGCGCATAGTTGGCAAGCTGTGGCGGCAGGTGGAACGACTATAGGTAAAAAAGGCATGCTGATAGCGGCCAAAACGATGACGGCCACAGCTATTGATCTTCTTAGTGATAATAAACTGATCGATGCTGCAAAAACGGAATTTGAAGAGCGCCGTGGTGCGAACTTTGTTTATGAACCATTAGTGGGCAACAGAGCTCCCGCCCTCAATTATCGTAAGTGATAGCATCCTTGCAAAGAAGTAATTTTAAAGGTAGTTGTAACAATATTCTTAATAAGCTTACTTATAAGTGAGCAAATCTACTGACCAAGCTTTGAATAAAGATCTGGAACACAAATTTGTGACCGAACTTGAGAACAATCAAAATATTGTTCATAAGGTATGCAGCTTATATACAAATGATCGCGAATCCCACAATGACCTATTTCAAGAAATTACAATTCAGTTATGGAAGGCTTACCCAAAGTTTCGAGGTGATGCCAAGTTCAGTACATGGATGTATCGCGTTGCATTAAATACCGCGATTACCTTATATAGAAAATCTAAAAAACGGATTAAAACGCAAGATTATGAATCGGTAATTTTTAAAATAAAGGCAAATGAATATGATGATACCGAAGAACGCCAGTTAAAATTGATGTACGATGCAGTCAAACAGTTGGGCGATATTGATAAAGCATTGGTATTTCTCTATTTAGAAGATAAAAATTACACCGAAATTTCAGAAACATTGGGTATTTCAGAAGTGAACGCCCGAGTAAAAATGAACCGAGTAAAGAACAAGTTGAGAACCATATTAAACCCCTAAGACGATGATGGATGAGCTGGAACTCTTGAAAAAAGATTGGCAAAAGAAAGAAGGGCAACTTCCTAAATTGAGCTATGACCAAATTTATAGGATGATTTGGAAAAAATCGTCATCCATTGTCAAATGGATTTTTTACATCAGTATAGCCGAATTCTTATTTTGGATCGCCTTGTCATTTATTCCTACCAATACCGATGAACTTCAGGGAGAAGGTGCAGCCTTTTTAAGAGGCCTCGAAAATGTTTTGGAAGTGGCAAGTTATTTGGTCATCATTTATTTCATCTATAAGTTTTATCAGAACTATCGCAAAATCAGTACTACAGATTCTGCCCGTGATTTAATGAAAAAAATAATACGTGTCAGAAAAACGGTCATGCTCTATGTGTGGTTCAATTTGGCCCTTTTTGCCATTTCGATGATTGTTGTGCTTTTGGAAGTATTGATTCTTGATCCTCCGCAGGCCCTGACAGAAAAAATATCTGCTGCCGATTCGAATATCGTCGCCTGGCTATTGGTAGGTTTGTTCTTTATGGCAACAATCTTATTTTTTGGCTTGATTTTAGGGCTGTTCTACCGGTTGATATACGGTATTCTATTAAAAAGATTGAACCTAAATTACAGAGAGCTGAAAAAACTGGAGATTTAATCACGGTGACTGTACCTTCTTTTTTGATGGTCGGCTTCGTACTCCGCCAATTGATCTTCGGGTATTACTTTTAAGAAAGAAGGGTGTTGTTCAATAGCATATTCCAATTTTTCGATGATTTGTTCAATGGATTCATTGTCATAATCGATTTCCAGGGGCTCTTTTATATGCATGGATTGCAAGATGCCCTTCTTTTTAACATACAACCCTTTTTTATCAAAAGACCTTCTAAACCCATCAATAACAACTGGAACCACTACGGGTTTATAGCGTTTTATAATATGGGCAGTGCCCTTTCTTAAAGGTTTCCAAGGTTTGGTGGTCCCTTGTGGAAAGGTGATTACCCAACCATCTTTAAGTGCCGTTCCAATATTTGAAATGTCGCTCATCTTCACCTGCCGATTCACATCTTGCCCATCGGCGCGCCAAGTGCGTTCAATACTAATGGAACCTACATAAGCCAATATTTTGGTGAGCAAGCTTTTACCCATGGTCTCCTTGGCCGCCACATAGTATATATTCAATTTTGGGTCCCACAGATACCCCAAATTCTTAATACTGTCATCCCTGCCCTTTAGACTGGCATTGAAAACATGAAACATGGCCACTACGTCGGCAAAATAAGTTTGGTGGTTACTTACAAAAAGAACGTTACGATCGGGAATACTTCGAATGATTTCAGAACCCTCAATTTCAAGTTTATTGAATTGCTTGTACCGTTGATGGGTCATCATTCCAAGAATACGAATAAGCCATTTCTTAAGAAAAAGATTATGCCCAAACGGATTTTTTTTAAACAGTCCCATACTTAAAATTGAGTGACTAATGTACGAAATAGGTGTTAAAGCACTTTATGTAAAAGCTCTTTGATTTCATTGAGCATCATTGCCGTCGCTCCCCAGACAGTGTAACCCTTTAACTTAAAGGCAGGTACCAATATATCTTGGGCATACGAGGTAGTCATTTTTTGTTGAATTTGATTTCTTTCATCTAAAAATTCGTTCAAATCTACCTCAACCAGTGCCTCAACCTCAGATTCTTGAACCGAAAAAGGCCCTGGTTTGGGGTACAGTCCCATGAATGGTTTTACCAAAAAATTGCTTGGTGGTATATAAAGTTCACTTAACTCTTTTACCACTTTAACGGCCTGTGGCGGTACCCCTACCTCTTCATAAGTTTCACGCATGGCGGTATGCAAAAGGTCAGTATCCTGTTTTTCGGTTTTCCCCCCAGGGAAGCCAATTTGATTGGAATGTACGCCTTGATTGCTCTTTCTCAAAATCAGCAATAATTGGGTGAGTTCTTGGTGACTCGGATAGAATAAGGCCATAACTGCAGCTTTTCTAGGTCTTCGCTTGTCCAAAATATTTGATTCACGCCATTTTCTACGTATTTCGGGTTCCATTTTATAATGTGAATCTTCGCCGGGCAAGGGCAGATTTTCTATTTTTATAACCTGTTTACAAAAATCATTGAAATTCATGGCAAAAGCTCAATTTGCTATCATGGCAAGTATACTACTATTTTTTTTCTTGGCTTGCGGCAATAAAAACCAAAATAATAAAGTCAAGGCAGCCAGTAAAGTTGAGGTGGTAGATACGGTATCAAATGCCTTTGAATTAAATAATGTATTAAGTCAAAAAACCGCAGAAGTTGAACAAAAGCAAAAAGAAGAACCGTTTGAACTTACCGAAGAAAACGCCATTGAATTCTTTTTTGAATATGCTAAAAAAACCAAAGAAAACAAGGTTAAATTAACGACAAGCCTGGGTAGTTTTACCATCGAACTTTACGACAATGTTCCCTACCATAAGGCCAATTTTATCTACTTGACCAAATTGGGCTATTTTAACAATACCATGTTTCATAGGGTGGTTCAAAATTTCATCATTCAAGGAGGAAACGCCGACAACCGTGAAACGGAGAACAAAAGACGTGAAATTGGACGCTATCTTCTTCCACCAGACGCCAATAAAGGTTACAAACACCATAGAGGGACTATTTCAATGCCGAGCAGTGAACGTGATAATCCACATAAACTGGCTTCACCTTATGAATTTTTTATAGTTGTAACCAAACCAGGGTCTTATCATTTGGATGGCAGTTATACCCCTTTTGGCAGGGTGATTCAAGGTATGGATGTGGTCGACAAAATAAATAGTGTACCAGTAGACGAGGGGGATTGGCCCATGAGAAACATTTACATTATAAAGGCAGAAGTGCTTTGATCAACTTTCTTTTCTATAAATATTAGGCAATCTAATTTTATACTTAACGGCAATTATACGCAAGCCAATAACCATTAAAATAGCTGCTATGTAAGCATAGTTCTCCTTTATGGGCAGTGTTCTGAACAAAAAATAACTGGCGGCCCCCAAAATACATGCGGTGGCGTAAATTTCCTTTCTAAAAATTACAGGAATTTCATTGCAAAGAATATCTCTTATCACCCCTCCAAAACTAGCTGTTATAGTACCCAAGGCAATGCACATAATGGGTGACAACCCTGCTTCAGTACCTTTTTCAACACCCACCAAAGTATAAAGCCCAATGCCAATGGTATCAAATAGAAATAGTGACTTTCTTAAGTATTTCAATTGATTTACAAACAAAATGGCAAAAACTACGGTGATTACAATGGTTATAACGTAAACCGAATCTCGCATCCAAACCACAGGCGTATTTCCAATTAAAAAGTCACGCAAAGTTCCTCCGCCAATTGCGGTTACAAAAGCAATGATCAATACGCCGAACAAGTCGAGTTTTTTTTCCATAGCAACCAAAACACCAGATATGGCGAAGGCAATGGTCCCTAAAATATCTATGGTGAAGTAAAACATCAAAGTAAATTAATGGCTATTTTTTTTAAAGGTTAGCGCACCTGATATTGCGGGCTAACTCCCATTTGAGGCAGAGATAATTCCGTAAGGGTTGGCAATCTGTCAAGTCGCTTTAAGAGCACTATCGATGTATAGTTCCAAGAATCTACTTGTGTGACAGATTTTTGTGCCATTAGTTGTTTTTGTTTGAGTCTTTTCTTTTTCTTACGGTCATCAAAAATGTCAATGGTAAATCCTACGGTGGTACCGCCCAATATAGTGGCCAAAAGATCATCATTGTCCCAGCCGCCTTCATTTTGGCTTGCATCAACAGCTTCTTTTCCTAAACCAATTAGAGTGCTTCCGCCTATGGCGCCCACAAAAGTCCAATAACGGTCACCACCAGAAATCTGTTTGGCTATTCCGGCACCGGCCAACCCATAAAGATTGCCACCTACAAAGTGTAAAACTTTATCTCGGTCAACTTGCGCAATCAAGGCATTAACACATAAAAACGCCAGTAAAATACTTATTGGATTTCTCATACCTAGGACAAAGGTATTAAAACCACTGAAAGCAAAAATAGAAATTGTAAAAAAGGAACATTTTGCTGTATCTTTTAGCTATAATTTATGTTTATGCCTTCCGCGAACTCCATTCAAAAAATTCATTTACTCATTTTATTATCACTGTTTTTGATAAGCTGTAACCCTGAACAAAGTATTTCAAACTATACGACTTGGAGTACCTATTTGGGAGACCCTGGCCGAAGCCACTATTCAACTTTATCACAGATTACGCCGACCAATCTTGACCAATTGAAGATAGCATGGGTTTATGAAGCCCCTGATCATGGACAAATGCAAATGAACCCCATAGTTGTTGATAGTGTGGTATATGGTGTTACTTCGGCCTTGAGGGTATTTGCCCTACATGCCGCAACGGGTAAAGAGCTTTGGCAATTTGGAGATACCCTAAAGGCATGGCATTCAACCAGTAGGGGCGTTGCTTATTGGCAAAAAGACCGTGATAAACGCATTTTTTATACAAAGGGCGCCGAATTGATTGCATTAAATGCCATTACAGGGAAGCCCATAAGAACATTTGGCAATAATGGAATAATTGATCTACACACCGGCCTTCCGGCAAGTGCTAAAGACAAGTTCATTATCTCCAATACTCCTGGAGCCATTTTTAAAGATTTAATTATAATGCCAACCCGTGTCTCGGAAAGTGCCGGGGCGGCACCAGGTGACATCATGGCTTTTGATGTAATTACCGGCAAACCTAAATGGGTGTTTAAAACCATTCCTGAAGCTGGAACACCTGAAAGTAATTCTTGGGGCGATCCCAATACTAGGGAAAATGGGATTATCGGAGGCGCAAACAGTTGGGCAGGAATGGCAGTGGACATTGAAAATGAAATCATTTATGTGCCAACAGGTTCTGCGGCTCCAGACTTTGATGGTTCTGCACGCTTGGGAACCAATTTGTTTGCGAATTGCCTTTTGGCCTTGAACGCCAATACGGGAGAATTAAAATGGTATTTTCAATTTACCCATCATGACCTCTGGGACAGGGATCCTCCAGCACCTCCCAATTTATTGAATGTGCGGCGAAATGGAAAAACTGTTCAGGCCGTTGCACAAATAACAAAACAAGGCTATGTTTATGTTTTTGATCGCCTCACTGGCGAACCCCTCTTTGATATCGAAGAAATTTCAGTTCCGAGTTCAACTCTAGAAGGTGAGTCAGCCTGGCCCACCCAACCCATACCCTTAAAACCCAAAGCTTTTACCCGTTTTGCCAAAGATATTGACGATGATGATATTAGTCCTTTTGCCGACAATAGGGAAGAACTAAAATCACTCTTGGCGAAAACCGATAGACGAGAGTATGCACCACCAAGTCTAGAGCCCGTACTTTTGCTGCCCGGTTATGACGGTGGAGCAGAATGGGGAGGTGCCGCGGTAGACCCTGATGCTGGAATTTTATATGTGAACTCGAATGAAATGGCTTGGATTCTTCAAATGAACGTGAAGGAACCAATTGCCAGCAATATGCCATTGGGCGCTCAAGTGTACAGTAAATATTGTGTGGTTTGTCATCAAAAGGATTTAAGTGGACTCCCTCAAAGTGGATATCCCCCCTTACAAAACTTAAGTGCTCGTTTGACCAAAGCCCAATCACTTGAAATAATCAACAATGGTAAAGGAATGATGACAGGATTTCCGCAATTGACAGAAAATGAAAAAGAAGCCCTTATCCAATTCTTGTTCAAAGAGGAAACAGTGGTCCATACCGTTGATGAATCCAACCAAACAATTGATGGCTATCAACCAAAATTCGAACATAGCGGTTACCAAAAATTTTTAGACAGTAATGGTCTTCCGGCCATCAACCCGCCCTGGGGCACTTTACATGCCATAGACCTAAATACCGGCGAATACAACTGGAGTGTTACTTTAGGTGACACTCCCTTCTTAAAAGCCGAAGGATTACACCCTACCGGTTGTGAAAACTATGGCGGACCCATAGTTACTGAAAATGGTTTGTTGTTTATTGCTGGAACCAAAGATGGTTATTTTCGTATTTTCAATAAATATACAGGAGCCCTACTTTGGGAAAATAAATTACCGGCTGCATCTTTTGCTACTCCGGCCATGTACGAGTATCAAGGCAAACAGTATATAGTGCTGGCATGTGGCGGCGAAAAATTGGGCACCCCGGCGGGCAACAAAATAATCGCGTTTGCTTTGGAATAGAATTTTAGT
>JABDND010000091.1 GCA_013001145.1 Croceitalea sp. | reverse complement strand
CAGTTGGATGCATCCCTATTTTTACGACAGTACGGCCATTTCATTTTTAAATAAATACGAGACCATAGTATTTGATACCTCCAATTTTGCAGATGACCCTTTTGGACCGGGGTGGGCTTGGGAGGATTATGAGTATGCCTATTCGCCCGAACTGGGAGCCCTGCCCCTCTTTGGCAATGTGTTAAGCGTTCATCGACAAGATAGTTTGGTGATTCGACCCAATATCTTTGAAGGCCATGTAGTACAAAACAACAACTCAAAAAATAGGGAGCGCTCTAGCAATCGTTTTTATATTCCGGATGAATTGCAAGACACCCTTCAAATTCCCTTCATCACCAACGACACCTTAAGTCAGAAAATGTTGGAACAGCTTACCCGCAAGAATGTTGTAATCGCCTCCAAAATGGATAATGGACCCAAGCAAGTACTTTTTGGTTTACCCACGGATTCCATTTACAAACGAATGATGTTCGAGAGCGATAACTTTTTGGCCGAACAGTTGATGTTGGTGGCCTCATCAACCATTTCAGATACCTTGAGTTTTAAAATTGCCCGCGACCACATTTTGAATATGCAATTACAAGATTTAACAAATCAACCACGATGGGTAGATGGATCGGGATTGTCACGTTACAATCTGTTCACACCCGAATCTTTGGTTGCCATCTTGCTCAAAATGTATCGTGAATTACCCCCGGAACGGTTATTCAGTTTTTTCCCAGGTTGGAACCAAGAAGGGACTATTAGCAGTCCCAAGCCGAACGATAAAGCACCCTATATTTTTGCGAAATCGGGCTCTTTGGGCAACAATTACAACCTTAGCGGCTATCTAAAGGCTAAATCGGGCAAATGGCTCATTTTTAGTTTTATGAACAATCACTTTAAAAAGTCGAGCAGCGCGGTTCGACAACAGATGGAAAACGTCTTAAAAATACTCCATGAGAGCTATTGAGCATGTTTACTGTTTTACATGCTTTGAAAAGCGCTCTGAAAGCAAGGCGAGCTTTGGAGCAATATGCCGTTCGCAAAATGGTTTTTGGGGATTGCCGAGATAGTAATTTTGAAATTGTACTTCAGAAGGTTTAAAGGCCTTAAAATAGAGCACCTTGGTCACCAATGGTGTTTTGAAATCACGCTGTAACTCGTTCAATATCATTTCCGCCTTCCGATGGTCTTCTTCTTCGAACACATATACAGCAGAGCGGTATTTGTTTCGCATGGAATGATTTGCCGTAGCGTTGTGCGTATGCAGGTGAATTTCAATCAGGTCTTTCAATCCAATGCGATGCCCATCAAAATGCACGACTACAGCTTCAGAAAAAGAACTAGCATCACTTTCTTGGGCCACGAAGCCTTGATCTACTTGTTCAACACCTTCCAAAGCCTGAAATATGGCCTCGGTACACCAATGGCAGCCACCGCCAAGAGCGATTTTTTTAAGTGTATCCATAATCGATTGGTCGCAAAAAAGCTAGGAAAATAACTTGTGAATTTGTGCATATTGCAATAACATGATGGTCTTGGCATCGCGAATGGCGCCATCTTGCATCATTTGCTCCGCCTGTTCGAAAGGCATTTCCAATACCTCGATATTTTCAGTCTCATCTTGGGCCCCGCCCCCTTCGGCGAGCTTCATGGAGGCATCATAATGACCGACGAAAAAGTGCAAAATTTCCGTCACGGAACCGGGAGACATATAGGATTCAAAAACCTTTTCGACCTTGTTGATGGTATAGCCCGTTTCTTCTTCCACCTCCATGATAATGGTTTCTTCGGCGTTCCCTTTTTCCAAAATTCCGGCACAGACCTCAACCATCATTCCATCGTCGTTACCATTCAAATAAGTGGGCATGCGAAATTGACGGGTCAAGATGACCGTTTTTTTGTCAAAGTTGCACAGCAGAATGGCCGCCCCATTGCCCCGGTCATAGGCTTCCCGTACTTGGGTCTCCCATTGCCCGTCTTCACGCTGGTACTCAAATGTGACCTTTTGCAGGGAGTACCAATTATCTGATAGTAATTCTTTGCGAATGTTCTTGACCTTGCCGTATTTCAATGATGAAGATTTAAATGAATGCCGCTTTGTTCAAATATCGCCTAAACGGTAGCATTTCCATATAAACAGTTTTAATTTTTTCTTCAAAATTGGGTTTTAGTACCTCTTCGGTGGCCAACTCATGAACCACGGCAAAAGACTTGTTCTTTAGTAAATCGATATGTGGGTGATCATTGGAAAACCCTTTTGGGGCATTGGTCAATTTTACATCTTCATACAAATCACCAAATAGCTTTTTGAAAGAAGGTTTATTGATAATGGCCTTGAGTTCTTCTCCATTATAATCGATCCCATCACGCAAATTGCGCAATATCTTTGAATCGGGTCGCCAAAAACCACCTGCCAAGATGCATTGCTTTACCCCTATTTCAATATAAAAGTCGGCCGAATTGGGCGCCTTGTCCAACCCTGCACCAAAATGATCCTTGTACACTGGTTTATTTGGATGGAACATCAAATTATTGTTGATACGATTAATGCCTTTTTTACCCGGGGTCGGATAATAATCCCTATCCAGTTCTGCCATCATCATATCCAAGCCGTCCAACCAAACAATGAATGCCTCGCGCAAGGCTTTGTATTCCTTGCGATGGGCATCCATCCAATCTTTTGAATTGTTTTTTTGAAGTGTGTTTAAAAATAGGAAAAGGGCGTTAAAATCCATTAAAAACGATTATCGCCCATGACAATATCACCCAATCCACCGAGCAGACTTCCTTCTCCCTTATCTTTTCCGCCTCGGGGCAGTGATGCGAGTACGCGGCCCGCCAAACGGCTAAAGGGCAAGGACTGCACATATACTTTTCCTGGTCCTTTGAGCGTAGCGAAAAAGAGCCCTTCGCCACCAAAGACGGTGTTCTTGATACCGCCCACAAACTCTATGTCGTAATCTACGGTGTGGGAGAACCCTATAATACAGCCCGTATCTACTTTAAGCACTTCACCAGCGGCAAGTTCCCTAACGGCAGTGGTTCCCCCGGCGTGTACAAAGGCCATGCCATCACCTTCCAGCTTTTGCATGATAAAACCCTCACCGCCGAACAGACCACGACCCAAGCGCTTTGAAAACTCGATCCCAACAGATACCCCTTTGGCCGCGCATAAAAATGCGTCTTTTTGGCAAATGAACTTGCCGCCTTTTTCAGAGAGGTCAATGGCGATGATTTTTCCCGGGTAGGGCGATGCAAAGCTTACTTTTTTCTTGGTGCTGCTGCTGTTCAAAAAGGAGGTCATAAAAAGGCCCTCCCCTGTTAAAATTCGTTTACCGGCTGAAAAGATTTTTCCCAGTACTCCCGATTCTTGATTGGATCCATCTCCAAAGATGGTGTCCATTTTTATATCGGTATCCATCATCATAAAACTGCCGGCCTCGGCGATAACCGCCTCTTGGGGGTCAAGTTCCACCTCAACATATTGCATTTCTTCCCCAAATATTTGATAGTCAATTTCGTGTGCGTTCATTGTTTTGATTGTTTTTAGATTCACATTATTGGTTGTAAAAGTGGCCGAAATGTTACATTAAAATCGTGTCGTCCAACCAAATATTTGATTTTTGTGGATTGGCCTATTTTTTGACCCGAACCGTCCACTCAAAGTCAAAAGTGGAAACCACTACCCCATCGGTATTGACACCAACGGATTGCATCCAAAAGGTTTGGCCTTCACCCGTGGCAATGGTTTTCTGAACAGCATCGGCGATCAAATGACCGTCTTTGCAGGTAAAGGTTATCTTGCCCGTAGCCTTTTTTGAAAAATTGGCTTTATTGTTTTGTACCAACATCGATATTTTCTTGCCGCTTTTACGAATTTGGTCGATCACCATGGCCCCTGTACTCAGTTCGGCAGCCATGCCCTGCACCGCCCAAAACATGGAATTAAATGGGTTCTGGTTGAACCATTTATGGGTCACTGTGGTCACGGCCTTCTTTTCATCCATATGCTTTAAGCGTACGCCGCACCACCAGGCCGATGGAAGTTTAAAAAATAAAAAAGTGTTGAATTTACTGGTGCTCGACGCCATTTCATATCTATTTAAGTGCTAAAAGTAGCCAAAATAGTTGAAACTATATTTGTTAATTATATGTTAAATTTTAGTACTTTGTTTTGCATAGTACCATCTTTAGGATATATATTTGTATCGTAAAGTAATAGGTAATCTATTTAGTCGTACCCATAGCAATCAAAAATCATGGCAGCAACATTGACCAAACACGAACGAAACTTAGCAGCGATCATACACGCATCAACCTTTTCAAAATACATTATCCCTTTCGGAAATTTTATTTTACCATTGATTTTGTGGACCGCCAATAAGAAAGAGCTTTCGTTTGTGGACCATAACGGAAAGCAGGCTTTGAATTTTCAAATAAGCATGTTGTTGTATGCCATACTGGTGGGACTGATCAGTATTCCATTCTTTATTGGGTTTTTACCAGAGTTATTTGATGGCAATTTTTTCGGTTTTGAAAGATTGAGTGATTACAACAATCTTGATATACATATTAACAGTGACAACTTTAGGTTGGGCAGATGGCTCTGGCCAGCTGGTATTACCGGCCTTTTGCAGGCAGGTTTGATTGTCATCAATGTGGTGTATACCATCTTGGCGACCATTAGAACCAATGAAGGGCAATATTTTGAATATCCGTTCACCATAAAATTCATTAAATGAGAAGCGTTCAAATAAATCTGCTTATGTGGTTGCTACTTGGTAGTCTAGGTCTTAACGCCCAGCTTGCCCCGGACAGTGAATTGTACAAAACCGTTTTGGCCCACGATTTAAAATATTTTAAGGCCTATAACGAATGTGATTTAAAAACCCAGGCCAATATGTACCATGAGGATCTTGAGTTTTATCACGATATGGGCGGTTTGTCAACAAATAAAGATGAACTGATCAAAAGCATCGAAAGCAATATTTGCGGTAAGGTGACGCGTGAATTGGTCAAAGAGGACCTGGAGATACATGAAATACCGGGTTATGGGGCGGTCGAAATAGGGTTTCATAAGTTTCATAACAAACAAGAACCCGATGCCCTATCAAAACCGAGCCGTTTTATCACCATTTGGAAAAAAGAACAAAATAAATGGTTCATGAGCAGAATCATCAGTTTACATAACAATTAATCAGAAAGGAGTTTAATCATCAATCAAAAAATCAAAAAACGATCATCAATCAACCAAAACGTTTCCGTGGCCGCTTCTCATCAAAGCGGCACGGCACGGAAACAAAAAACGAACAGTTAATTAATAGAACCATGAAGTTATGAACATAGAAAACACAAAAGCACAAATGCGCAAGGGGGTTCTCGAATATTGCATACTTTCCATTTTGAAGGATAAGGACAAATATGCATCTGAAATATTGGAGGCTTTAAAAGACGCAAAGATGCTGGTGGTAGAGGGTACCATTTATCCGCTACTGACAAGGCTAAAAAATGCGGGGCTGCTCAATTACCGTTGGGAAGAATCCACCTCGGGGCCACCACGCAAATATTACGCCCTCACAGAAACAGGGCAATTGTTCCTCAATGAGCTCAACGGCACTTGGGATGAACTTAGAAATGCAGTTAACTTGGTAACCAACACAAAATAATTCGTAGACAAATGAACAAGACAGTAAATATAAATCTAGCAAATACACTTTTTCACATAGATGACGAAGCGTATAACAAGCTAAAGCGATATCTCGAATCCATCAAAAGGTCATTTTCGGGTACCGCTGGTAGCGACGAGATCATTGCCGATATTGAGGCCCGTGTTGCCGAACTCTTTTTGGAGAAAATGGAAAACGACCGCCAGGTCATCACCCAAAAAGAAGTTGACGCCGTCATCAATATTATGGGACAGCCCGAAGACTATATGGTCGACGAAGATATTTTTGAAGATCAGCCCAAAGCGGCCAAGGCAAGACCTGCCGGTACCGTTAAAAAACTGTATCGCGATATGGACCAAAAATATATAGGAGGGGTATGTGCCGGCCTGGAACACTATTTAGGTTTTGACGCCCTTTGGATCCGTTTGATCTTTATTCTATTGGCCATTACCACCGGTTTTGGATTGGTGGCCTATATTCTACTTTGGATCTTGGTGCCCGAAGCGGCAACCACCTCGCAAAAGTTGGATATGACGGGAAAGCCTATCAACATCAGCAATATAGAACGCAAAGTTAAAGAGGGGTTTGATGATGTTGCCGATCGCGTAAAAAACGTGGATTATGACAAAGTGGGCGATAAGGTCAAAAGCAGCTCCAAGACCTTTTTTGATACCGTGGGAGACATTATTATGTTCTTCTTCAAAATCATTGGTAAGTTCATAGGCATTTTATTGATCATCATTGGTGCCACTTCGCTGATCGGTCTGTTTATAGGCCTGTTCACCGTAGGCATTATAGATGCCGTACATTTTCCCGGTGTCGATTTTTATGAAATTGTAAACACCACAGGTGCCCCGGTATGGTTGGTTTCATTATTATGTTTTTTCGCCGTAGGAATCCCGTTTTTCTTCCTGCTCTATTTGGGTTTGAAGATTTTGGTCAACAACCTAAAATCGATTGGAAACATTGCCAAATTCTCTTTGCTGGGACTTTGGTTGATCTCCGTAGGGGTATTGATCGCCTTGGGCATAAAGCAGGCCGCATCGCAAGCTTTTACTGGCAGTTCAACAACCAATAGTGAGTTTTATATGGACCAAAGTATGGACACCCTGCAGATAGGAATGGCTTCTAATGACCAGATGGATTATGACAACCGCTTTACCTTCGAAAATTTAAAAATGATCTATGACGATCAGGGCGATGCCCTACTCTATTCGGAAGATGTGCGCTTTGATATTCGCAAATCAAAAGATAGTTTGGTGCGCCTAAAGGTCAGAAAAGATGCTAATGGAAGCACTTTTGAAGAAGCACGTTCAAGGGCGGCCGCCATTGACTATGGTTTTTCACAAAGTGGCAACGAGTTGGTCTTGAACGATTTCTTGACCACGGCCACCAACAATAAAATGCGCGAGCAAGAAGTACGGTCGACCATTTACCTGCCCGAGGGCATGTATGTGCGCTTTGACAATTCGGCCAAAGGCCATTTGGGGCGCAGCACCAAAAACGACCGTGACTATTACCGCAACGATATAGTTGATTACCTATGGGTCATGGGCAGTGATGGCGAACTAAAATGCCAAAACTGTCCTGATGATTCCGACGGGGAAGATGGCAAGATCATCATCAACAAAGATGGTATTGACATCAATATCAATGACAATGGGGAGTCTTTTAAAATGAAGGTCGATGAAGACGGTATTGAAATCAAGGCCGATGATATGGACCTATAACAGTTGGGAGGCTGAATATTACAGTTCGGCAATTAAAGTTTAAAAACAAGAACCGGAAATACGAATTTTAATCAATCTTAAAAAACAAACAATCATGACAACATTAGCACGAATAGCAATTGCAGCCTTAATGGCTCTATTTGCCACCTCATGTGTCGACTTCAACTTTGGAGAAGGCAAGCGTGGCAACGGACAAGTAGTGGAAGAATCACGGGTAATCTCCGAAGACTTCACAAGTATTACCGCCTCTGAAGGCCTTGACGTATATGTTACCCAGGGCAGTGAGTTCAATATTATGGTCGAGGCAGACGAGAATGTTATCGACCTTATAGGCACCGATATCAGAGATGGGCGCTTAAGAATTCATGCGCTTGAAAACATTGGTCGTGCCACCAAGAATATCTACGTTACATTGCCGGAAATTGATGCGCTTGATAGCAGCAGCGGGGCCGACCTAATAGCACAGAACACCATTGAAGCCGACAAAATCGAATTGGACGCCAGCAGTGGTTCCGATTTGGAAGTGACCGTCAATGCCAATGAAGTTGTTGCCAATGCCAGTAGCGGGGCCGACATAAAAGTATCTGGAACTACCGATATGTTGTTTGCCGATGCCAGCAGTGGATCGGATATCAAGGCGAGGGATCTGGTGGCCAAGCGTTGTAATGCCGATGCTAGCAGCGGTGCAGATATTTCAGTCAACGTCACGGAACAATTGACTGCCGATGCCAGCAGTGGCGCAGATATTTCGTATACCGGCAATGCCAGTGTACAAAAGAAAAAATCCGTTTCGGGCAGTGTGCACAAATATTAAAAACCATAAGCAGACCAATCAATAAACCATTTGCATATTGTCAAAATCCCCAAGAAATTCTTGGGGATTTTTTTGATTATGGGGAGATGTAATTAACATTCCACGGAATTATTGCAAATATTTTGAATTATTATTAGCTATTTAACAAAATATTGTATCTTAATAGTGAGAAATCTAGACTTAACTAAAACACTTGAATATGAAAAAATTAGTCACCTTGGTTTTTATGATGTTTGTATTGGTGGCCTCAACATCCTTACTCACATCGGCCAAGCCAGATGCCATGCACACCATTGAGGGCACATGGGAACTCGAAAGTTTTTATACCTATGGTGATGGGGTAAATATCACCGATACCGTGCCCAAGGCCGATGGCTATCGGCAAGTAAAAATTTATTCAAAAGGCCACATCATGTGGACCCGTTACGTGCCCGATGAGCCCAATGGCCGCTTTGGTTACGGAACTTATAAGATTACCGAAGACGCATTGGTCGAGACCATAGAGTATGGCGATGATCAAATGATGAAGGCCTTGGACACCATGCGTGTTTTTGCCTTTCAACTTAAATTGGATGAAGACAGTTTTAGTCAAATTAGCTATGATGAGGACAATATGCGCACCTTTTCAGAAAATTACAGACGCATAGATTAACCAACTTTCAAACCAAAAAAAAAGCTGCTGGAACAATCCAGCAGCTTTTTTATTTTTTGATGGTTTCTTTATTGGGAAACCGTTTCAGGGGTTTCAATGGTGGCCAAATAACGTTCGGCATCTAACGCGGCCATACAGCCCGTACCGGCTGCAGTTACCGCCTGGCGGTATTCTTTATCCTGCACATCGCCACTGGCAAAAACCCCAGGTTTGTTGGTTTTTGTGGTCTTTCCTATTGTTTTTATATAGCCCGTATCGTCCATTTCCAATTGCCCTTTGAATATTTCGGTATTGGGTTTATGGCCTATGGCGATAAATAGCCCGGTTATGGCTATCTCTTCTTTTTCGCCTGTTTTGTTATTGACCATGCGCAGCCCTTCGACCACTTGATCACCCAAAACTTCATCAACTTCCGTATTGTACAGAATTTCGATATTATCAAGGCTGTTCACACGGTGCTGCATGGCTTTTGATGCGCGCATGTAATCTTTGCGCACCAACATGGTCACTTTTTTACAGATATTGGCCAAATAAGAGGCCTCTTCGGCTGCGGTATCACCAGCACCTACAATGGCCACTTCTTGTCCCTTATAAAAGAATCCGTCGCAAACGGCACAGGCAGATACGCCCCCACCCCTTAAACGGGTTTCACTGGGTATGTTCAAGTATTTGGCGGTGGCACCTGTTGAAATAATGACCGTCTCGGCCTCCAACTGTTTTTCATTGTCCACGGTAATTTTGTGAATACCCCCCACCTCATCACTGAAATCGACGGCGGTCACCATGCCAATGCGTACCTCAGTACCAAAGCGTTCGGCCTGTTGTTGCAGCTGCAC
>JABDND010000065.1 GCA_013001145.1 Croceitalea sp. | reverse complement strand
CCTTTAGCATTATGTTCTCTTTTTATGCGGTGCTTTGGGATGTTTATTCATACAACCAATATACCAAAACCAAAGATATTTTGACCTTGCTGTTCTGTGCTGTGGTGGAGCCTTTTGTGTTTCATCCCATAGTGGTATGGTCAGCGATCAAGGGCAATTATAAAAAACTGTTCAATATTCAATCTGGCTGGGGCGCCATGACCCGTAAAGGATTTAGTAAAGCTTAATATGGAAGTAAAAGGAAACATAAAAAAAATACGTGACCTAAGGGATTTTACCCGACTGGTACTAGGGTTTTTCTTAAGTCTGGTGGTGTTGTCTATTTACCAACAGGTACGCCTTATTCAAGCAGGAGTTCTTGATGCCTTTTTTAGTAAATCCATTCTGCTTCTGGTCTTGAACCATTTGGGTTTTACCGCCTTATTGGCTTTAATTCTTGTTTTTGCTTTTCGATATTTTGAGATTAAAAAACCTGGATTGGGCTATAGAATTACGGTAATTGCATTTTGCTTATTTCTATTGGCCGAAGCCCTATTGGTAGAATATTATGTGCGTAATTACGAATTGCTTGGCACTAATATATGGGGTGTCATTGCGAAGGCCAATATGAACCTGGGTACCATTGGTTATGGGTTTTTGTTAATGCTATTTGCTTTGGGCATATTTAGATTGAGTTATAAGATATCATCATCGTTTTATGACCTCATGGGGAAAATGTATCCCTTTACCATTGTATTACTGGCGCTCTTTTTAAGCACCTTGATGGCCGATAAAAAGCCCATCATTGAAAATAAAGCCCAACACTTAGTGCAATCGTCCATCAATTCATTGTTTGAGGCCAACGAATACAAAGGCAAAGAAGAATATCCCTTGGCCCAACAACAATGGCAACATGATAATCTGGCAAGTTTTTTCAAACTTAAAGAGAAGTCACCAAATATCGTGGTCATTGTAATTGATGGGCTAGGGGCGGAGTTCACCGGGACTAACGGAAAATATAGAGGGTTTACACCCTTTCTTGATGGCCTGGCCCAAAAGTCACTGTATTGGGAAAATTTTGTAAGCAATTCACTTGATATGCAAGGGGCCATCACAAGTATCACCGGTTCTTTGCCGTATGGTACAGATGGTTTTTTGATGACGGAACAACCTTTGGACAGGAACACAATGTTTTCCATTTTAAAGAAAGATGGTTATCGTACCGGATTCTATTATGGGGGCAATACTTCATTGAACAAACTTGACCGATTTTTGGAACAAGAAAAGGTGGACGTTATTTTAGATAAATCAAGCTTTGGCGATAAATACCAACTACAAGATGAAGACCAAGCAGGAAATACCCTTGGTTTTCCTGATGGTGAATTGTATCGCAAATGGGGATCTATGTATGCCGCTATGGAACAGCCTAAATTGAAACTTTTGGTCAATCTTAGTTCAAGAAAACCATTTGCCATACCAGACCAACACGCTTATGAAGAAAAGGTGTTGCTCAAAATTGAAGAGGCACAATTTGACAAGGCAACAAAAAAACGTTTTGCCAAAAATAAGTCGGCCTTGGCTGCCCTTATGTATGCCGATGCTTCTTTGGCTCGCTTTTTCAAAATGCATGAAATAACCAAAGAGCACCCAAACACCATTTATTTGATAACCAGCAATGCCAACATGTTATTACCTAATCAAAACGGCCTTGATCGTTTTCACGTGCCCTTTATGATTTATAGCCCTTTGTTGAAAGAAGCTAAAGCTATTGAGACCTTGGCTTCACACAATGATATAGTCCCCAGTATATTGGGAATAATGCAATCTCAATATGAAACCAAATTACCCAAGTACATGGCCTGGTTGGGCGATGGGCTCTTACATGAAAACAAAAAACCCATACCCTTATGGGGTAAAAGCGGTAGTTCGTTGGAGATGATATACCATAACCATCTATTGGCAGATGGCGACATCTACAGCATTGGGGCCGATTTAAAATTAACCGAAAGTGATAACGATGTATTGGAAGATTCCATAAAAAGGGAGTACAAATTCTTTAAGTCGGTCAATCGTTATGTAACAGAGTACAACAAACTTGTACCTCAAGGCACTGCCATTTATAAAGTGTCAAAGCAGCCCTTTTCCAAAGAAGAACTGGTTTGGCTCAATAGTGTCTTTAATGGCAATAATTTTGACAATGCCTTTGAAACTGCCAAGAAATTGGCCCATAGCGGAAATCAAAAAAGGGCGCTTTTATTGTGTGACTATATCTTGGACCAAGTTCCCACACATACCGATGCGCTTATCCTTAAAGGTAGGATCTATGCATGGGGTAAAAACTATACAATGGCACAATCACTATTGGAGCAAGCCATTCGCAAACACCCCACTTACGAAGATGCCTATGCTGCCTTATTGGATGTGTATTATTGGTCCGATCAAAATGAATTGGTTTATCAGATATACCAAACCATGCAAGACAATAATATCAAATCATTGGAGCTTATAGAGAAAGTGGAGCGTAGTATTCAAAAAACAGAAGAATTTGATACTCAAATCAAAACCAAAGTGACCAATCTATACTTTGAGGAAGAATGAAAAAAATACGATACATATTGTTGTTGCTTGTTTTCCCTTTTTGGGGGCAGGTCAATGCCTATGCCCAAGAGGTGAAAGACCCCGATATATCGTTTATGAACGCCAGGGCCATTGCTTTTGAAGGAAGTAGAACGGTGGCGCGTGATTCATTAAAACGTATTCTTTTTGCCTATCCTTCATATGCCGATGCAGCGCTGCTTATTGCAAAAACCCACAGTTGGGACAAAAATTATGACGAAGCCCGTAAACACTTTAATAGAATTACCTCGGTTGACAAGCTTAAAAAGGAAGTGTGGATCGCAGCCATCAATAATGAAATTCGGGCTAAAAACCTGAACATAGCATTGGGTTTGGCCAACAAGTCACTTGTTCATTTACAATTTGATGAAGAATTACAGTCTTTAAAAGGCCAGATCATGAAGAAATTGAACAAGGGTCGAAAAAGGATGTCCAAATACAAACGCAAAGAACGCAAGTATGCCCGAAAGCGAAGTATAATGGTCGGTAGCGCAATAGAGTCTTTTGACAAGGTGTATGACCCCATGTATGCGGCCACGGTACAATTTGAAACTAAATCTGAATTTGGTAAGATCATTCCCCGAGTCAATTATGCAGAACGTTTTAATAGCAAGGGCATGCAGTATGAACTTGACACCTATCCGGTGATTTCAAAAAAACTATATGCCTACACCAATTTTGCCTTTTCCGATTCAAAAATTTTCCCCAAACAAAAAGGCGGATTGGAACTTTTTGCAGAGTTGCCCAAAGCACTAGAAGTTTCTGGCGGAGTGCGTTATATGCGTTTTGCTGATCAAAGTGCCAGTATTGTTACAGGCTCCCTTGGCATCTATCGTGGCAATTACTACGCATCTTTACGGCCTTTTGCTACTACTACCTCAAACGGGAATACCGTATTCTCTGGCACCTTGATGGGCAGAAAATATTTGAGGGACCCCAGTAACTACTTTGGGGTACAATTGACCTACGGCTTTGATTCTGAAATCAACCAGTTCATCGTTGATGGAGAATTATTATCAGAGACCACATTGTTTTTAGATACCCAACGAATACGATTTGAATACCAGTTCAGCGATAAAAGTAGTGACCATCTTTTTAAGACCCATTTAGGGGTCAATAGACAAGAATTGGCGTTTGACGCAGGCAATTATGTTTTCTCCATCACAGCGGGCATTCAATATCAAATTAATTTGTGAAAGTATATTCCTACTAAGGTTTTCACAACAACTTTTAGGCAGTTCACCACAAAATATTGCCCGTAGATACTGATTGCGATATGTTTACGTTTAAGTTTAAGACCCGAATTTTAAACCTATTTCTACTATGTTGTACGATACCTATGGCGAAGAGTACTTAGCCTTTTTGCAAGAATTAAATGAAATTTTGAGTATGAACGAACTGGCAGAATTAGATTACTTATAAACTGCCACTAAACTTATTCCTATGGAAAACAACAATCAACAAAACAGTGCTTATGTCAACTTCATTCAAAACCTGAATGATATCTTGGTTGACTATGACATTAATCAATTGAATTATTCTTAAGTTTAAGTGTATATCTGAAAAAAGGGGCTTTATTTAAAAGCCCCTTTTTTTTATGCACCTAAATAGGTTTTTAAGATTTTACTTTTTGAATTGTGCCTCAGCTTACGAATGGCTTTTTCCCTTATTTGGCGAACGCGCTCTCGAGTTAGGTCAAAAGTACTGCCAATTTCTTCCAAGGTCATTGAGGGTTGTTCCCCTATACCATAATATA
>JABDND010000029.1 GCA_013001145.1 Croceitalea sp. | reverse complement strand
TAGGAAAGATACAAAAATTGGACTATAACAAGTCGGGATTTATATCCAAAATATTGTTGTGTATATAATCTTTCAAAAAACCAGTGGTAAAATGTTCAACACCCTCAAATTGTTCATATTGAAGCAGTTTGAATATGTTTTTCGACCTAAATTGTGTTAGCATTGGTTTAGACAAAGGCGCATAACTGTAGTGCCAAGGCTCATATTTAAAACCTCTTCTAAAATAGCTGTCGGTGTAAACCAGATGGAAACCAAATTTCTCTGAGTTGTCATCCAACCACAACTTGAAAGCTTCAAAAGGGCCTCCTTCACCAAATTTTTCTGGTACCAGAACGTCGCCTGTTGTTTTGGCATAACCATCAATAATATCAATATCTGTACCCCAATGATGTCTGCTGGTACCCGGTATGGTTGAGTATTCTATAATTTTATCAATGGCAGCCAAAGGTTGCATGCCCTCATCTTCGGTAAATTTTAGGAATTTGCGTTCCCAAATGCGTTCTTGATGATTAAAATCACGAAAACTGGATACCATTTTAATATCAAAACCAGCGGAATATGCGGCTTTTTTCATTAACACAAACGCATCATGGGCCTCTTTACGCAGGTTAATGCCTTCACCGAAAAGTGCTATATCGGCCTTTCCCATAAGTTCCTCTATGGTATATTCTGGCTCAGATGATAATGGTTGAAAAGGCATAATGGCCATGGCAAGACTCCCGGCGCTGGTTTTTTTGACAAAAGTTCTTCGAAGCATTATAAATGTATTAGAACGAATTTATTCTGTGTAATAAACTGCAAAGGACATGCCAAAGCAACTTAAAACATAAAGGTACTAACTAAAATGAAAACTTTTAGCGGTCTAAAAATAAGAAACCTTGAAAGTTTAGACCTAAATCAATCAATGAAACTGTGTAATAGTATATGCCTTCAGGGAGGCCAATTTCTTTATTAAGAACAAAATTATCAAGGTTTGAAACCCCGTTGAATTGATTGGTGTAGTTGACCATTTCAAACACTTTTTGCCCTTGTCTATTGTAAATATTGATTGTGTTGTCGTTTGAAAGTTCCATGCCCTCAATGACCAAAAAATCATTGATGCCATCACCATTTGGTGATAAAAAATAATTGTCAAGTTCAAGAATTTCCTCTGCTTCCGCTAGTGAGGCAAAGGTTATGGCCCCATAAGTATTGGGCAAAAAATTGTCTGAGGTAATAAAACCTTCGGTAAGATCACCACCAATAGCCGATTTACCTAAGATGACCCATTGGCCAGCACCTGAATTCCATCCTACAAGGGTTAGTTCATTGATATCCGTGGTCAACAAAGGAATATTGCTCCTTTCATTCCAACTCAATGTCACGTTTGAGCTAACATCACCTCGTAAAATCCAAAATTCTTCATTGGATATACTGCCTATATCCCTAGTTTTGAATAGAGTACTAAAGGTTGCATTAATAGAATTAGGGGCACTTGGATTTTCATAAAAGTAAGTGGCCCGTGCAAATTCATTGATTGATGAGGAATTTAAGGTTAATGTCCGTAATTGTGCCCCATCTCCTATCGGAAAAGTGAAATTTTGCTGGTCTGTGACCGCGGCATAACCAAATACTTTTGAGACATTGCTTTCACCAGTGTAGAAGGCATTAGATAGAAAATTTAAATATGAAATATCCAAATTTCTCAAGGTAATCAGGTTGCCGTAGATAAAATTTGCATTGTTCTTGACATGCATATTGGTTCGCAGTAAAACACCAGTTTCATTATCAAATTCGACATCAAAAAACCTTGGTTCAAATGCACCTGATAGCACGATGGGCTCTTCACCATAAAAACCGATCAAACCAGTATTGGTATCAAAAACACCATTGTTGATTAGATTGGTATGAAAACCAATGTTGCCTTGATCATGTATTTCAAGATTTCCAAGATTGTATAGGGCCGATTGACCCCATAATAGTGGCATGGACACGATGAAAAATATGTAGAAGACTCTCTTCATTCATTACCTTTTTTGGTGGTCAAAAGCAATGATTTAATCATTTCCAAGTCTTTCTTCATTGAATTCAACTCCTTTGCTAAACTGTCATTCTCTGCCTTGAGTGTCTCTAACTTTTTTTCCTGTTCAATGGTATGAAGAAAGAGTTCTTCTATTTTTTCCAAATTCTGGATATTGGAAGCTCCTAAATCCCATGATTGTTCTTTTATTACTTGAGCAGCTGACTTTATACCTGGTAGATGATGGTACTTTTTCAAATAGGCTTCCAATTGCAAAAGGGGCATAAACTCGTAATCATTTTTTAAGAGCGATACTCCATTAAAATATTTTTCGAACACATAATCGGGATGTACTTGGGTCCCGCCCACTGTAACAGTGCCACCAACGTTTAAATTACCTGTGGTTGTAATATCTTGAGCCCCAAAATCTGGACCTAAACCTGTAAGATTCACCCCTATGAAACTTGCGGCTTGGTACAGTTGCAATTCTTGTGTACTTTCTTGCCATACCAAGCCAGATACCAATTCATTGGTAGGATTGTTGTCTGCATCATCAACATCGTCTGTATTATCTGCAAAACCAACAGGTTTACCGGTAATATCAGCCCAACTAAGGCTGGCTGCACCCCCCGCAGGGGTTATCCATTGTACGCCAGTACCTGTTGAAGATAAAATTTGACCTGCAGTTCCAGCATTATCATTCACATCCAACAGGTCTCCGTCCAAATCTATGGTTTGATTGATTATCACATCTGTTTGACCAGTTGTGACTTCGTCAAGACGCATTGCTTCAAATCCGCCTACAGAAAAACCGATTTGATCAGCAGCCGGTCTATACATGCCAGTGTTACTATCATCGGCAGTGCTGAAACTATATGCTGGGGAACCGGTAGTTCCTCCGGCTGAGTTAACTCCTTCAACACGTATCTCTCCCGCGAAATGAAATTTGCTCAGCGGTGGATTGGCAGCATTCCCAAATCCAATATTTCCTAAACCTGTAAAAACCAAAGATTCATTTTCTTCTATCTCATAGGTCCTTATCGCATCTGTTTGAATTAAATTCGAATTCGACAAATTGGTATTGCCAGCACTAAGTCCATCTATTTCTATTTGTAATTCCTGAATTGCTGATTGTACATTATCACTCGTGGTATTACCTACAGCTGAAAAAGGAACATCAACTGCATTTTGTAATTCGTTGGCAGGGTCGATGTCAAGATCAAGTGCCTCAGATGCCGCAATTGCATTGGCGACCTCGGTATCAGTCGCTAATGCAGACACGTCGACATCTTGGCTGTTTCCGCCTTCGATGCCAATGGTCAGTGTCTGGTTCACCAAAACGGAGCCGTCAATGTTCTGGTCATCGCTACCCCCGCCCGCTACGGAAAGGTCAAAATCGTTGCCATTGGGTGTTATGGTCACGGAGTTATCGGTCGAGGTGATGGTCTGTAGCTCGTTGGCAGGGTCAATGTCAAGATCAAGTGCCTCAGATGCCGCAACTAGGTTGGCGACCTCGGTATCGGTTGCCAATGCTGACACATCTACATCTTGGTTGTTTCCGCTTTCGATGCCAATGGTCAGTATCTGGCCCACCAATACGGAGCCTTCAATGTTCTGGTCATCGGTACCCCCGCCCGCCACGGAAAGGTCAAAATCGTTCCCATTGGGTGTTATGGTCACGGAGTTGTCGGTCGAGGTGATGGCTTGTAGTTCGTTGGCCGGGTCAATGTCAAGGTCTAGTGCCTCAGAAGCCGCAATTGCGTTGGCGACCTCGGTATCAGTTGCCAATGCTGACACGTCCACATCTTGGTTGTTGCCGCTCTCGATGCCAATGGTCAGTGTCTGGTCCACTAAAATGGAGCCTTCAATGTTCTGGTCATCGGTTCCGCCCCCTGCTATAATGGCTTCATCTAGTTCATCTTTCAATTGTTCTATAGCCTTTTGAGTATCTATAGCATTTAAAGTAATATATGGTGTAAAAGGTACTTCAACTGCATTTTGATCATCTGTGTTGACCGTATGATTTAAATCTGTTATTTGAGCCTCTGTAATTTGCAGTGCTACATCATTGATATCAATATCAATTTCATTATTTACGATATCATCCGTTACAATGATTTTATTGGATCCAGCATTGATATTTTTAAATTCTAAAGTGACACCGTTTTTTGTAGAAAATACACCAACTCCGTTAGAGCCAACATTTTGGCCATCGTTTATTTCGCCATTACCACCGAGAATAGGCGTTAAATCTACTCCAACCCCATTTGTTATATTTAAAAAATTACCTGATAAACTTAAGTCTTGTTCATCAGCACTATTCAATAAAGGGGTAAGGTCTACACCGGCACCATCTGTTATGTTTAAAATATTTCCAACAAGGCTAAGGTCCTGATCATCGGTATCAACTTGACCCAAAATTGGCGTAAGGTCAACACCATTTCCATCGGTTATATTCAAAATATTTCCTGTTAGGCTTAAGTCTTGGTTATCAAAAGGAGTCAAATCAATAGGAGCCCCCCCATTTTCAAGGGTCAATAAATTATTGGTTAGGCTAAGTTGTTGGTTGTCAGTATTTGTATTGTCATAAATAGACAAATCAATTGGGGTGCCTCCGTTTTCCAAAGTCAAAAAATCATCATTTAAAGTGAGTTGCTGATTATCCGTATTGATATCTGTCAATGGCACTTGCAACGTTCCTCCTGCATCCGTTATTTCTAGATTTGTTCCATTCACTTGAAAGACATCATTTAGTTCATCATTCGGATTTGTTCCATTGGC
>JABDND010000006.1 GCA_013001145.1 Croceitalea sp. | reverse complement strand
TTAATTGTTCTTTGGCCGATCCTGACATGTTGAACAAGGGAGTTGCTTTTTCAATAGCCAACTCAGAAATACCTTTTGCCAGCATTTCTTCTTTCACCTTCTCCTCGCCTATTTTGTCCAATTTATCTAGGGCCACGGTAAAATCAACCAATAGATCATGGGCACCTATTACTTCTGCAATGCCCGACAAAATTTTACGGTTATTGATTTTGATGGTAGATCCTTTTAGCCCCAGTTCTGTAAAAACGGCATCATATAGCTGTACCAGTTCTACCTCTTGCAAATGGGAATTGGCACCTACAACATCTGCATCACATTGATAAAATTCACGAAATCGCCCTTTTTGGGGCCTGTCTGCCCGCCAAACCGGTTGAATCTGATAGCGCTTAAATGGAAAAACCAACTCATTTTGGTGCATGACCACATAACGCGCGAAGGGTACTGTTAGATCATATCGTAGCGCCTTTTCAGTAATTTTAGGCGCAAGGGTACTTGAGTTTTTTGAACTGTACGTAACGTCATCCACCTTGGAAATAAAATCTCCAGAATTTAAAATCTTAAAAATAAGGCGGTCACCTTCTTCTCCATACTTGCCCAATAGGGTCTCAGAATTTTCAAAGCTGGGTGTTTCAATGGGCTCAAAACCAAATAGCTCAAATTGCTTTTTAATGATCGCCATGATATAATTGCGTTTGGCAACCTCGGCTGGAGAAAAATCCCTTGTCCCTTTTGCTATGGATGGTTTTTGTGCCATTTAATGGATTAATGTTTTGCGAATATCCTAGTTGCGATATTCTAAATGGTTTATTTAACAAATATCGACTTATCCAATGATTTCATCAAACCATTGGTATAATTCGCCCTTGGTAATGACAGCACCTTGTTTGATTAATTCGAATTTGTCTTTGTTCTTGTCATCTGAATAAGCCTTTGCAGCCGATAAATACTCAACAAAATCGGATTGGAAATTTCGTTTGAACCAGCCAAAGCCCACTTTTGTGCGTAAGTCAATTTCTGGATTGAGCACTTTGACCGAAATCAATTTCATTTCTTTATCGGTCAAATGAAAAAGATGCATGTGTAGTTCTGAGATATTTTCCAAGTACTGTACTTTTGAGAGTACGCCTTCCCAGATCAGGTCACTAAAAACATCTATTTCTGCTTCGGCCACCTCAGGCTTATTTACCTTAATATCCATCCACTCGGTTTCGGTGATGGATTGTGTAGCCAAGAAATTGATAAACTCTGGTTGCAACTCTTCAAGTTGTTCTTTGCTTAAGCGTGCATACTTCATTTAGCAAAAATAAAAAAGGCCGTGCGTTCGCACAGCCTTTTTGATATGTTATTATGGAACTTAGTTAAAAATATATCTTACCCCAACCTGTGCTTGCCATCTTGACAACAATCTAGTGTCGGCTGAGAATGTATTGGTTCTATTGGGATCAAAAGTATAGGTTGGATTGTTCGAGGCATCTACGCTCACACCCAGCAGTTGGTCAAAGTCTTGTCTTTCAACCACCCCCCAATTTGAATTGAACAAGTTTCCAATGTTCAAAACATCCAAACTCAACTGAAATCGGTTATCCTCGCTCACTTTAATGTCTTGCAAGACCTTAACGTCCCAACGGCCTCTCCACGGTGCTAAAGCTCCATAACGTTCGGCATATTGGCCCCGACGGTCGCTTAAATAGTCGTCTTGCTGAATGAAAGCTTCAAAGGCTTCCGCTTGGCCAGCACCACTAAAGGTCATTTGCCCCAATTCGCTGGCTGTAGGTATATATAATAGATCATTGATGCTAGATCCATCATTATTGATATCGCCACCATAGATATAGTTATAACGGCCACTTTGTGCATATTCGAAAAAAGATGAAATGGTCGTACCTGTTTTAAAAGCTTTTGATAATACCCCTATAATTCTATGCTTATCACCATATCTTGAATTGGACAACACATCGCGATTGGCACTGCCTACCACGGCATTTCCTGCAAATGCATCACCAGTAATTTCGGCATCGATGGAATTCACTTCTTTGGCGTCTAAATAACTATATGCCAATTGGGTATATAAACCATCATCAAATGTTTTTTGCAGTTTTAAGGTCCCGTTTATGATTCTCCCTTCATCTGAATTTGTGAATACGAAAGCGCTTGTTGGCCCGCCAAACAATTGTGATTTATCATCATTGGCATACACAGCACGGTTATCTGGCCCGTTAAGGGTTTGAGAAGGAGCACCCAAGCCCCAATTTTGCAGATGAGCGGCGTTTACACCTTTGGTATAGGAGAAGTCGGCGGTCAATATAATGCCATTCTCAAATTTCTTATCAACACCTACGTTGGTTCTCCATACTTGTGGCCATTGAAAATCTTGATCTACAACTTGATAAAAGAAGAAATCCGTTCCTTGAACCTGATTACCCAACCATACAAATGGAAAACGGCCAGTGAACAATCCAGAACCGCCTCGAATTTGGAATGTTGGATTCCCATTGACTTTCCAATTAAAAC
>JABDND010000216.1 GCA_013001145.1 Croceitalea sp. | reverse complement strand
GATAGTGGTTTCTATCTTGACAACCTTGTTGCCTTAAAAAGCAAAATTGAGCAACAAGAAAAACGTGGGCAAAAGACCCTTTTAATAGGAGTGTCTTTTGCCCTATTGGATTTTATCGAGAGTTTTGACCTCAGCTTATGGCACACTATTGTTATGGAAACGGGCGGAATGAAAGGGAGACGAAAAGAGCTTATCCGAAACGAATTGCACCAGCTGTTAAAGAAAGCTTTTGGCACCAAAACAATTCATTCTGAATATGGCATGACAGAACTTTTATCACAAGCCTATTCGCAAGGAGAGGGTATTTTTGAATGTCCGCCCTGGATGAGGGTAAGCACTCGAGATACAGAAGATCCTTTATCACGCCAAGAATTCGGAAAAACCGGCGGCATCAATGTCATTGATTTGGCCAATGTTTATTCATGCGCCTTTATAGCGACACAAGATCTCGGCAAAGTATATACCGACGGCAGTTTTGAGGTACTCGGTCGTTTTGACCATTCAGATATTCGCGGTTGCAATCTTATGGCCCTTTAACACTATTTGACCACCAGCACAAAGTAATTTTTTTTACCCCGCTGAAGCAATACATATTGCCCGTTAATAAGGTCATCTTTACTTATCATATAGTCTTCCTTGACCTTTTCTTTGTTGACCGATATTGAGTTTTGTTTCAATTCGCGTCTTGCCTCTCCATTAGAGCCCAAAAACCCTGTTTTTGCAGAAAGTGCGCCGATCATATCCAACCCATCAGTAAGCTCACTACGTTCTATTACGGCCTGTGGTACCCCATCAAATACATCTAAAAATGTTTTATTGTCCAATTTCTTCAAATCTTGTGAAGTTGATTTTCCAAACAATATATCGCTGGCTTGCATGGCATTGTCCAATTCTTCTTTAGAATGCACGGCAATGGTAATTTCTTCGGCCAATTTCTTTTGTAAACTTCTTAAATGGGGTGCTTCTTTGTGAACCTTTACCAATGCTTCAATGGCTTCTTTACTCAAAAAGGTAAATATCTTAATGTATTTTTCGGCATCTTCATCAGAGGTGTTCAGCCAATATTGATAAAAACGATAGGGCGAGGTGCGTTCGGCATCCAACCAAACATTGCCACTTTCCGTTTTACCAAATTTGGAGCCATCGGCTTTGGTGATCAACGGGCACGTCAAAGCGTAGCCTTTGCCCCCACCTATCCTTCTTATAAGTTCTGTGCCGGTGGTAATATTGCCCCATTGGTCACTGCCACCCATTTGAAGGGTACAGTTGTACGTTTTGTACAAATGCAAAAAATCATAGCCCTGAACCAATTGATAGGTAAACTCTGTAAATGACATTCCGTCTTTGGCATCTGAAGACAATCGCTTTTTTACCGAGTCTTTGGCCATCATATAATTGACAGTAATATGCTTGCCCACATCACGAATAAAATCAAGAAATGAAAAATCTTTCATCCAATCGTAATTATTCACAAGCAAAGCGGCATTGGATTCTTTACCATCAAAATCTAAAAAACGAGACAATTGTGTCTTGATGGCTTCTTGATTGTACCTTAAGGTCTTCTCATCAAGTAGGTTGCGCTCGGCCGATTTACCCGAAGGGTCACCGATCATGCCCGTGGCACCACCCACCAAAGCGATGGGTCGATGGCCTGCCAGTTGAAAATGTCGCAACATCATCACACTTACCAAATGCCCAATATGCAATGAATCTGCCGTTGGGTCTATACCAACATATGCGCTTTGCATACCCTCCAACAAGTGTTCATCGGTACCTGGCATGGCATCGTGCAACATACCTCTCCATTCCAATTCGGCTACAAAACTTTTTGACATATGTAAGGCTTAAAAAACTTGCTGCAAAGATAGGATCTTGACACAAAACTTAGTGCTAGAAATGCAATACTTTAAATTTGAAAACTTTTCCATGCTTCGTACTTTTCGTTATATGGACCTCTTTACAATACACCGTTATGTTCGATATTGTTCGTAAACATTGTTTGTCCTTGCCCAAATAACCCTACTTCGCTGCTCAAAAAACCTCAAGGCCCACTGAGGTTAACAGCTGTTGTTTATCATTTTGGGCATCAGAAATAAATCCTTGCCCCAATAATATATTATTTTCAAAAAACTATTTATACAATATGTAATTTAGCCCCATGATTTTAGTTACTGGGGGTACAGGATTGGTTGGGGCACATTTACTATATCACTTAGTCAAATCTGGCCATAATGTGAGGGCCATTTATAGAGACCTGGAAAGAACCAAGAAAACCGAAAGAGTTTTTACATACTATGCCGAAGATTACCTTGAATTATTTAATCGTATTGAATGGGTTGCCGGTGATATTCTTGATATTACCTCTCTCAATTTAGCCTTCAAAGACGTTACCGCGGTTTATCATGCTGCGGCTTTTATATCTTTTGACCCCCGTGATCGCAAAAAATTGATGAAGACCAATGTGGAGGGTACCTCGAATATTGTAAACCTGTGTGTTGCCCATAAGATTAAAAAGTTGTGTTATACAAGCTCTATTGCGGCAATTGGCCCAAGCTTGGATAGTTCGAAGGTAACTGAAAACAATGACTGGATTGAAGGCAACAATACGGATTATGCGAATTCTAAATACGATGCTGAAATGGAAGTGTGGCGGGGAACCCAAGAAGGCGTTCCCGCCATTATTGTAAATCCGGGGGTGATTTTAGGGCCTGGCTACTGGAAAACGGGCAGCGGGCTATTTTTTCATGCCGTCTACAAAGGTCAAAAGTATTATTTGCCTAAAGGTACAGGTTTTGTAGGCGTGAACGATGTGGCCAAAGCAATGATTGATCTCATGGATTCTACCATCAAAAATGAACGCTATATTCTGGTAAGTCAAAATATTAGCTTTAAAAAAATTACGCAAATTATTGCCAAAGGTCTAAAAAAACCAGTGCCTAAAAAAGAACTATCAATTGCCATGCTTGGTATTCTGTGGCGTTTGGATTGGGTAAGGTCAAAAATAACTGGCAAACGTCGTCGACTCTCAAAAACAACAGCCGAGATTTTGAGAACAAAGCAGCTCTATGATAACAGTAAAATAAAAGAACAATTGACCACCTACAACTTTGAAGATTTGGAGCAAGTAATTCTTGAGTGTTGCGCTATTTATTTGGTTGAGAACTCTTGGGAGTAAATTTCAATGTGCCGGTAACACTATCTTTTTTGGCCTTGGCGGCATTTTGTATACTATCTGTACTTCTTTTTCTGGCCTCGTCAATTTCTTTGATTTCAATTTCCAACCGATTTTCAATGGTTTCATAGATTTTCTGGTATTTCAAGGGAATAGAAGCATAATATAAATCGCTTTGAACAAATTGAACACTGTCAATAGCGTACTTTTCAAAAATATAAGGCATATTTTCAATGTCATGTTGTTTTAAAACCGAAGGATTGGTAATTTTTGTTGCATTCAGCAAAGCCAAATCATAAAGAATATTGGTCATTTTGGCTTCAGGAATAAGATTCTCTGGTTTCTTGACTACTTCTTCAGCACATGAACCTATTAACAGCAGCAAGCAAAAAAAGAGCGTTTTTCTCATACAATTACCTATTAAAAGTAAGCCTTTGGGCGTGGCGTTCCTTCGAAAATTTACCTTGATCATATGCCAAATGCCCATTAATAAAGGTACGTTTAACTTGATTTTTAAAAGTAGTTCCTTCAAAGGGCGACCAACCACAGTGGTACAGAATATTACTTTTGTTCACTTGCCATTGACTCTTCATGTCAACTTCTACAAAATCTGCAAAATAACCTTCCCGCAAGTACCCTCTACCCTCAATATCAAATAATTGAGCGGGATTGTGGCACATTTTACGAACTATACGTTCCAAGGATATATCTCCACGCTGGTGGCACTCCAACATCGCTGAGAGGGCATGTTGCACCAATGGCCCACCTGAAGGGGCGTTAAAATAATTATTGCTTTTTTCATCTATGGTATGCGGCGCATGATCGGTAGCTACAATATCAATCCTGTCATCAAGTAGGGCTTTCCATAAACCCTCACGGTCACTCGCTTTTTTCACCGCAGGGTTCCATTTGATCAAAGTGCCTTTTTCCTCA
>JABDND010000119.1 GCA_013001145.1 Croceitalea sp. | reverse complement strand
GTGCCCACAACCATGAAGTTAACCCCTTGAATTTTAATGTAGGTTCCTAAAACCTCTTCATCCTTTTCATAAAGGTCGTTTTTGACCCCTTGACCAATGATTGCAATTTTGCGCCTTTCATTGATATCATTGTAATTGACAAAACGGCCTTGGGTAACAGTCATTGGATCTTGGTTGATTATCTCTGGATAATCACCGTACACATTAAAGGCTCCAACCCGTAAACCACGAACTACATTATTATTGCCACCAAACCCTCCCAATTGATTTCTAGGTGATATATATCTTAGATGAGGAATATTATCCCTTAAAGTTTGTACGTCTTCAATTTTAAAGTTAAATCTACGTCCATTGGGAAGCCCTTCGTAGGCCTTCGTTGTTCTGCGTGTCCACATGAACATGGTATTGGTCGCAATATCACCAAAGTCTTGATTGATACCGTTTTCAAGTCCTTTACCAGCGGCCAAAAGAATTATGAGTATATATATACCCCAAAATACCCCAAAGGCCGTAAAAATGGTACGCCACACATTGCCGGTGAGCACTTCCAAAATTTCTTTCCAACGATCTTTATTAAACATACATTTTTTCTATTCGTCTCGTAGTGCTTCTATGACCTGTATTTTGGCGGCCCGCCAGGCAGGAACAAAGCCTGCAAGGGTTCCCGCCAATATCAGCACCAGTACCATGGTCATAGCCACACTAAAATCTACTGATGGATTGACCACATAATCAATTTCAACATTGGGACCAATCAATTCCAACAGGCCCATGCTTACTATAAAACCTGTAAAACCCGCAATAGTGGTTACAAATACCGCTTCTTGTAAAATCATGCCCACTATGGACCAAGGCTTGGCACCCATAGCCTTACGAATACCTATTTCACGTGTACGTTCCCTAACTACAATGAGCATAATGTTACTCACACCCACAACTCCAGCAATTATTGTACAAATACCAACAAACCAAAAAAATAGTTTGATATTGTTGGTTAGGCTATAATATCTTTTTGCCTCTTCCATGGCACTCCAAACTTCCAAAGCACTTGTATCTTCGGGAGCAATAGTCTGAGCCTGCTGCAAATAGCTTTTTAGATTTTCTTTAAAAGCAACGGCCTGTTCAACAGCTTCATTAAAATTTTTTGCAGGCGGCAAGGTATAGGATAGGTTATTCACCTTGTCACCACCATTAAAAACGCGCTGTGCCGTTGTTATAGGGATGTAAATTCGTTCTTCTTCGCGGTCTTCATATTCCTTATAAACCCCAATAATCTTAAACGGAATGCCCGATATGGTGATGAATTCACCTATAGGTGTATCAATGCTGTTGAAAACGTCTTTTTTTATCTTATTGCCTATGATGGCCACTTTGGAAACTTGGCTCTCATCTTGAAGGTTCAAAAAACGCCCTTCGATCATCTTTGCATTCTCTATAAATTGGAATTGTGAAGAAACGCCCTGAATACCATAAACCAAGGACTCTTTACCATAATTCACAGAGGCACTGCGCACAAATATTCTTGCCGATTTATATTCAATATCATCACGGAACAACTTGCCCGAATTTTCATAATTATCATTCGATAACTGAATACGGCGACCTGGGTTGAGGCCTTTATATTCTAAAGAAGTTACACCGGGCCACACCCAAACACTGGTTGCTGCGTCTTGTTCAAATTCTTGAGCAATGCCATTTCGCATACCCTGACCAAAGCCAAGTAAAATAACTAAAATAAATATACCCGAGGCCACAGATAAGCCCGTAAGAAAAGTGCGCAACTTGTTCTTTCGAATAGTGTCAAAAATCTCTTGCCATCTTTCGATGTCAAACATTGGGTTGATTTTAGTGTTCTCTGCTCTAGAAAAGCTTATGATAAAAGACTATTGAAAGGGGTTTTTGTTACACCAAAAGAGTGTTTTTTTTGTTAAAAACTAGGGCAACCCTAATTTTTCATTTTACGGTAGACAAAATAAAAGAGTCCACCTATTAAAATATAGGGCAAGGCCATTAAATAAACAATACCATTATTGATACCCTCGGCAGTACTGTTATCGGCCTCACTCTCAAGTGCTGCCCTGCACATGGCACATTGGGCATCAGTTACCTGAGGGATCAATAAAAGCCCTAACAGCAAAAACCAAACAGCATATCTTTTAGTAAACATAGTAAGGCGATATCATCAAATACACGACAACCCCCGTCACCGCAACATATAACCATATAGGAAATGTATACTTGGCCCAAAGGCGATGCGATTCAAAATCTTGCAAGTAGGTTTTACTATAGGTGATAAGCACCAATGGTATTATTGCAATTGAAAGTATAATATGCGTAATCAAAATAAAGAAATACAATATTTTGACCCAACCCTGACCTCCAAATTCTGTTGGCTCCGAAGTCATATGGTAAGCCACGTACATAACCAAAAATGCCACCGACAGCAAGATACAGGTCGTCATCAATCGTTGGTGCAACAGTCTTTTCCCATTTTTAATGGCAATTACAGCTGTTATCAACAACACGGCCGTCAATCCATTAGTGGTCGCATATATTGGTGGTAAAAATCCAAGGGGTTCTGCATTGGGTATCTTATAACTAAAAAGAAATGCCACTACCAATGGTATGGCGATCGACAGTACCGCAATAACGACTTTAATACGTTTCTCTTCTTTGGTCACAACTTCCATACTATTCTTTCAATAATTTTTTGATGTCTTCTTTGAGCATTGTTATTTGTTGAGCCTCACCTTCTTCATTAACTCCTTGGGCTTCGGTGATGGTACCTCGATAATATATCAATGGATTTCCGTTTTGATCCATTCGTGAACGTATATATCCCTTTTTATCAATCAAAGCGAACATGCCCGAATGTTCAAAACCACCGGGAGCATCTTCAACTTCATTGGCAAGAATATAAAAACCTTCTCGGGCCAATTGATAAATTTTGTCTTGATCGCCGGTTAAAAAATGCCAATTCTCATTGGCACCATACGAATTGGCATATGTTTTTAGTCTTGAGGGAGTATCATATCGTGGGTTGATGGTAAACGAAGCCAGTGCGAAATCATCATTTTTACCGAAGGTGTTTTGTAGCTCTTTTAAATTTTTGGTCATAATGGGGCAGATGGTGGGACAAGTGGTGAAGAAAAAATCTACTACGTAGACCTTACCCAATAAATCTTCATCGGTTATCAACACACTATCTTGATCAATAAATGAAAATGGAGGTACACTTCTTTTTTTTCCATTTGCTATGACGTGTGTTAGGGGCGCTACTGTGGCATTACCAGCCATACGGTCGTTATCTACTACGGTACCCTCTTTTAGTCTTTTTGTAATTTCGTAAACGGCAAAGGTGCCAAATATGAGTATAATGGCCGACACCCACACATAAGTGTATTTTTGTTTCTTATTTGCTCCTGTTGGCATTGTTCTTTTTTAAGGCCAGGCGATATTCAGCCAAAATAATCTTTACATCATCTTCCATCTTATTATTTAGTTCTGCAACCGATGTTGTGTCAAAACCGTACTTAACCCCATCTTCAATGTCATCATCACGACCTCTTAGATTTCTATCCTTGTCAATTATAAATACATATGGTGTCCCTAAATTCTCATCTAACTGTAGGTTGGTCTTTAGGCTTGCGAATAACGATTTGATTTCTGAAGAATCTGCAAACAAGAATTTCCATTTATTTACCGGTGATAGATTTCCCAATTCAAATTTGAGCTCCATAACACTGTTTTCCGTTCCTTTGGGTACCACCATTACCATTTGAAAATCGTTGAACTCATGAAATCGTTTATATATTTTTTGGTTTAAGTTAAAGGCATTACCCTTTCTTTGTTCTACATCTGAACCGAGGAAACCCAATATGGTAATTTTATTCTGGAGACTCAAGTTATCATCCACATCTTCCAGTTCGTTGACTTGCTCAGTGAGTACCGGCAATTTGCCAAAGTTATTGACCCCAGAGGCAAAGAATAGATATGCCACTATTGGGAAGATAAATAGCACAATTAAAACAAAGGTCTTTTTCATAACATTAAGGCTAGCAAAAATAAAAAAAGACGGTCATAAACCGTCTTTTTCTAATCATTATAACATTTATTTAGAAGTTCCAGGCCAAAAAGCCTTCTTTGAACACCTCGTAAATATAGGTCGCTTCAAAAAGTAAAATGAATACTAAATATGAAACCAAAAATATTGGTGTCCAAACAATAGCTCTTCGTAATGAACTCTTTTCATCACGCAAGTGCATAAAGTCCCAAGCAATATAATAGGCTTTTACCAAAGTCAAGATAATAAATATCCAGTTTAGCAACTTCATATCAATAAATGAATTTTCTACCAAAATAGCTGGTTTGGTGATACCCAAGACCACTTCAATCGCCGTGACGATAGACAAGAAAATCAATACCCCCCAAATTTTTTGGGTATTGGACTTGAACTTTAACAAGCCCCTGAATATTTCCAATTTATGTTCGTGTGCCATATTTTATGCTGTTCTTTTTTCGGCTATAAAAGCCGAAAAAACGATTAATTTATACCAAATAGAAAAATGTAAATACAAATACCCAAACTAAATCTACAAAGTGCCAGTAGAGACCTACTTTTTCAACCATTTCATAGTGACCCCTACGTTGGTAGGTGCCCAAAATAACGTTGAAGAAAATAATAACATTGATCACCACACCTGAAAAAACGTGGAATCCGTGAAATCCAGTAATAAAAAAGAAGAAATCGGCAAACAAGCGACTACCGTACTCATTTCTAATTAAGTTGGCGCCTTCGACCACTCTTACGGCATCAGTAAGTTTTGCCAAAGATTCTTCTCTATTTAATAGCGTTTTCTCACCTTCTTCATTGATCGTTTCTGTTCGTATCAATATATTCGGATTGGCCTTAAATCCTTCAACCACTTCATTGAGGGAAACGGTTGTTAAGCTAGCCTCGTCTGTGAACCATACCCCTTTATCTCGGGTGTTTTGTACACGTTCTTCCGGTAAGTCTGCCGCGAACTCTGTAATGGCTGCTCTAGCTCCAGAGTCTGCTTGTACAAACTGTAATATTCTTCCTCCCTTGGTTTCCAACGCACCATAATCCCCTTTGATGAAAGTTGCCCATTCCCAAGCCTGTGACCCTACGAATATAGCACCACCGATTATGGTCAAAAACATATAGAGAACTACCTTTTTCTGCATCATCTTATGTCCGGCATCCACAGCCAACACCATGGTTACCGAAGACATGATCAACACAAAGGTCATAAAGGCGACATAGATCATGGGGTAATTGCCATGAAAAAATGGAACGTGGGTAAATACCTCATCGGCAATTGGCCAGGTTTCAATAAACTTAAACCTTGAAAAGCCATATGAAGCTAAAAAGCCCGAAAATGTCAATGCATCAGAGACTATGAAGAACCACATCATCAATTTACCATAACTGGCTCCTAGTGGTCTATTGCCACCTCCCCATACATTTTCTTCATTCTCGGTTACTACCGTTGTATCCATAAAAAGATCGTTTTAATAAAACTTTAGCAAATTTACATCTTTTGATGTATTGTAAAAGTGAAACTGATTAGAAAACTACAGTTAATCAAAATTATTTTACGAAATACATGAACAAAATCAGATACACCCATAGAATATCCAAGAAATGCCAAAAGGTTGCACCCAGTTCAAGCCCTAACATATTTTCGGCGGTGTATTTATTCCGTAATTGTTGTACAAGCACTACAATCAATGACAGCAAACCTGCAACCACATGCACGATATGAACTGCTGCAATCAAGAAAATATAAGACATCTTTATATTACTCGTAGGTCCTGTGAAATAATAACCACTTTCCAGCATTTGTGAAAAGCCAATAAATTGGACCACAATGAATGCAATACCTAGTGCGAGCGTGGTTATTAACCATGTAGTAGCCAAACCTTGTTTGTTGTTCTTGACCGCCTTTTTTGCCAAAATATAAGTTAAGCTACTGAAGATGATTATCGCGGTACTTAAGTAAAATGCATTGGGCAATAGAATATTGTCCAACCAATCTTCACGTTTGCTACTTACGATATAGGCACTTGTCCAGCCTGCAAACCCCATTATTAAGCTTACTATACCGAACCAGAGCATCATTTTTTTAGCTCTGTTGTTTTTTTCTTTTGCCGTTCCTTGCGTTAAATCCATCGTATCAAATAAATTTATCTATAACATAAACCAACTGCATCAATGTAATGTAGCTAACACTGGCCAACATTAATTTTCTTGCGGATTGGTTATCCCTTTTTTCATAAAGTTTAAATGCGAAAATCAACATGCCCATACCCATTATAAATACAATGACCGCCGCAACCGGTGAAAGGTGCAATCTACCTGTAACCCCAAAAACAGGAATGACTGAAATGACCAGCATCCATATGGTATATAAAATAATCTGTAAGGCCGTTCCTTTATCCTTTTTTCCTGTTGGTAGCATTTTGAAGCCTCCCTTTCTATAATCCTCATCCAACATCCATCCCAGTGCCCAAAAATGAGGAAATTGCCAAAAGAATTGTATCATAAATAAAGTTCCCGGTTCAATACCAAATTCATTGGTGGCCGCCACCCAACCCAACATAAAAGGAATTGCCCCTGGAATGGCACCCACAAAAACCGACAAAGGAGTGATTGTTTTTAATGGCGTATATACCGATGTATATAAAAAAATGGACAAGGCCCCAAACAAGGCGGTTTTAGGGTTTAAAAGATACAATGCAACAATGCCCATCAAAGTCATCACCACTGCAATAGTTAGCGCCGTACCAACACTCATTCGGCCATCGGGAATAGGTCTATGCGCGGTTCTTCTCATTAAGGCATCAAGGTCGCGTTCTATAATCTGATTATAAGCATTGGAAGCGCCCACCATACAGTAGCCGCCAAAAGCCAGTAACAGAATTGAAATCACATCAATTTGGTAAGCCCCTAAAAAGTAACCCGCTATTGAAGAAAAAACCACGCTAATCGCCAACCGAACTTTCGTGAGCTCTTTAAAATCGGCAATTGCCAATGACCAAGTTAAATTTTGTTGTGTTTCTATGACAGATTTCATTAACCGCACCTAATGGCCGACAAAGATACAGCCACAAGGCGGTATTTGCAACGAAACAAATTGCTTTATACTAATTTTAGGATGCAATGGTATGATTAAAACTTTTTATAACTATGATGGGATTACGGAACCGTAAAATGTACAATAACTAAAAAACCCCGACAAATTGCCGGGGTCTTTACTATAATCATGTAGTTAAGTCTACTGTAGCTTAAAAGTAATTGGAATACTAAATGGAACTTTCACCGCACGACCCCTTTGTTTACCAGGTGTCATTTTGGGTAGTTTATTAATAATTCTTAAAGCCTCAGCTTCTAAGTTTTTGTCCGGTCCGCGCATTCTAATATTGCCAATACTTCCATCTTTTTGGATAACAAATATCACATTCACCCTACCTTGAACACCCATTTCTTGGGCGATTTCAGGATAACGGAAATTTTTACGGATGTGTTGTTGCATTTTATCTTGAAAACATTGTTTTTTATCACTTGCTCCTTCACATCCAGGAAAAACAGGTACATCTTCAATCACCGCAAAGGGAACTGAAATATCTTCTTCTATCTCTTCGACCTCAACGTCTTCAATCTCCATAACCTCTTCCTCTTGACTGGTTTCGGTAGATTCAATTACGGTCTCTTCAACTTCTTCTTCATCTTCGACTACCTCAATCACTTCTGGCGCTGCAGGTGGCGGTGGTGGTGGTGGTGTTTTGATTTGTTCGGTCATAGGAACTTCTTCGTCCAACTGGTCTTCAACGTTTAAGGCAATGTCATAATCATTGGTCTTATCGTACTTTTTCCATTCGAGACCCCTCCAAACTATCAACATGACTAAGGCTAGACCTATAACAAAATAAAGGCCGCTATTACGCCCCACATCAGCTTTCGGATTCTTTTTTGGTTCCATTTGTTTCGATTTTAGTATTTGCTAATTTAATTATTAATTCGATAAATAGGCAATTAAATTTTCCATTTTAACGACCTAGGCCCTGAAAAGTACCGGTTCAAGCCCATAGCGCCCACAAATGAACCGCAAGTATTGGCCAGAACATCCCAAAATTCGGCTGTTCTTTCATAGGGCAACAGCCATTGAAATACTTCAATAATCATGCCGTAAAACACTGCAAATAAAAGCATTACCAATAATGCTCTAGCTTTTTGAATTTCACCTTTGGTGCGTTCCCTCAAAAAAAGGCTGCCCAAAACAACGACAAATACGTAAAAAACGAAGTGAATGATTTTATCTAGATGCGGAATTTCGATACCCTCTGTATCTACATCTGAAAAAGAAAATAAGCTGAGTAGTGTAATGAACACCATCCAGCTTATAAATAAAACTGTGAACAAATGCCTTTTAAGCACCTATCAATTCTTTGTAGGCTTCATGATCCATCAATTCTTCAATTTCCGCCTTATCGCTGATTTTTATTTTTATCATCCAACCTTCACCATAGGGGTCGGAGTTTACTTTTTCGGGCTCATCTTCAAGTGACTCGTTGAACTCAATTATCTCGCCACTAAGAGGCAAAAATAAATCTGACACTGTTTTTACCGCTTCCACTGTGCCAAATACTTCTTCCCTATCCAAAGTCTCATCAACAGTTTCAACTTCCACATAAACAATGTCACCTAGTTCACCTTGGGCAAAATCTGTGATGCCCACTGTGGCAATATCACCATCAATTCTTATCCATTCATGGTCTTTTGTATACTTTAGTTCAGCTGGTAAATTCATTTGTCATAATTTGATATGGAAGCAAATGTAATGGAATAAAAATTCGTTTTCAAGCTTTGCTGATGTGTTTTTTCTTGACTCCACAACACCCAATACATATGGCAATTTCTTAATTGCCAAAATTGTAACGAATGGTAAAGCCCGCATTAACCGTAGTTTGAGGGAAAGCGGTAGATACCTTGAATTGAGAAAAGGAATGGTCATAAAAGAATAATGCATTCAGGTTCTTGCTCAGTGCATAATCTGCTGTGAACTTTATGGACCACAACTCCTGTCCGGAAGTGATTTGATTGTTGTCAATGTCCAAATTGCGGATAATGGTAATATTATCGCGCAATGAAAGGTCGGCCTTAAGATTTAAATCACCTTTTAAACGCGTCTTTTCTCCACCTATGTTGGTCACAAACTTTACATCTTTAAAGCGGTAGCCCAGACCTAAGGTATATTCTTTGCCATTGATCTCGGTCATCAAATTATTGTCAAAGCTCAATGACAAGGTGCGGTCTGTTCGTACTTGGGCCAGAACGCTCAATGAGTTTTTCATTTCAAAATCCATTCGCATCAACGGATTAAATTCATCTGTCAAGACCACATTATTGATGATATTTTCCGCTAATATGTTACCAGTCTCCGTATTGATCGGTTCAAACCCATCTTTTATCAACTGATTGCGCTCCAAGTTTGTTTGGAATGAATTGATGCTATAGGCGGCCCTATACCCATGCTGTACCGAAAAGCGCTTAAATTTCTTTTTAAACCATCGGTTTTTCATTAGACCGGTATATTTAATATTCCAATTGGGAATTGGTATTTCACGAAAAGCATCAAGATTTACCCGGTTCACATCTTGCCCAGTATAGGCCGCAAAAAATGCGGGAAGCAAAACATCTTGACTGGTCTTGCCATAGCCTTGGGGAAATCCATCGGCATCAGCACCTGTTACGTTCGCATTACGATCGGATACTATTCTATTGGCAATGATAAGTCTATTGGCCTTGAATTCTTCAAATGAGGCCGAGTCAAATTCGTCGCTTTTGTTAAAGGCGGTGCCGATCATCATGGTCGATATACTAAAGTTGCCAAAATTATTGCCCAATAGTTGATTGTATCTTAATTCGCCGGTACTCAAATCTGGTATCACTTCAAAGTTTTCTTGAAAACTATTTGAAATTTGTCTATCGGCTGTCAAGTCAATTGTCAATTCTTGGGTAGGTTGAGCCGTGGCGGTTATGCTCAACTGTTTTGAGCTATTTTGCAGAAACTGAGAATTAAAACCGTCAAATTGGGTCAACCAGCCCTTTCTGGCCGCTTCAAATCGCACATCTCGCTGGCTTCCAAAAACGAATCCTATAGTAGGTCTTGAGGTACCAATAAAGCCAATGGATTGTGTGTAGCCCGGCAAAACTTTACCATTGTTTTCACTATAGTTGATATTGACCCTTTTGACCATAGTCAAGACATCGATTAAGGTATTAAAGCCTTTGCTTGTTTTCTTTTTTGTTTTTTTACCCTCTTCACCACTAGCGGTATTTCCTGCTTTGTCTCTTCTTACTGGTGCGTCATTGGCGAACGTTTTACCATCTCTTTTTTTCAAGCCCAAGAAATCATAAAATCCTTGCATCGTCAAATTGGCGGTAAGATTGTGCGTATTGGCATTTTGAACGGTGTTCAAAGACTCATCACGGCCTAGGGCCTCACTGGCAACTTCGTTCAACGCATCACCGCCGCGCTGCCAATCAAAATTACTGGTATAGGTATATTGGGCACTAATAAATTTCAAGAACGGAAATTTATCAAAAGGTAATTCGTAGTTCAATTGCATTTGTTGTGAATGCCTGTTGGGCTCGCCAATATCAAAGAAGCCGTCCCAAAGGTCCAGTGCTTGGTTTATACCTGAATCAGCGTCTTCATCAATATTAAAGTAGTTTCTAACAATATTATTATTGGATGCAGTCAAGTTTAAACGCAGTGATTTTGTAAGGCTATAATTCAAGGCATATTGCCAGTTAAATAGGTAATTTCGCTGTTGCAACAATGGAAGTTCCAGTGCTTCAACCCCTGGTTCCAAGACATCTCGAAACCGCTGTTGGTTGAACGAACGGTTGTAATTAGCGTTCAAAGAAATGCTCGTGGGCAAAATATTAAAATTCAATTCTTTCAACCACTGCCAATATCGACCTGTAAAAAGAGAGTCCTTTTTGGCAAAGGGCGCAACTGGTGCGGGTTTAAAATTATGATTGTACACAAAGCCCGAAGTCACTTTTTGATCGCGCAGGTCAGCTATTTCAAAATCGCGATGATTGGTTTCATTGTAAGAGTAGTTAAAGGTAAAATTTTCAATGTCATAAAAATTGGCCTCTCCCTCTTCTCCTCTATTTTTACGCACTCCGATTAAATTTATACTTCTTCTTTTGGTATAATCCTCGGCCTGCTCTTTGATTACCTCTGCATCACTTGTAGTTTCTGCTGCCGCTATACGATCCTCAAGTTTTAAATCGTCATATACCGGATCAAATTCAGGAGTTATCAAGGTTTCAGAAATACCGTAGTTAAAGGGCAATTGAATACCCCATCGCTTAGGCAAAAGCTGCCCCATATTTAAATTGGTGACTACATCATAAGAAACCGCATCTTCACGGGCACGCTCATTGGGCATTTGATCAATAGAACCAAACCCAGAAGTACTGGTGCTGGCCGTGGCCGAAACATTGGCGAAATCTGCCATATTGGCGTCTAAGGCAGCAATGGCGGCCCAGCCCCCATTATTGTCAAGACCGGCCAATCGAAGCTCATTAAACCATACCTCGCCCCTAGCCGCAATATTGTCAATATTCTTTATTCCTACCATCATACTGCGAATACTGCCCAGTGATGGATTTCCCCTAATTCCTATTCTGATTTGGCCCAAAGTACGCGGTGCAAACTCATCTACAGGTATTACCTCACCGCCAATGACTTCATAATAATTGATTTCATTTAAACTCTGTTCGGCAATACCTAATGATTTCACCTTGTTCAGATCATTTAATACAATGTCCATTTCATTGACCTCTGGCCATATGGCCTCTGCTGAACCTGAGCCAAATGGAGTTAATTGTAATGGCAATTCCAATTGATAAAAATTCTCTGAAAAATCTGTCCCAATCCTCAAAAAACCTACCAATGGGGTATCATCATTTGAGTAATCGGAATCAATTATTTTTTCGGCATGCATGAACATTTTCATACGCTTGTACTGGCGTACATCAATATTCACGTTTTTGAAGACACCCCTCGAATCTTGTGATTCTAAATTTTCAACTACAAACGAAAGTGATTGTTCGTTTTGACGAATAATTGTGTTGTTATTGTTTAGTTGTTCCCGTACTACGCCAGGAGGCAATACATAGGGTATGGGTGTGCGGCTACTGTTCTCTTCAATATTTACGGTATTTACGTCGGTTACAGTACCATCATCAGCCGGATTGTTGTCTACATTGGGCTGTAACGAGTTGGTATAAGTACGCCAATCACCACGGACCAAATCTAAGGTTGCCATTCGCAGTACCACGTCGTCCGTAAAGCCTGTCATATACATACGCATAAAACTAATGGACCTAAAGTCGTTGATGCCGCCGACGGCATCAGTAAAATCACTTAAAGGAATTTTGTATTGAATCCAGCGTCTGCTCAATTGGGTTCCATTGGGCAAAGTTGGCGTTTGGCCTTCACGAATGTCGGTCACATACTTATCGTTGATTGTGGTGTTCGGCTTTATTTGAATACGATATTCGTAATAGCTATTTACGGTATTCATAGTCAGGTCGCGGTCAATATCTTCCACATCGGGTAAGGTGGTCGACCCCCTATTGGTATTGGTAACCGTTACTGGCGAATTACCCTCAGGGTTATTGAAATCAAAATAGCGTTCCAAAATACCCCCTTCGCGATTAAGGTAGTAAACATAATTGTCCATAGCGGGATCCTCTGCTGGACCATTGTAAATTTGTGCCTCTGCTTCATCACTCAACCCGTCAAAACCAATGTCTTGTTGTACCCTATTGGCATCACTGGCATCAAAGGCATAAACCAATGCCTGTGTAGAGGGCACTTGGCCCCAAATGGTAGGTCTTGGGGTTTCTGTACTTGTGGTGCTTGGCAGGCCATTTTCATATTGCTTACGGCCGTCCTTTAAAATATCTTCTGAAATATTACCAAGATTTAAAACCAATTCTCCTGTATTGGCCGCTGTTGTTTGACCGTCTATGTATGGGTCCAGCACCCAAAACTGAACAAATTCAACATTTGACTGCTCAAAATTGGTGCTGCTCAGGGAGCGCATAATCCCCGCCCAGTTATTTTGAGGTGTTCCGACAAAATTATCACTGGCATTGTAGGGCCCTTTTTGATTGGGATAATAAGCCAAATCCAAGGTGCCTTGCACGGTCGTTTGTCCTTGTGCAATATCAACGGTTGGAAACACTTCATCAATAAACACCCTTCGTGTGGTATTCAATGAAATATCATTGTCAGTGACTCCTGATGGGCGTTGGTTGGTATAAAAAATAGGGTCTATAGTGTACCATGCCATTTTGGCCCTTTCAAAACCTACCTCTAAATCATCGTTTCCTTCTGCAAACTCCACAGGTGGACTTGCTAGGGTCCAACCCAACGAGGACCGTATATCAATCAACGCTTGTGCGCCTTCAAAATCGTCGAGATAAGTAGTGGTTTCGCCTTGAAAATCTGCATTTTTGGGAGAATTGGGTTTTAAGAAAGCTACTTCTCCCCTAAGTGAAACATTTGAAGGAACATCGGTGTCTATGTTCGGTAGTTTGTTTGCCAACCTTGTTAAAAAGGGCACTTCGGTACTAAAGTTTCCGTTAAGGCCAAAAATTGTATTGTTCACGGGCTCAATACCAAAATTGGATTTTTGGGTGAGCGGTCGTTCATTTAGATTTAAAAGAGTACCGCCAAGCACAAAATTTTCATTGAATTTATGCTCCACATTGATACCGGTAAAACGTCTTGTTTGTTGCCCAAAAACCGCATTATTCTCGACCGAAATATTTATGGGAGTATTGGAAGCTTCCAAACTTGGGTCAATGAGTTGCACGGTACCCGCTTGATAGTTCACCGTGTAATCAATGCCCTCTTGCAATTGTCGGCCACCAGCGGTTACCCTGACCGATCCTCGAGGTACGTTGAACGCCCCAATTGGAATACCATTGTTACCCTGCGACTTGTAGCGACCCTTTATTTGAAATCGGTTCTTTTCTGCGTCTTGTAATGATGCTGCCTTGGTCTTGGCATACATATTCCTAAATACATACTTCTGTTGGTTCACATTATAGCCCTGATCACTTTCAACATTATATGTTCCGCCACCCAATTGATCAAATAAATATTTACCAAAAGGTTCCACTTTTGTAAAAATAATTCTGCCTGTTTGGGTATCTACCGTAATACCCGGTATATAATCAAAAAATCCATCACCGCCAGCTTGTACATCATTGTATATATTCAATCTATCTAGATTGAAAACATTCAATAAAATACGTTCTTCCAAACCTTGGGGCCAACCAATATTGGCATCGACGGGGGTAATATAGTTACGAGGGGTGGGATCGGAATAGAGGATATTTAGCTTAAAGTCTTCTTGGCTTAATTGAAACGCACCTGTTGCATATATGTTCTTCATCATAATATCCCAAATGGGGTCGTTGATATTTGTAATATTACTTTTAAGCAATTTTAAGATTAGAGTATTGTTTTCGATGATGGGATTGGCGCCTCCGGAAACGCTGGTTGCATCAATGCCACCATTGGCAAACTCTCCTACTTGAAATACATCACCATTAAATGTATATTGAAAAGCGACACCCAATACCTCATCATTGCTCAATCGCTGGTTCAATGAAATATAGCCAAGTTGTGAATCAAATTGATAATCGCGACCTCGTTCCAACTTGCGTGCATTTTCCAGTATCGCATAATCAAAGCCTTGATTTACGGTATAACCAGGAATGTTGAATCCGTTATCAACAGTTGCAATATCACGAATTTCTGAAGTCAATGCCCCTCCATTGCCAATTAAGGCAGGATTATAGTCGTTAGCATTGTTTTGAGGCAATACATTTGTGCCAGCAATATTAAAAAATCCTGCTGGGGCACCATTTTGTATACCGATCCTGGTATTTTCATTTCCGTTACGATCCAGTTCGGCCTCACCTAAATCTTGAATGGCGACAATGTTTCTTACATTCAGCGTCTGTTGGTTTCTATTGGTGACCCATACCTCTAATCTTGTTATTTGCACTTGACTTTGAATGAATGGATAGTTGGACAAGGCATCATCATAATTGTCCCTAAAATATTGGGCTAAGAAAAAGTGCTTGTCCTCATCATAATCCAAGGCCGTCAATGCGAACTCGTTTAGGGTACCGCCACCTTGGGCCACTACGGTATTATTCTGTGAACGTTGTTCAGAAAAAACTGCCGTTACCGTTGTCTTACCAAACTGCAATTGGGTTTTTACCCCAAATAAACTTTGGGCACCTGTTATCAATGAACTGTTCAAAGGCATGTTGACATTACCAACTTCAATCTTTCTTAAAATGTCATCTTCGGTGGGTGTGAAATCCAATTTCACCAAATTCTGAAAGTCAAAAGTTGCTTCGGTATCATAATTGGCCGTTACCTGCAAACGTTCTCCAACTTTGCCCAACATACTTAAGCTAATGCGCTGGTCAAAATCAAATGATAAGTTGGTTCTGTTTCTGGGTGATAGGGCTGGATTGTCATTTTTTTGCCAGATAACCCCTAGGTCCATGGCCACAGATCCTTGCGGAATAACCTCAATGGTGTTGCCACCAAATACCGATTCAAAAAAATTATTGTTAATATAAAAGTTGGGCAGCAGATTCTTCCGTGCCTCTTCACTGCCTTCTTTTTTCCCTGAAAAAGCGTCTATCTTTTCTTTGAAATAGCTCTTCATGCTTTCCTTCCGGACCAGTTCGTAATATTGGTCGGGAGTCAAAAAAAGCGGATAGTTGACATTGAAATCTCCTACGCTTTCTGTGTAGACATAGCGGTCTATTTTTGAATCGTAGGTATATTTGGAAACAATGCTCTCTGGATTCTCCAAAAGAAGCTGGCCAAGGGCAAAGCCGGTTTTGACCGAATCTGTCTCTTGTTCATTTGTATCTTGGGCACCTACGGAGAGTATGGTTCCCATCAGCAGAATACAAAAGATTATATACTTAAATCGAGTAGATTTAAGAAATGATTTAGCCCCTCTTTTCAAACTAGTTACAAATTTTTAAGCGCCTGTTTAATAATGTCCTCAACGCTCAGGGAGGAATCTTGGGAAAGAACCCGATCGACAACCTTTTCAGACTGTCTTCTTACGAATCCAAGAACCTCTAAAGCAGATAACGCTTCTTCCTTTGTTGTATTGTTTGATTGGAGTGAAACTTCGTCCATATCATAGACTTTAAGAATCTTGTCTTTTAAGTCTAAAATTACCCTTTGAGCAGTTTTAGCTCCAATACCCTTGATTGCCTGAATTTTAGGCACATCTCCGCTGGCAATGGCCTCTTTAATTTGATTGGGCTCCATAGAAGATAACATGGTTCTGGCCGTACTTGAGCCAATACCGGAAACAGATAGTAAAAGCCTAAATATTTCGCGTTCCGCTTTATCCTTAAATCCAAACAGCGTATGGGAATCTTCTTTAACCTGAAGGTGGGTAAAAAGATGAAGATTTTCATCATCTTTGATCTTAGAAAAAGTATTGAGCGAAATATTTAAAAAATAACCCACTCCATTGCACTCCAAAACGACATGGGTAGGATTTTTTTCAATCAATTTACCTTTTAAGTGATGGATCATATTGCTAGCGTTTTCAATTTAACTCTGGGTTAGGTCAAGACCCATTTTGGCTTTTTTCCTTTTTTCACGTTCTTGTGCATCAATAACGGCCACGGCGGCCATATTAACCATCTCATCAACGCTGGCGCCAAGTTGTAAAATATGTACCGATTTGCGCAGACCGACCATTATTGGCCCTATGGAACTGGCATTGTTTAAGCCCTTCATAAGTTTGTAGTTGATGTTGGCAGCATCAAGATTTGGAAAAATAAGGACATTTACTTTTCTACCTCCCAATTTTGAAAATGGAAAGTTGTTCTTGCACAATTCTTGGTCCAATGCAAAATCGGTCTGTATTTCGCCATCCACGACCAATTCTGGATGATATTTGTGCAAGAGGGCAACGGCATCCCTTACTTTTTGGGCGCTACGGTGATTTGAAGAGCCAAAATTGGCGTATGACAATAGGCCAACAACAGGATCAAAGCCAAAAGTGCTCGCCACATTGGCTGTCATTAGGGCTATCTCGGCCAATTCTTCGGCCGATGGGTCAATATTGATAGAGGTATCCGCTAAAAATATCGGTCCTCTTTCGGTAATCATAATATTTACTGTTGAAGCTTTGCCCACTCCGTGGGCCCTTCCAATTACCTCAAAAACAGGTTTTAGCACCTTAGGATAAGATCGAGAATAGCCCGAAATCATTCCGTCAGCAGCACCCTCCAACAACATCATGGATCCAAAGTAGTTGCGTTTGCCCATATTCACTCGGGCACTATATTGGGTCTCGCCCTTTCGTTTTCTTAACTCCCAAAACTTGTTGGCATAAGTAGTTCTAAGTTCTTTGGAGTCCTCAGACCTAGGATCAATGATGGTGACCTCGGCGTCAAATTCCAGTTTTTTCTTAAGCCTGTTGATAGTGGCTTTATCGCCCAACAAAATGGGTTCTGCTATGCCCTCTTCATGAACAATTTGAGCCGCTTTTATAACATCGAGCAATTCTGCCTCGGCGAATACAATGCGTTTAGGATTGACTTTTGCACGATTGTGAAGCATGCGAACCACTTTTTCATCATTCCCTGAGCGCAAAAGCAATTCTTCTTCATATTTGTCCCAATCCTGTATTGGCGCCTTGGCCACACCACTTTCCATAGCTGCCTTGGCTACAGCGGGAGGTATTTTTGCTATCAACCTGGGATCAAAGGGTTTTGGAATGATATAATCCCGACCAAAAGTCAAGCGTGTTGTGTCATACGTAATATTGACCTGTTCCGGCACAGGTTCTTTGGTCAAATCGGCCAATGCCCTTACGGCCGCCATTTTCATTTCTTCATTAATTTTTGTGGCCCTAACATCTAGTGCCCCTCTAAAAATAAAGGGGAAGCCCAATACATTGTTCACTTGATTCGGATGATCGGACCTACCGGTGGCCATAATAATATCGGATCGTGTTTTACGGGCGATTCCGTATTCTATTTCAGGATTCGGATTGGCCATTGCAAATACAATAGCGTCTTTGGCCATTGATTTAAGCATTTTTGGGCTTACGATGTTGGCCATTGAAAGACCTATAAATACATCGGCATCGACCATGGCCTCTTCAAGGGTATCTATTTTGCGTGAAGTTGCAAATTCAGCTTTTTCCAAGGATAGGTTATCCCTATCATTTCTAATTACCCCTTTACTATCCAACATGACCATATTCTGCCTTTTCGCACCAAAAGCTTGGTACAATCGACTACATGATATGGCCGCTGCTCCAGCACCACTGACCACAATCTTGACTTGACCTATTTTCTTTTTGGTCAGTTCCAATGCATTTAATAATGCCGCGGCCGAAATTATGGCCGTTCCATGTTGGTCGTCATGCATTACGGGAATATCCAATTCTTCTTTTAACCGCCGTTCAATTTCAAATGCCTCTGGAGCCTTGATATCCTCTAAATTGATGCCTCCAAAAGTTGGTGCGATAGTCTTTACCGTTTCAACAAATTTATCCACGTCTTCGGTATCAAGTTCAATATCGATTCCGTCTATATCGGCGAATATTTTGAACAATAGGCATTTACCTTCCATAACTGGTTTTGATGCTTCTGGACCTATGTTGCCCAGACCCAACACTGCGGTACCATTTGATATGACCGCAACGACGTTGCCCTTGGCCGTATAACGATATACTTCTTGCTTGTTCTTCTCAATTTCCAGACAGGGTTCTGCCACGCCAGGAGAGTAGGCCAATGCCAGATCGCGCTGAGTGGCATATGGTTTGGTTGGGACTACCTTAATCTTTCCCGGATGGGGAAATTCGTGGTAATCCAGCGCTTCCTGTCTTTGCTTTTCTTTGCTCATACCTTCATTTTGTAGATTGTAAATTTAATGGTATTGATCAGAAAAATACTGCGTTACAAGAATTCCTTTTTTATTGGCTATTGGATTATGTAATTATCAGCAGTAATTCAATATTTGGACTAAGACAAACTTGCTTCAGTTTTAGGAATATTCAGCCGCAAAGCCAAAATAGCGGCTATCACAAAAAACACACCACCAAACAATATGGCGTTAATCGCACTACCGCCTAAAAAGTTTTTGAAAATGGCACCAAAGGATAGTGTTTGAATACCCATGGGTATGACAATCATCATGTTCAGAATTCCCATATATACCCCTCGGCGTTCTTGAGGTACAATTTTAGAAACCATGGTATAGGGAATGCCCATCATCGCAGCCCAACCTATTCCGAACAATACCATGGGAACCAAAACCATAAACGGGTCGGTGATAAAGGGTATGGAAAGTAGTGCCACGCCCGTACCCAATAAACTGGCCGCATATATTTTCTTGCCACCATATTTAAGCGTAAGGGGTACCAGCGCCAATGCCACAACTATGGTTACCACATTGTATGTCGTATTCATTTTTGCCGCTTGAGATAATGCTTCTGAACTATCAAAGCCCATAGATTCCCTAAAGAGAGGGGCTATATATTGCCAGTAGATGAATAGTGCGTACCATTGAAAGAGGTACACCGCGGACAATTTCCACATGAATTTGGGCATATCAACAATAGCATCTTTAATTTCTATAAAGGGCACTTTTACCCTTTCAATGAATGCAAGTGCGTTGTGCTTTTTAATTTCTTCATATTCCTCATCAGAAGGAGGGATTTCCGGGGTCTTTAAAACGGACCATAATATGGTAGTGACTGATAAGGTCGCACCGATGAAAAAGGAATAATAAAGCCATTTGGGTATTGAACCCGCCGATTCCACAACGGTCTCTGCACCGCCAAACCAATCTTGAAAAAGAAAAATTGAAGCGTTGGCCAAAACGATACCAGCACCTACGAAAAGACTTTGCATTTGATAGCCCAAGCTCAATTGCTTTTCGGGCAATTTATCGCCTACGAAGGCACGATAGGGTTCCATGGCCATATTGTTGCCCACATCTAAAATCCATAATAACCCTACGGCAAACCACAGCGCCGGACTTAAAGGAAAGGCAAATAAACACAAACTACCTATGATAGCGCCAATTAAGAAAAATGGTTTTCTTCTTCCCCACCGTGGTGACCAGGTCTTGTCTGAAATCGCACCGATGATGGGCTGAATGATCAGACCAGTTACCGGTCCGGCTAAATTTAATAAGGGTAAATCTTCGGGCTGAGCTCCCAAAAAAGAGAATATTGGATTAATCGCTGTTTGTTGAAGCCCAA
>JABDND010000152.1 GCA_013001145.1 Croceitalea sp. | reverse complement strand
ACTTTCAAGATTCAAACATTGGGTACCCAAGAACTAAAAGGAAAAAAAGAAAAAGTATCGCTTGTTACCTTATCCTTAAATGAAGCGTAATAGATATGCCACGGCGCGTATTTTTTCCAATATTCCTACAAAAATGAATTTTTCCATTAACAGACGACCACAGTGCTTTTTCCTTGAAATACCGATTTCATCGATGAACAATTCGCTGATTTTCAATTAATTGGCTAAAATGATGCGTTTAACGATAATTTAGTTATTTACGACCCGTATTTTCTTACAAAGTATGTAGTTAACCTAACTTTGGTCTTCATAAAACGACCTACTTATGAAATTCAAGACTATTGTTATCGATGATTCATCCATTCAGCGTTTGGCAACCTCAATCTTGGTAAAAACACACCCAAGACTGGAACTGGTTGGTTCATACGCCAATCCTTATGAGGGAATCAAGGCCTTATATGATCAAAAAGTTGATATTGTATTCTTAGACGTATTGCTCGAAGATGTGAACGCTTTTGAACTTCTTGACAGTATTGAAATAAAGGCATCCATCATTATCAACTCCACTTGGCCCAAGTTCGAAAAAACAGCTCAAGATTATGGTATTCATGATTTTTTAATGAAGCCCATGCCCAAGAAACGCTTTTATAATGCTGTTGATAGAATCATAAGAGAACTTGAGACAAAACAACTTACCTATTGATCTTAAGCCGAGTTGCGACTGGCATTGATATTACCATACAAGGACCTTGTCACAATCTTTTCGTAAAGGTTTTTGTAAGCTGAATTTTTGGTAATATGGTACAGTGCGTTCTGTTGTATCACCAATAAGGGCAACACAATTTTTTCACGTATTTTGACCGATTCACGAGATACAGCCTCGTCTTCCATGAGTATTTTTAAACCTGAAATTTGTAATAGCATTTTCATTGACAATTCGTATTCCGCGTGCAATACCTGCCAAAACTCGCCAAATTCTTCATCATCACGCATATAGCTGGTCAAGTCAAAATTGGTCTTGGCCAATGACATCATACTGTTCAACATCAGCGCCTTAAAAAAGGGCACCTCTTTATACAATCTTTTAACTTCATTTAGCCTTCCCTTATTTTTAAAGTGTTCAATGGCAGTGCCCAAACCAAAATAACCGGGTACATTTTGTTTTAATTGACTCCATGAACCCACAAAAGAAATGGCCCGCAGGTCTGAAAGCTCCAATTGCTTTTTATTGCCCCTTTTGCCTGGACGGCTACCAATATTGGCGTTGCTGTAATATTTTAAGGTACTGCGATGTTCCAAGTAAGGGATAAATTTTTCGTGGTTTTTGAGCTGTACGTATTTTTCAAAGCTGTGCTCTGAAAGCTCTTCTATCAATTTACGATCTGCAGCTGATATCACATGCTCCTTACCAAACAAATTATTGCTCAAGCCCGCCGTAAGCAATTGTTCAGAATTATGGATAAACTGTTCTTTGGTACCATACGTACTGGTGATTGTTTGGCCCTGAATGGTCAATTGAATTTCGTGATTGGCAACGTCTTTGGTCTGCGCCGCATAAAAACGATGTGTTTTACCGCCACCACGTGCAGGTGGTCCTCCCCTTCCATCAAAGAAAATGGCCTTAATACCATTCTTTTTGCAGACTTTGCTCAAAGTTTCTTTTGTCTTTAAAATAGACCAATTGGCCTTTAAATAACCTCCATCTTTGGTACCGTCCGAAAAGCCAAGCATCATCGTATGTATATCATCCCTGCTCGCCAAATGAGCTCTATATATTGGGGTATCAAATAGCTGTTGCATAATTTGTTCGGCAGCTTCCATCCCTTTCATGGTCTCAAATAAAGGCACAATATCAAAGGTGATTTCGTCAGATTTCCAACCGCACCATCTAAACAATCCAAACACAAAGAGCACAGAAAATATATCTTCCGAATTACTGATGATATAACGATTACAACCATCTTGTCCATTGTTTTTTTGAATTGCACCCAGTTGCTGAATATTTTTGATGGTATCTTTAATGATATCCTCTTTAAAATCACCTGATTTAATCGAAATGTTCTCTTTCAATAAACACTGAATCAGCTTTTTTTCACTGAGTTCCTCTAAATTTTCTTTTATGACCCCATGTTTTTGAAGTACAGCCTGCACCACTAGTTTATGCTTGCTATGATCTTGTCGTATGTCGAGTGTTGCAAAATGGGTTTTGAAGATATGTACACGGTCAATAAGTACATTCAATTGCTCCAAATACAAGCTATGGTAATGTGCTACCAATAATTCACGTATTTCAATTAATTTGGAAATTATATCTTCATAGCTAATGACCACGCTATAATCAAACATAGACTTATACAAGTGGGCACTTAGCTCATTCAAAGGTTGTTGTAATTTTTGGAAGGTCAATTTCTTGCGTAGGCCCTTGAGTTCATTATAGTAACATTTCATTAGGGTCACACGCAACTCATCAGCTACTTGTTTGGTGATCTCTGCTGTGACAAATGGATTGCCATCACGATCACCACCAGGCCAAAAGCCCAATTTCATGATGTTATAATTATCGAAGGACTCGTTATGAATATTGCTTTTTATATACTGAAAAAGCTCACCTATCGCCTCATAATAGGTATTTCGTAAAATATAAATGATATTCTTGGCCTCATCCAAAGGAGTGGGTTTTTTAGAGTTGACCAGCGAAGTAAGGCCCAATTGTTGCAAAGTCACATCTATATCGTTTACTTCATCTCCATTGATCAATGCTCTTAGTTCCGCAATAATATCGAGCACTGAAGGCGTATAAAATTGGGTAGGATGGGCGGTCAACACGATACGGGCGCTGAAAGAGGCCAATTTTTTGGCTATTTTGTCCCAATTCTTGTTTTGGTTGACCAATTCAAAATAATCTTTTATGGAGAGCGAATTGGTATATTCTTGCAACTTTGGAAAGGCAGAATCCTCTACACTGTCATAAAGAACTACTTGACGTTCAACATATTGAATGATTCGAAACATGAAATCAATACGTTGTCGCTCGTCAGTAATATTGGCAAAATTATTAAAGAACAATTCTAATATTTCTTGCGGGTTCTTACCCTCCTTTAATCCTGTTTCACATTGATGCAATAAAATAGGAACGAGCATACCAACATTCTCTATGTTTCTGTAGGGAAGGCTTAAAAAAAGACTGTTATATATATTGAATTTATTGGTAACCGATTTTTTGAATTCTTCCAAGCGTTTGGCTTGCTGCATGTTGTCCATTACTTATTGATTTAGAATATGCTTAAAAAAATAAAGATCGTTATAAATAGGCAACCAAAGCACATTTTATAACAACATCACAATTTAGCGGATTGTAGACACAAACCTAACACTTAAGCCAAAACATTTTAAAAATACGCCCGATATTGCATTACCCTAAAATCAATCGTGTTGAATGCCGGGTTTTTACTTTTTAATGCTTTATAGGATTCTAAACTACCAATGGCCCTGTTTGCGGCACCTGAGGGCGCTACCAAGGAGACTGTTTTGATTACTTTTTGCTCTCCGGTCTGTGCCGACATCAAAAATTTGTTAACCCTGGGCACTGAGTCAGAAACGACCTGTAGGGACAGTCCTTTCTCTTTCAAATATCTTCTAAAAAAATACTCGGGTCCATTCTTGCTATTACCTCCGGTGAAGAGCAAAGTATGCACTGTAGGATATGCCTTAAAAAAATAGAACATATCACGCAATTGTACATTTTGCATACCTAAATCAGAAGCATCAATTTTTGCTCTTTCTGCACTTTCAACAATATCACAAATGCCTATTTTTTCTGACCTTAGAAACTGTTTTCGTTCTAAAATCGCACGTTCCGTTGTGGCAAATGTTAAGTTCAATTCAAAAATGCGGTCCAAAATGGGCCAAAGCTGTCCATCACGGCTACCGTAGCAAAAATCAACATCGCCTTCTTTTAAGTCACCTGTTGTAAAACGTGGTGGCGGCAAAGTGCCCACAATTAACTTTTCGACACCGTCAAAAAGAAAGGGCTCATAGGGATGTTGATGTACAAACATGGATTACAAATTTAACACAAACCCGTGTTTTGCGGGCTCTCGCTTTTTTTGTACTTTAAAGAGTTACAAAACTACACATCATGGGAAAAGGAGACATAAAAACCAAACGTGGCAAAATAGCCAATAAATCATATGGCGCAAGGCGTAAAAGAAAAATTAAAAAACGTACCACGGTTGAAGAAAAGGTAAGCGTGGGAAAAAGTAAATAACTTAGTCAATCTTAAAATTCACTAGTACCTCACCTTCATCTGTGATATTAATTTCATAGGTATACAAACCAATTGGCAATGCCTCCATTTCGGTTTCTTCAGGCGTGTAATTAAAGGTCATGGAGTCTGTTTCAATTGTAAAAGGCATAGCTTCAAAAGCTTCCTCGAACTCCAAATAATTTGAAAAGCCATCGCTGGGCACGTTCTCATAAAATAAACTATCGGGTATAAACTCAACTAGATTAAAGCTTATGCCAGCGTTATTCTTTAATCTAATGTTGGCCGTAGTAAGGTCATCATCCAAATCGGTGCAGGCAGCAACTAAAATTCCAATGGCAGATAGAATTACAAGAAATTTCTTCATGGTTCAAGAACTTTTATCAAGAACGCTTTTAGCAAGAAATTATTCTATCGTATGAATACAGGCTGATGCTCTTTTACTGTGTGTTGTTGGCTAAATTCGTAGTCTTCGTAGTTAAATGCTTTTAAATCATCAAGGGTCTGCACATTGTTGTCAATTATATAGCGTACCATATGACCACGCGCTTTTTTGGCAAAAAAACTAAGAACTTTAAGTGAATCATTCTTCCAAGCTTTAAATATTGGGGTAATTACAGGAACTTTCAGGCTTTTGACATCAATCGCCGAAAAATATTCATTACTCGCCAAATTAATGAAGATTTCACCTTCTTCCAATTCTGAATTTAATTTGGCTGTCAACCGCTTTTTCCAAAACTCATAAAGGTTTTTGTTTCTACCAATCTTCAACTGGGTACCCATCTCTAAACGATATGGCTGAATTAAATCCAATGGCTTTAGAATGCCATAGAGTCCTGATAAAATGCGAAGCTTTTCTTGTACGATGTCTATTTTATCTTCAGGTATGTTATACGCATCCAATCCTTGATACACATCGCCATTAAAGGCGTAAAGAGCAGGCCTGGCATTTTCTGGAGTAAAGGGTGTTTTAAATTGTTGGTTTCGCTCATAGTTTAATTGAGCCAAATCATCTGAAATCGACATCAATTTTGACAATGCCCTTGGTTTTTTTTTGGCCAATGCCTTGTTGAGCCTTTCTGCTTGGGGCAAAAATTCGGGCATACTATATTTTGAGGTAGGGAGCTCAGATTGGTAATCCAACGACTTAGCTGGAGAAATAACAATTTTCATAAAACCACAATTTGAAATAAAAATAAAGCCAATATATGAATCACGCCCAACAAGCCAAAAGTACTTTTCAATGGACCTATTGAGATAACTTATTTTTAGCTCGAGTGTTTGGCATAATTTCGCCATTTTTCAATGCACTGTGCCATATCATCTGGTAACGGTGTTTCAAATCGCATCATTTTACCACTTACAGGATGCACAAAACCTAACATCTTGGCATGCAAGGCCTGTCTGGGCAGTATTTTAAAGGCATTATCAACAAATTGCTTGTATTTGGTAAACGTAGTGCCTTTTAAAACCTGATTGCCTCCATACCGTTCGTCGTTGAACAGGGTATGCCCAATATACTTCATGTGCGCTCGAATTTGATGCGTACGGCCGGTCTCCAGTTTACATGATACCAATGTCACGTAGCCCAAACGCTCAATTACTTCGTAATGCGTGATGGCTTCTTTACCTATTTCGCCCTCAGGAAAAACCATCATCTGCAATCTGTTTTTCGGGTTTCTGGCCAAGTTACCTTCAATAGTTCCCGCTTCATGCTCCACATTGCCCCAAACCAATGCCACATATTCCCGTTCACTGGTTTTATCAAAAAACTGCTTCGCCAAATGTGTCATGGCGGCTTCTGTTTTGGCAACCACCAATAAGCCAGAGGTGTCTTTATCAATTCTATGTACCAAGCCCGGTCTGTTTGAACTATTGTTGGGCAAATTTTCAAAATGATGCACAAGTGCGTTGATCATTGTACCCGAATAATTTCCATGCCCAGGATGCACTACCATACCAGCTGGCTTGTTGACCACCAAAAGAATATCATCTTCATAAACGATATCAAGAGGAATGTCTTCCGGAGTCAGCAAAAATTCATATGGCGGATGTTCAAAAAGCACCTTAACCTCATCACCTGCCTTTACTTTGTAGTTTTGCTTTACAATACTTCCATTTACCCAAATATGACCTTGTTTGGCTGCTTGCTGTATTTTGTTTCGGGTTGCATTTTCGATAAAGTTCATTAGAAATTTATCGACTCTTAATGGCTCCTGTCCTTTTGAGGCCACAAACTTATGGTGCTCAAAAAGTTCATCTTGGGCCATGTCAGCCTCTTCCAAGTTGTCCATTAGTTTTTAGATTCTGCTTGTATAATTGCCTTTTTGGGTATGGTGCCATTGCCGCAAATAAGCTCAATCTTGGAAGTTTTTGGAAGTTTGTCGCCGGGACTTACATATTTACCCTTAAACTTTATTTGGTAAACCATATCCTTCCCCAACTCATCAATGTAAGTGACTCTTTGCACATCAAGACCCACAGCCCTGAGCATTGAAGTGGCGTTGCGTTGGGTAACTTGTATAATATTGGGCACGCTAACCTTTTTATAACCCGATGGATTTACGGTAAAATAAATTTTTCGATTATCCTTTACCTTTGTTCCAGGCGGGGGATCTTGTTCCAATATTGAAAAACGCGGATAACTGGGGTCAAAATTGGTGGAGTCCAAAACCTCATACCGAAGTCCGGCTTCTTCGGCGGCTTTTCTCATATCCATTACCGACATTTTAGAAAAATCCGGCACTTCAACAAATTCGCTATGATTGGTTGCACTCTTTAACCACTGTAAAACCATAAAGCACAATAAGACCACTACAATGAGGGCCAAGGCCAATTGCAGAAAAAAAGTCTTGCTGCCTAAAAAATTTAAAAATTGCTTCATGGAAAATCGTTGTGAAGGCAAATATAGAAAAACAGCCCTTTTTTATTTACTTTGGCTTCATCTTAATTAATCGCATGAAGAAAAACATCGCCATCATTATGGGAGGCTATTCAAGTGAATACCATATTTCGCTCAAGAGTGGTGCTGTTGTAGCGCAACACTTGGATTCGCAAAAGTTTAATACTTATAGTATTATAATTACTTCAGAATCATGGTACCATAAAGATGACAAGGGACAACAACACCCAATTTTAAAAGATGATTTTAGTTTGATGTTACATGGTGAAAAAATAAAATTTGATTGTGTTTTTAACGCCATACACGGCACTCCTGGTGAAGATGGCCTCATGCAAGCCTTTTTTGAACTGTTGAAGTTACCGCAAACATCATGTGACCATTATCAAGCGGCATTGACGTTCAATAAACGCGATTTACTCAGTGCGCTAAGTCCTTATGGTATAAAATGCGCAACCTCTTATTTTCTAAATGAAGGTGATCAAATTAACGCTGATGAAATTGTGCAAAAAGTTGGGCTCCCGTGTTTTGTAAAAGCCAATAGGGCCGGCAGTAGTTATGGTATCTCAAAAGTATATCAGAAAGAAGATCTTCATGGGGCAATTAAAAAAGCTTTTGAGGAGGACAATGAAATCATCATAGAATCTTTTTTAGATGGGATTGAAGTATCTGTAGGAGTGATTACCTATAAAGGTGAGATCAAAGTATTGCCCATGACAGAAATTATAAGTGAGAACGATTTTTTTGATTATGAAGCCAAATATGAGGGTAAATCGCAAGAAATAACCCCAGCTAGAATTTCAGACAAGCAGCAAAAAAAAGTGGCCAAAATAGCTAAAAAAGTATATAAGGTATTGAAAATGAAAGGCTTTAGTCGAAGTGAATTTATAATTATAGATGATGAGCCCTTTATGTTGGAACTAAATACGACACCAGGTCTTACCGAAGAAAGCATTTTGCCCAAACAGGCCAAAGCCGCAGGTATCTCTTTGGCAGATTTATTTGGTAGCTCCATTGAAGAGGCCTTGAAGAATAATAATTCGTAATTTTAAGAAAACCGAACCATTAGTATGAGGCGCGCAATTTTTCCAGGCTCATTTGACCCCCTTACCTTAGGGCATTATGATATTATTCAAAGGGGCATCACCTTGTTTGATGAACTCATTATTGCCATTGGTATAAATACCGATAAAAAGTATATGTTCACTCTGGAGGAGCGCCGAAAATTTATTGAAGAAGCATTCAAAGATGAGCCAAAGATCAAAGTAGCAACATATGAGGGTCTAACGGTGGATTTTTGTAAAAAGATGAGCGCCAATTTCATTTTAAGGGGATTACGAAACCCAGGTGATTTTGAATTTGAAAAGGCCATTGCACATACTAACCGCAAATTGTCAGAAATCGAGACCGTTTTCTTGTTGACCTCTTCGGGAAAATCATATATAAGCTCTTCCATTGTCCGCGATGTAATTCGCAATGGTGGCGATTTTAGCGGTCTTGTGCCGGCTACGGTTACCTTTTCGGGTAAACGGAAGTAGTAATTCCAATTTTCATCAAAATACCGCTCTAGGCTTTTTTTTGCCAAACATCTGGGCTACCACAACTTTATACGCCTACACAACAAATTCTTAATTATTTTGTTATATACATCTATTTTTGTAAGAAAATACACATAATCATACCAAATCTTAATTGACACCTTGAAAACCACACTGGCCATATCACACGACTATCTTTTGAAACAATTGCCCAATGCAACGGCATTGATAAATACAAAATTTGAGCTGATAGGAGCCTCAGATATTTGGTTTGAGTTTTTTAGTCTCAATAAGCATGAAGTACTGGGCAAAGTTCTATTCGGTCTATTTAATGATGACACCAAAGAATGGAAAAAATGTCTTAAAAATTGCTTCAACGGAGAAACAGAAAAGGGACTTCAGAGTTATTTTTTACCAAATGAGGGTGAAAAATGGTTTGAATGGCACAATGTACCTTGGTACGATGAAAGAGAAAACATTATTGGTGCCATAATTCATATTCAAGACGTTACGCCACGGGTTACCAATGAACTTCTATACGAAAAACTGGAAGACCTTTTAAGGCAGCAATCAGAGATATCTAAAGTAGGTACTTGGGAACTCAATGTGGTGACCAATGAACTTGTATGGTCAGATATGACCAAAAAAATTCATGATGTCGAATTAGATTATGCGCCCAATATAGATAGTGCAATTGACTTCTATAAAATGGGGCATTCCAGAAATTTGATCGGTATGCTTGTGCATAATTGCATTGATAAAGGGGAGCCATATTGCGAAAAACTTGAAATCGTAACCCAAAAGGGTGAAGAAAAATGGGTGTTGGCTGCTGGAAAGCCCATTTACAAAAACAAAAAATTGACACGCCTGATCGGCACATTTCAAGATATCACCGAACAAGTAGATGCTGAAAATGCCATAATAGAGAACCAACAACTTTTAAAGGCCATAATAGATAACCTTCCGCTCAATGTTTTTGTAAAGGACAAAGAGTCAAGAAAGGTACTCATCAATAAATCTGAATACGAATATTTAGGCTACAAAAGTGCAGAAGCCCTATTGGGTAAAAGCGATTTTGATCTTTACGACGAAAATATAGCCCAAATTTCAAGAGATGAAGATTTGCATGTGATGAAAACCAAGCAGCCCATATTGGGGAAAGAAACCACTAACGTCAAAAAAGACGGTAAATCAACTTCTTTTTTGACTTCTAAGATTCCATGGCTTAATATTCAGGGAGAAGTACAAGGGTTAATAGGTATTAGTGTAGATATATCCAACCTCAAACAAAAGGAGGCCCAACTTCAAGATTTGATAAATATCTCCTCGATTCAAAATAAAAAATTGGTCAATTTCGCCCATATTGTTTCCCATAACCTTCGTTCACACTCTGCGAACTTTTCAATGTTGCTTGACTTTTTAGTTCAAGAAGAGGATGAAAGTGAAAGGAAACGTATTCTAGATATGTTACTACATGCATCGGACAACTTGTTGGAAACCCTTGAGAATTTAAATGAAGTGGTAGATATTAGTACCAATGTGAACATTGAGAAAAAAGATGTTGATCTGAACAATCAAATTTTAAAGGTGGAACAAAATTTGGCAGCCTTTCTTCAAAAAAACAAGGCAATCATCAATAAAAGGGTTCCAAATAATTTAATAGTACAAGCTGTTCCGGCATACATAGAAAGTATTTTACTCAATTTAATAAACAATGCCGTCAAATACCGTCATCCAGATCGAAACCCGGTTATAAGTCTTGAAGCCTCTAAAAATGGTAGCGAAACCGTATTTGAAGTTTCGGACAACGGGCTGGGAATAGATTTAAACAAATATGGCTCTAAACTGTTTGGCATGTACAAAACATTTCATAACAACAAAGATGCAAGGGGTATAGGCCTTTATATTGCCAAAAATCAAATTGAGGCAATGGGCGGAAGCATAGTTGCGGAAAGTGAGGTGGGCAAAGGAACCAAATTTAGGGTGCACTTAAATGACGAAAATTAAATCCATATACATAATCGATGATGATGCCATAACCCTTTTTGGCATGAAGAAGCTATTGGAAAAAGTAGTAGAATATGAGCATGTATATGAATTTAAAAATGGCAAAACAGCCTTGAACTCCATTTTGAAGGGAATAAAAATGCATAATGAAATACCCGATGTCATTTTCTTGGACATCAATATGCCAATCATGGATGGATGGGAATTTCTAGAAGAGTTCATTAAAATACCTGTTCGCAAAAAAATAAAGATCAACATCATTACTTCATCCATTGACCCTGCCGATGTCAATAAATGGAAAAAATATCAGACCAGAACAATACATGAGTTGGCGTTTAAAAACAAACCTATATTTTCAATTGACATAGAAGAACTAATACCTATTGATTTAGCATCATAAGTGTTGAATTGTTTATTTTTGAAAGTAGTGTTCGACCAAAAAACAACCTTTCCCAAATTAATGATGCGCAACTATTTTTTCTTCTTCATTTTTTTAGTCCTTTTATCTTGTAAGACAGAGGAGCAAAAGCCACAACCTGTTTTTAAAACTGTTTTTGAAACTTCAAATGGCCAACAAACAGCTACCTATGAAGAAGTTATTGAGTTTTACTTAAAACTTGCCAAAAATACTCCTGAGATCAATGTTCAGACCATTGGTGAAACAGATAGCGGCAAACCTTTACATTTAGTTACCTACAATGCCGATGGTATTTTCAATTTTCAAAAATTGGGCGCCGACAAACTTGTTGTACTTATCAACAACGGCATTCACCCGGGCGAGAGTGACGGTATTGATGCCACGATGCTTTTATTCAGAGATTTGGCCTCCAATTTTCTTAAAGGCCCAAAAAATATTGTCGTAGTCACCATACCCGTTTATAATGTTGGTGGTATGCTCGATCGAAATTCTTGGACCAGGGCCAATCAAAATGGTCCAAAAGCATATGGTTTTAGGGGCAACGCTCAAAATTACGATCTAAATAGGGATTTTATTAAAAGTGACACCAAAAACGCCTCAACTTTTAGTACTATATTTCATTTGACGCAACCAGATTTGTTTATTGACAATCATGTGAGCAATGGTGCCAATTATCAATATACTCTAACCCATCTGTTCACCCAGCACAATAAATTGGGTGGTTCTTTGGGCACTTATCTTAATGAAGAGATGATGCCGGGTTTAACTGAAGAATTAGGGAAGGCCAATTGGGATATCACCCCCTACGTGAACGTATTCAATCGTCCTCCTGAAACTGGATTTGACCAATTTTTGGACCACCCCAGGTATTCAACAGGCTATACAACCCTTTGGAACACTCTGGGAATGATGGTCGAAACCCATATGCTCAAACCTTATAAACAACGGGTATTGGGTACTTATCAAGTGCTGTCTTCAATGCTCAATATTGCAGCACGAGATCGTAAAAAAATAAAAGACCTACGTAATAGGGCTTTGACCAACATTAACGCGATGAAAGAGTATTATTTGAACTGGCAAATAGATACCACAAAATCAAAGACCATATATTTCAAGGGCTTTAAAGCCGACACAGTGATCAGTCAGGTTACCGGCTTCGAACGAATTAAATACGACGAAAACATCCCCATAGAAAAAGAAGTAATCTACAAAAATCAGTATTATCCAAAAGACACCGTAGTGATTCCGGCTGCTTATATCATAAAAAAAGGCTGGTGGAGAGTTAAAGAGCATTTAGAACAGAACAAAATACAATTTCATTTATTGGACAAAGACTCGACCCTTTTGGTTGAGTCCTATCGTATCTCTGATTATAATACAAGTAATCGTCCTTATGAGGGGCATTATCCCCATTACGGGACTCTAGTTAATGTTTCTACAAAATTGATGCAATTTGAAAAAGGCGACTTGGTAGTTCCAACCAATCAAAAGGGAATAAGATATTTGCTTGAAACATTGGAACCAACTGCCACTGACTCTTTTTTCAATTGGAACTTCTTTGACCCCATTTTACAACAAAAAGAAGGGTTTTCACCTTATGTATTTGAAGATGAGGCACTAAAATTATTAGAAAATGATTCGCTATTACGGCAAAAATTTAGTCAAAAAAAAATGGCTGAGCCACAATTTGAACAGAACTGGTATGCACAATTGGATTGGCTTTTTAAACAATCTAAGTATTACGAATCGGCCCATATGCAATATCCTGTATTTAGAATCATGCGTGGTAGCGAGACCGAAAACATACTTTCAAATTATCAATCTTCAAAAAGCAACTGAATATTTTTGTAAGAATTCTTTAGGGCTTTTTCAATTTTCTTCTTGCCCTTCCATTTGACCTTGGTGATACCCTCTGATTGTTCAGCAACCAATTCCCCTTTATATTTAGTGTGCATGCCAAACCAAAAGACCTTTTTTAAGCGGTAATGCCCGTTTCTTTTAAAAACGTGATAGGTTGTTTTTAAATACTTGTCAATTACGAGGCCAGTTACCCCAGTTTCTTCTTCCACCTCGCGAAGTGCAGCTTGTTCAATGGATTCACCCTTGTCAAGTTTACCTTTTGGCAAATCCCACTTATTGTTCCGATAAATAAAAAGCACCTCCCCCGCTTTATTCTTTACCAGTCCGCCTGCCGCCAAAACCAAGGGGATTTTTGTACTGAACTTTTCCACGATTTTTTCACTGGGGTCATAAATATAGGCGAGGTCAAGTTTTTTCTTGAACAATGAAGTGACAGCATATTTAATAGCATCGCCTTCCATAAGGAATACATTTCCGCTATTATTTTTGGGCTTCTCATTTGTTAGAATCAGCAAAGATTCATTAACAAAAACTTTATACATTTGCGCAATGATTTTAGACAAGAACAGCGCCAAAAAAACAGCTGAGCTATTGCTGCAAATTAATGCAATAAAGTTGAATCCTGAAAATCCTTTTACTTGGGCCTCCGGTTGGAAGTCTCCCATTTATTGTGATAATCGAATAATACTCTCTTATCCTACCATACGCAATTATGTTCGTCAAGAAATTTCAAACCAGGTTGATCGCCTATATGGCAAGCCAGATGTAATAGCAGGCGTTGCAACAGGGGCCATAGGTATAGGGATTTTAGTTGCCGAAGCCTTGGGCTTGCCTTTTATTTATGTAAGGCCCGAACCAAAATCCCATGGCAGACAAAACCAAATAGAGGGCTATTTGGAAGCTGGCCAGACCGTTGTTGTCATTGAAGATTTGATAAGCACAGGCAAGAGCAGTTTAAATGCCGTAAATGCCCTTAATGCGGCTGGTGCAGACGTCAAAGGCATGATTGCCATATTCACTTATGGCTTTGAAGTTGCAACCAAAAATTTTAAGGATAATAATGTAGCCTTGCACACATTGAGCAATTACCAGCACTTGATTGAGCAAGCCGCTGACACCAATTACATAAAAGAAGAGCAATTACAAACCTTATTGCAGTGGAAAAATAATCCACAGCAGTGGAAATAAAAATTTATGCACTTAGAAGCAGACAAAAAAATAGTTAACAAATCACCGGAAGAAGTATTTGAATTTTTGATCAACATCAAAAACTTTGAGACTTTGATGCCAGAAAACATTGATAAATTTGAAGTTCTTGATGAAGACACCTTTAAGTTTGCCTTAAGCGGAATGCCAGAGATCATTTTGCGCCTTAAGGAAAAACATCCTTATGAAAAAGTAGTTTTGGGCGCAGCCAGTGATAAACTGCCCTTCACCCTAACTGCTGACATTGTTCCTCTAGATAAAGAAAAAACGGAAGTAGCCTTAAGTTTTTCAGGTGAATTTAATGCCATGATGGCAATGATGATCAAAGGTCCCATTTCTAAATTTATGGACACACTTTCTTCCAACATGGACAAAATAGGTCAATAAAGCATTTTAATTTCTTTATAACCATAAAGTTGTATTTCATCATTTTCAAGGGCAACCAATAACTGGCCTGCGTCGTTAATGCCCTTGATGATGCCCATAAAATTGTGGCCTTCTTTGTCTTTAAAGGTGCAGGGTTGGCCAATTTTAAACAATAGGTTTTCGTAGGTCGGTTTGATTTCACCCCATTGTGAAGGTTTATAATTCTTCAAAGAAATCTCAAGCTGTTGTACAATTTGCATTAATAAATTGTCAAGGTCAAATGCCTTTCCTTGAAGCTGTTTAAGAGAAGCTACCTTGTCAAGGTTTTCAAATTGCGTTTGATTTACATTAAGGCCAATGCCAATAATACTCATTTGAATAAAGCCCCCTTTAAGGATGTTTTCAATCAATATCCCACATATTTTTTGATTTCCTGACATAATGTCGTTAGGCCATTTTAAACTTAAATTAGGTATGGACAAGGCTGATAAAATCTTATAAATGCCCAAAGAGACCAAACAACTTAATTGAAATTGATACGATACGTTAAAGTTTGTAAGTTTTTTTAAAATACTGAAGGTCAAATTTTTATCCTTTTCAGCAATCCAGGTGGTGCCCATTTGTCCCCTTCCATTTGTTTGATGACGGCAGGTGACCACAGTAAAATCGGCAAGCGGCCCATGAACAAGCATTTTTTTTAAATACCTGTTTGTGGAATCCGTGGCATCAAGTTTGATTACTACCATTAATGTTGTTTAAATCTACCTTCAATGTTATGTTAAAAACGGGAGTGGGCAAAACAATAAATTAATAACTTTGTAAAAATTAAAATTTTTGAATGCAGAAAAAAAAGGATAGCGCAGATGAATTGATTTCCTTGATATTAGCTGGAATTGAAGAAGTGAAAGGTGTAGATATAAATCTTCTGGACCTTAGGGAAATTGAAAATACAGTTTGCGACTACTTCATTATTTGCAATGGCACCTCCAACACACACGTCAACGCAATAGTATCTTCCATACAAAAAACGGTCAGTAGGGCCATAAAAGACAAACCCTGGCATGTAGAAGGTTCTGACAATGCCGAATGGGTACTTATGGATTATGTTAATGTGGTGGTACATGTTTTTCAGCGACACATTCGAGAATTTTACGACATTGAAGGTCTTTGGGGAGATGCCAAAGTAACTATGGTGGCGAGCAGCTATAACAATTAAAAAATGGCAAAAGAAAATAACACAAATAACACCCCGAAAAAACCAAAATTCAGTTCATGGTGGATCTATGGGGTCATTATAGCATTGATTTTAGGTTTCCAGTTTTTTGGAAGCAGTACTTTTTCAAGTACTGAAAAAACGACAACGTCCGAGCTTCAAGAATTTTTAAGAAATGGTGATATCAAAGAAATTTTGATCATTACCAATACACGACAGGCAAAGGTCTTTTTGACCGATGAAGCATTGACAAAGGATGTGCACAAAAATGTGGCCAATAAACCATTGATTCCGGCCTCGGGCCTAGTGCCCCAATATGTGCTTGATTATGGTGATCTTCAAAATTTTGAAGACGAAATCAAGAATATTAAAAAAGACAACAATTTAGAGACCATTGTAGATTTTGATACAGAATCGAACGTTTTGGGCGACCTGTTGCTTTCTCTTTTACCTTTTGTTGTCATAATTGGAATTTGGATTTATTTGATGCGCAGAATGTCTGGTGGTGCTGGTGGAGGAGCCGGTGGCCAAATATTTAATATTGGAAAATCCAAGGCCAAACTATTCGATGAAAAAACAGATACTCGAACATCATTTAAAGATGTGGCCGGCCTTGAAGGTGCAAAAGAAGAAATTCAAGAAATTGTTGAATTCTTAAAAAATCCTGACAAATACACTTCTTTGGGTGGAAAAATACCTAAAGGGGCCCTATTGGTAGGACCTCCCGGAACAGGCAAAACCTTGTTGGCAAAAGCGGTAGCAGGTGAGGCCAAAGTACCCTTTTTCTCACTTTCAGGTTCCGATTTTGTAGAAATGTTCGTAGGTGTTGGCGCCTCAAGGGTTAGAGACTTGTTCAAACAAGCCAAAGACAAATCGCCTGCCATAATTTTTATAGATGAAATAGATGCCATTGGCCGCGCCAGGGGGAAAAACAATTTTACAGGTTCAAACGATGAACGCGAAAATACCCTAAATCAGTTATTGACCGAAATGGATGGTTTTGGCACAAACACCAATGTTATTGTGCTTGCAGCGACTAACCGTGCAGATGTGCTCGATAAGGCTTTAATGCGTGCGGGGCGTTTTGACCGACAAATTTATGTTGACCTGCCCGACATTAGAGAAAGAAAAGAAATTTTTGAAGTCCATTTAAGACCTATAAAAACCGCGGAAACGCTCGATTTGGACTTTTTGGCGAAGCAAACCCCAGGATTCTCTGGAGCCGATATAGCGAATGTCTGCAATGAAGCTGCCCTGATAGCTGCCCGTAAGGAGAAGAAAGCGGTTAACAAACAAGATTTTCTTGACGCCGTCGATCGTATTGTAGGCGGATTGGAAAAGAAAAATAAAATCATTACCCAAGGCGAAAAAGAAACCATCGCCTTTCATGAGGCCGGTCATGCCACTGTGAGTTGGATGCTCGAGCACGCAGCCCCATTGGTAAAAGTGACCATCGTGCCTAGAGGGCAATCATTGGGAGCCGCATGGTATTTACCAGAAGAGCGCTTAATTGTTCGTCCAGACCAGATGTTGGACGAAATGTGCGCTACTATGGGTGGTCGAGCTGCAGAGAAGGTAATCTTCAATAAAATATCGACCGGTGCCTTAAGTGATCTAGAGAAAGTTACAAAACAGGCAAGAGCCATGGTTACCATTTATGGATTAAATGATAAACTGGGCAACATTACCTATTATGATTCCTCAGGTCAAAATGAGTATGGATTCACAAAGCCCTATAGTGAGGAAACCGCACAAAAAATTGACCTTGAAATTTCAAAAATGATTGAAGAGCAATACCAAAGGGCGATTGCACTTCTAGAAAAAAATAAGGATAAATTGACCGAACTTGCCAACCGATTGCTTGAAAAAGAAGTTATATTTAAAGATGACTTGGAAAAAATATTTGGCAAAAGACCCTTTGAAAAAGAAGAAAAAATCTTAAAAGATAAAAAAGTGGCTGTAGAAGCCGACCCATCAGCAGAAACTGAGGAGAGCAAATAGAGTATATATACTCACTAACTAAATTTACAGGTTCAGTGTTAACTGAATAAACAATGGGCATTTTTGATAAACTTTTTGGAGGAGGAAAAAAAGTTTCCAAAGAAACTGCGGAGACGAGGGGTGAGCATATGCCAGATTTGAAAATACCGATTGACGAAAAGTTCACTATTTATTTTAAAAAAAACGGAGGCAAGTTTATCTACTGCGAAGATTTTTCAGAAGTGTTAAAGGCACTTTCGGATATTATCTCGGAAAATGATTGGCAAAATCAACTTTTCTATTCTTTGGACAAAAGACTCAACGAACGCTTTACAGAAGAGAACATCGTTTTTACCGAAAACCGAAATGAGAGCAATATTTTCTTTACAACCTGTGAGCATTTAGTGGCCCATAATGGATCTATTTTAGTTTGTTCCAATCAGATAAAAGAAAAAAAGTTGACCGAATTACCCACGAACATGATAGTTCTGGGTACCACCAGTCAATTGGTAGATACTATAAGCGAGGCGTTGAAAATTATCAAGACCAAGTATAAAAAGAATATTCCTGATAATATTACGACCCTAAAACACTTTCAATTGACCCCCGAAAACAAAAATGATTTTCTTTCATACGGCAGTGCCTCAAAAAATGTATATCTTTTACTGCTAGAAGACTACTAGCGCAATGAGAGAATTTTTAAGACGGGCTTTGACCGGTATAGTTTACGTAATACTTTTACTATCGGCCGTGCTTTTAAGTTCCGATGCTTTTGACTTTCTTTTCATGGTCTTTGGTCTTGCCTGTTTGTATGAATTCAAGAGACTGGTGCATATAAAGGGCTATTATATTTTTATTGCTTACTTGGCCTTATGGTGGGCATTTATCTATTTAATTCAAGACAAAACCCCCATCAATATACTTTTATTGTTAACCATAACGGTTAACTTGGCCCTTTTACCATACTTATTTACCAAAAGAGAGTGGCGGTTATCAAATCTACAGAAATACATTATTGCCCTATTCTATATAGGCGGAGGCTGTATTTTTTTGACCATGATTCCATATAATGAAAATGATTTTGCCAAAATACTCATAATGGGCATTTTTATTTTGATTTGGGTCAACGACTCATTCGCCTATTTAGTAGGCAAAACATTGGGGCGTACAAAATTATATGAAGCAATTTCTCCAAAAAAAACCATTGAAGGTACTCTGGGAGGTCTTATTTTTGCATTGTTAGCGGCTTATATCATGGCTCATTATGAGACTAGATTATCAACGGTTGAATGGATGATATTGGCAGCAGTTATAGTAATTTCGGGAAGTTTGGGCGATTTATTGGAGTCTAAATTCAAACGCGTGGCAGGCGTTAAAGACAGCGGTGCCATATTACCTGGGCATGGGGGCATGCTTGATCGACTTGATAGTTTAATTTACGCGGCACCTTTTGCCTATTTGACACTTAATATATTTTCATATGTTTCATAAAGAAGGCCAAACTATTGTAATACTTACGTTTTTTTTGGTGGTGGCCAGTGTTTTGGGCGCCCACTATTTTATTTCAATTGAATGGCTAGGGCTTTTATTGCAAATTGCAGCAATCATCGTTTTAATATTGATCCTACAATTTTTTAGGAATCCTAGAAGAAATTTGACACCCAATTTTGACCATATAATTGCACCCGTGGATGGAAAAGTTGTGGCAATCGAAGAAGTTGAAGAAACAGAATACTTTAAAGATAAAAGAAAGCAGATTTCCATATTTATGTCTCCTATCAATGTTCATGTTACAAGATATCCTGTGAGTGGAACAATAACTTATTCAAAGTATCACCCGGGCAAATATTTAGTGGCATGGCACCCTAAATCTAGCACAGACAATGAACGGACAACCGTTGTAGTGCACACCCCTAAATTTGGTGAAATTTTGTACCGCCAAATTGCTGGAGCCATGGCCAGACGAATAGTAAATTATGCTGAAGAGGGCGAACAGGTAGTTCAGGGACAAGATGCAGGGTTCATCAAATTTGGATCTAGGGTAGATCTTTTTTTACCTTTGGAAACTAAAATATGTGTAGCATTAAATCAGAAAGTTACAGGAGCAAAAACCTGCATTGCCATATATATTGATAACAATGAATGATACGGCATTACATAAAAAATTTGAAGAAGCAGTAGCTTATGTAAGCAACTATACTTCGCCACTGCCCGCAGACCTTCTACTAAAATTATATGCCTACTTCAAAATTGCCAATAAAAATTACAACAACCCCGGCAGTAAAACCCCATTGATAAATGCCTTTAAAGCCAATGCATTAATACAAGCCCAAAATATTTCTAGAAACGAGGCAATGCAAAATTATATAGACTTGGTCAACAAAGAAATTCGAAAAAATTAAAGGGCCATTTGTTTTTTGGCATCAGGTTTTTCGATAAAAGAAAAATAATAACCTCCCAAAATGGTGACCAAATGATAAAAAGTGACCACCCAAATACCCAATGGCCAATATGAGCTCAAGCCAAACCAATCATTGGTCAGATTTATTAGTAAAAGCCCGAGAACACCCCTTAGTAACTCTACCCAAAAAGCATATCTTCTGCGGTCCATTAAACTTGAATATCCAAATATACCCGTAAAAATAAATGCTCCGAACAAGAGTAATCCGTTAAAGCCAATTTCTGAGTAATTGTAAAACATAAAAAGCATCATTGCGGTGTGGACCAATAATTGAAATACTGCATAAACTTTTAATAGCTTGGACGATTGTGGACGGTATTTTTCAAAATGATAAACATCTTCAATAACGGGTATAGGGTATTTGTCTTTTACATCAGACGGTCTCCACCCTGTTGGCATAAACCATATTCTCAATTTATCGTTCCAATTTTTTGTACGCCAAGCATCCAAAATAAGCCGCCATACATGTTGAAAATTTATTAGAATGGGGTTCCATGTGGCAGCAGGTTTCAACACACCATATTGTGGGGGCACCTCGTCCAACTCTTCTTGAAAAGTACCGAACATGCGATCCCAAACACAAAAGATTTGACCAAGATTTTTGTCGATATACTGTGGGTTTATGGCATGATGTACCCGATGCTGAGATGGGGTAACGATAATATATTCCAACCATCCCATTTTACCAATATGTTGTGTGTGGTACCAAAACTGTGCAAAAAGATGTATGGGGGCCAAAATTGCGATTACCTCGTTGGGAACACCCAATATGGCGGCCGGTATGAGTAAAAGTGAAAAATAGCCAACCAAATTTGATATGGACTGCCGTAGGGCACATGCCAAATTAAATTCTTCACTACTATGATGAATGACATGCTGGTTCCAAAATATATTGACATGATGGCTTAATCTATGGTTCCAATAGCCCGCGAAATCAATGACAATAAAAGCAATAACCCAAACTGCCCAACTGGCCTTGATTTCGGTAATTGCCAAATGCTCCAATAAAAACGGGTAACTCACGATAATCAAAACCAACCCTAAAGAATCTTTGACCACGTTGGTCAAACCAGAGCTCATACTGCTTACGGTATCCATTACTGTATGCTTTTGATTCTTGACAAAATGACCATACAGTATCTCTATGAGCACCAAACCTACAAAGAAGGGAATGGCATATAGTAATGCATTGGCGTACGTTTCCATAATTCAAAGATAAAAAGAAGCATCAAATAACATGGTGAGCTTTCGGCTAGTCAATTATGGCAAGCGGACGCGTGTTCTTCCAATTGCCACGGGTAAAATCTGGAAAAGGTTGTGGTTGGCCTCCAGTTGCCACAGAGCGCTCACTTAAGGGTGCCACAGCACTCCAAAAGCAGCCCTCGTATACATTTTGATCAAGAGGAAGCCCTTTTTGCAAGCATTCCACAATACGGTATACCATGATACCATCCATACCGCCATGACCACTGCCTTTGGCCGTCTCATTTAATCGCTTGTACAGTGGATGGTCATATTTAGCATAAAGTTTCTCCAACTGCTCTCCTTGCGCCCATGAGTGATGGTTTTCTGTTATCCCTTCTATACCGCCCTCCAGGGCCACTCTGGTAGGAAAACCTGCTAAGGCACCCTTGGTACCTTGTATCAAATTTAAGCGTGAGTAAGGCCGCGGACTTGTTTCATCCCACTGTACCAAAATGGTTCTGCCCAAGTTTGTTTTGATAATTGATGTGTTTAAATCTCCCCCTTTATATTCCAATTGGTTCCATTGGTGCTCTTGCGGATAATTATTTTCGGCATAGTGCTTTCTCCCCATGGCCGGTGATGAAAAGGACACCAAACTACCAAAAGTATCTTCACCCCTACCAAGACTCATATATTGCGCTACTGGGCCAAGGCCATGGGTTGGATATAAATTGCCATTTCTATTGGCATAATGATAGGTGCGCCAAGACCCCGTACCTCGTTTTTGTTCTTCCATTTGCCAGCGCAGTTCGTGTATATACGCAGCCTCACCATGCAGAATGTCACCTATAAGGCCTTGTCGACACATATTCAAGAACATAAGCTCATCTCGGCTATAGTTTACGTTCTCGAGCATCATGCAATGCTTTTGGGTACGCTCGCTGGCATCAACAATGTGCCACATTTCTTGTACGGTAGTTGCTATGGGTACCTCAACAAATGCATGGGCCCCTTGATTAATGGCCTCTATTGCCATTGGTGCATGATTGCTCCAGTTGGTGGCAATGAAGACCACATCGGGCCTTAGTTCTTTCAACATCTTCATCCATTGGTTTTCATCACCAAAGTATAATGCAATATTTGTATGTCGACTCTCATCTGATACTTCTCTGACCCATGTCACCTTCTCCTTCACCAAATCTTCGTAAACATCGCATATGCCAACAACCTCTGTTCTGGGAAGAGATGCCAAAAATTTTAGGTGATCGCCACCTCTTGCACCTACTCCAATAAATGCTGCCCGCACATTTTCAATTTTGGGTGCGGCAAAATCTCCCATATATTGAGAATTTGAGGGCCTTGACGAGTTTGCACGCAAATATTCTGGCACTAGTGACCATGTTGCCATAGCAGCCGTTGTCAACGATGACTTTTTCAAAAACTTCCTTCGGTCCAACTTGCTCATAAATTTGAATTTATTGGTAATTGCACGTTACAAATGACGTTTGAAAAACATAATGGTACGGAACCACGCTAATTCGGCGGCTTCTTTATCATATCTTGGTGTGGTCGTATTATGAAATCCGTGATTCACATTAGGGTATTCAAAGGCCTCATAGGTTTTATCATTGGCCTTTAAAGCCTCTTCATATGCAGGCCATCCTTCATTTACGCGGGTATCAAGACCAGCAAATTGTAGCATTAACGGGGCATTTATTTTGTCGATATCTTCTTTGGGCTGGCCTCCATAAAATGGCACCGCAGCTGCCAAGTCGGGCAATTTTACAGCCATCATGTTTGATATCCATCCACCAAAACAAAAACCAACAACTCCTATTTTACCATTGCAATCTTTATGACCCTTAAGATATTCATAGGCGGCTATAAAATCTTCCAACATTTCGTTGCGATCGCGTTGACGCTGCATAGACCTGCCCTCATCATCATTGCCAGGATATCCGCCGAGTGGTGTCAAGGCGTCTGGCGCCAAGGTTATAAAACCTGCCAAAGCTGCCTGTCTGGCGGTATCTTCTATATAAGGATTCAATCCTCGGTTTTCATGGACCACCACGATTCCACCTAGTTTTCCCTTAAAAGTTTTGGGTTTTGAAAGCAGTCCTTTGATTTCACCACCGCCTTTGGGTGAATTATATGTGATATAATTCGAATCCAATTTGGGATCGTTGACATCAACCAACATCGTATCCTTGTAATTAGGCATTAAAAAACTCATTAAAGAAGCCACGGTGACCCCTCCAACCGCATAGAGCGACAGTTTTTCTATAAATTCACGACGTTGTAACTTATTATGGGCATAATCATCGTATAAATCAAACACTTCTTGTTTGACTTCTTCTTTCTTGAGCTTTTTCATTTAGGTTTATATTTATCTGTAGCAGATTAAAAATACAAAACCTAAAGCTTTCTCAAGATTGATTATTCCAAACTGGCCAGACTTTTTTCCAAAGTTTCAATTTTGGCCTCCGCATCTGCTGCTTTTTTACGTTCAATATCTACGACTTGCTGGGGTGCATTGTTGACAAAACGCTCGTTGGCCAATTTTTTCTGAACAGAATTTAAAAATCCTTTCGTATAAGTAAGTTCTTCGTTGATTTTTTTGATTTCAGCAGCAACATCGATGGCCCCATCAATGGGAATAAAATATTCATTGCTCTTTACTCTAAAACTCAAAGCAGCCTCAACTGACTCGGTTACACTTTCAATACCCGAAATGTTGCCCAATTTAATGATAATGGCATCTAGATTTGAGCTTGTCCCTTCGGAATTAAGCTCCATAAGTGCTAAAGCATCTTTATTGGGAATGTTCTTTTCTTTTCTAATAGTGCGAATCCCTGAAATTACTTCAGCGGCAAACTCAAATTCTGATATTAACTTGGCATCCACAGGTTCTGGTTTAGGCCAATCAGCAATACAAAGGGCTTCTTTAGGGGTACGCTCGGCAATGTGCTGCCATACCTCTTCACTTAAAAACGGCATAAACGGGTGAAGTAATTTAAGGTTCTTTTCAAATAATTGAATGACCGCGGTAAGGGTACTTTTATCTATAGGCTGTTGATATGCCGGTTTTACAATTTCAAGCAACCAAGAACAAAAATCGTCCCAAACCAATTTATAAATGGCCATAAGCGCATCGGATATTCGATATTTGCTAAAATGATCTTCAATTTCGGCCAAAGTTTGGTGAAATTTAGCGGTATACCAATCAATGCCCAGTTTGGCTGCGTTTGGCTGTTCAATATCCGCTTCTTCCCATCCTTTTATCAACCTAAAGGCATTCCAAATTTTATTGGCGAAATTTTTACCTTGTTGGCAAAGTGCCTCATCAAACATCAAATCATTGCCCGCAGCAGAACTTAACAACAGGCCCACGCGTACCCCATCTGCGCCAAACTGTTGTATCAATTGCAGCGCATCGGGTGAATTGCCCAATTGCTTTGACATTTTACGCCTTTGTTTATCACGTACCAAACCAGTTAAATAGACATTCTCATAAGGGCGCTCGTTTCTAAATTCATAGCCTGCAATAATCATTCTAGCAACCCAAAAAAACAATATATCGGGACCGGTGACTAAATCATTGGTGGGATAATAATAGTTGATTTCTTCATTTTCTGGCTCAAGTATGCCTCCAAAAACACTTATGGGCCAAAGCCATGAAGAAAACCAAGTATCAAGCACATCACCATCTTGTTTTAAATCGGTCAAACTTAAATTAGGATTACCCGCTTTTGTTTTGGCTTTTTCCAATGCTTTTTCTGGCGTTTCGGCCACAACAAAGTCATTCTCGCCATCACCAAAATAGTAGGCAGGTATTTGTTGACCCCACCAAAGTTGTCTGGAAATATTCCAATCCCTTATATTTTCCATCCAATGACGATAGGTATTTTCAAATTTTTTGGGAAATAGTTTTACCTCACCAGTCTTCAAAACCGCATCAATGGCGGGTTTTGCCAAATCTTCCATTTTCAGGAACCATTGATCCGAAAGTCTGGGTTCAATCACCGCCTTGGTCCGCTCAGATGTGCCGACTTTATTTACGTAATCTTCCATTTTGACCAAATGACCCTTTTCTTTGAGTTCTTTGGCAATTGACTTGCGCACTTCAAAACGGTCTTTACCCTCATAATAAAGGCCATATGAATTAAGACTTGCGTCATCATTGAATATGTCAATTATTTCGAGGCCATGTTTGTCACCAAGATTTTTGTCATTTTCATCATGTGCGGGGGTTACTTTTAAACATCCTGTACCAAATTCAACATCAACGTATTCGTCTTCAATAATGGGAATGACCCTGTTACAAATGGGCACAATGGCCTTTTTGCCCTTTAGATGACCGTAGCGCTCATCATTGGGATTTATACAAATGGCTGTATCACCCAAAATGGTCTCGGGGCGAGTAGTAGCAATGGTCAGCGTTTCTTCAGAGTCTTCTATTTTGTATGAAATATAATATAAAAGCCCTTGTCTTTCTTCATAATTTACCTCTTCGTCAGAAAGTGTGGTCTTCGCTTCAGGATCCCAATTCACCATACGGTATCCTCTATAAATCAGTCCTTTATCAAATAAATCGACGAAAACTTTAATGACAGAGGCTGACATATCGTCATCCATTGTAAATTTTGTTCTGTTCCAATCACATGAGCATCCCAATTTTTTCAATTGTTGCAAGATTACACCGCCATATTCATTGGTCCAATCCCAAGCATGACTAAGAAATTCTTCTCTACTTAAATCTGACTTCGCTATACCCTTTTCCTTTAACTTAGCCACTACCTTAGCCTCGGTAGCAATTGAGGCGTGGTCCATACCTGGCACCCAACAGGCGTTTTTGCCTTCAAGTCTTGCTTTTCTTATTAGTACATCTTGTAGGGTATTATTGAGCATATGCCCCATATGAAGTACTCCGGTCACATTTGGTGGGGGTATTACAATGGTATAAGGCTCACGATCGTCGGGTTTTGAACTAAAAAAATCATGCTCTAACCAGTAGTTATACCAGTGTTCTTCGGCCCTTTTGGGCTCATATTTAGATGGAATCTCCATTTTACGGTACAGTTTTTGCAAATGTCAAGATGATTGGCGCCAATAGGACTTTGGCCGAATGTTAAAATTAAGCTATTCTCAAGTGGTACGCCAATAAAATAAATACGAAACAAAAATAAGTAACGTTATTACATAACAAAAGAATTTTGGAGGTAGGTTGAAATCGCCTATTTTTGAATTACTCAAAACAAAAAAAATGAAAAGAGCAGTACTTTTATTATTTGTAGGTCTTTTGGCCTTTAGCGTAAAAGCACAAGACAAGACCGCAAAAATTGAATTTAAGAGCGAAACCATTGATTATGGTGAAATTGAAAAAGGAAGTGATGGCGTTCGTGTATTCGAATTCACCAATACCGGTGAAGTGCCTTTGGTAATCAGTGATGTTAAATCTAGCTGTGGATGTACCATTCCCAAAAAACCGGAAGACCCTATTTTACCTGGCGAAACTGGTGAAATTCAAGTAAAATATGACACCAAGCGCGTAGGCCCAATTAGAAAGGCTATTACAGTAACTTCTAATGCCGAAACCCCAACCAAAGTTTTAAAAATTAAGGGGACGGTCAAAGCAGAAGGAGCTAAATAAAAAAAAACACATTGTGATAAACGAGCCCTGGCCATGTCAGGGCTTTTTTATGCCCTTTTCAAAAAGGTCTTTAAGTACAAAAGTAAACATCAAGTCTTTATTATAGCGTTCAATGAGCACTCTAACGCGCTTACCTTTTTTATGGTTCAACATTTGAAGGATTTCTTGTAGCTTATAATCATGTATTCGTTTGCCGTTTACTGCCAAAACAACATCACCTTCTTGTAAACCTGCTTCGGCCGCAGGACTGCCGGCACGAATACCCGAGACCACAATTTCTGGCACCAAACTTAATCGGGTTCTATTTTCCATCAATATTTGAACATTACCAAAAGACTTCTCATCACCGGTTACCATGCCATTGACATCGGCTATGCGCTGTGCAATATAGCGCAGGCCATTGTGCTGGAGCTCAATTCCCGCCAAATTATATTGAAAGGGATCATTGAATTTTCCATTTTTTGAGATGGCTATTTTTCCATTTGGGTAATCAAAGACTATATTAAATCGTTTAAGGACCTCCCCACCCACACTTCCATTGCGGTCTCCTAAATCTTTAATGGCACCAAATGACTCTTTGTATGGAAAAGCGGCCTTAGCTTCGTTCAATTGAAAAGTGCCCAGCCGTAAACCACTTAATTTTGTGCGTTTACCAAATATATTGCCGTTCAACCCTTTGCCTAAAAAATCTTCATAATGCGCATCAGGTATATCCAAACCAATTTCAGGATTATGAAACAGCCAAAGGGCATCACTGCTACCTGTATCCAACAATAACTTAACCGGCGTCTCAACCCCATCTTCCAGGGTAATAGCCCCATCTACAAAGGCCTTTTTATTGACCAGCGTCAATGGCAATGATTCTTGTTTTTTGGTATTTTTGTATTTATATTTTTTCTCATCGAACAGTTTTATCACTTGGTTGGCATAATTAACTTCAACGACAAAACTGTTGAAAATATCATAACCAATTATCCCATGAACCGGTATGCCCAGCGTAGTGGAAAAGTTGATATCCTTGTCCAAAACAACATATAATGACTGGTTATAACTAACCGCATTCCCTAATTTTAAGGTATTGTGCTTTGATCTTAAGGCTTTCATAGGTTCACCTTCTCCCAGCCCTTTGAGTGTAATTTCTGATACATTGTTGATTTGTACCGAATCTTGGTCCGATAAATTGAACAAAATGGGGCTGCTTACCCCAGTATCCAGAATGAATGAAAGTTTGGCACCGTTCAATTCAATGGGAACTACCATCAAATTATTGACCAATTCAAATTTTATCTTTTCAAATTTTTTATTGGATGGGATATGGAAATTCTGACCAAATCCTATGAAAGAAATTGATATAAGGAATAGTACAAAAAAGTGCTTTTTAATTTCCAATTTATTCAAAATGAAAAGGTTGCCTCTTTTAAAGATACTAAAAATTATACATGTGCTTTTGTTTTTAACATAACTAAAACACCTCAAATAATAAGGTTATTTATTGTTTTGCATAGTAGGTTTCGCCATTTTTGTTGAAAATACGTGAACCGATGCCACAACTATCAACCAAAGGGCTAAAGATGCCCGCTTCGCCTATTAGAAAATTGGTGCCTTATGCCGAAGCGGCGAAAAAACGTGGGATCAAGGTAATTCATTTAAATATTGGCCAACCCGATATTAAAACTCCAAAAATTGCCCTTGATGCCGTACGAAACATTGATATGGAAGTTTTGGAATACTCAAGAACAGAGGGGTCGGATGCCTACCGTGAAAAATTGGCCGCCTATTATTCAAAACACAATATTCATGTTTCGGCCAACGATATTATCGTAACCACTGGTGGTTCTGAAGCATTATCGTTCACTATGGGGACCATACTTGATGAAGGTGATGAAATTATAATACCTGAACCTTTTTATGCCAATTACAACGGTTTTGCCACCGCAAATGGGGTTTCAGTAGTTCCTATTGTATCGTCAATTGAATCTAATTTTTCACTTCCCCCAATTTCTGAATTTGAAAAGTGCATTGGTCCCAAAACCAAAGCCATATTAATTTGCAATCCTGGAAATCCTACAGGGTACCTCTATAATCACGATGAAATTAAGCAGCTTGTAGCATTGGTAAAAAAACACGATTTATTTTTAGTAGCAGATGAAGTTTATCGTGAATTTGCCTATGACAATAAAAAGCACCATTCCATTCTCAGTGAGAACGGTATTGAGGCCAATGCCATTGTTATCGACTCCGTTTCCAAAAGATATAGCATGTGTGGCGCTAGAATTGGTTGTATTGTCACCAAAAACAAAGATGTGATCCAGACTGCCATGAAGTTTGCCCAGGCTCGCCTTTCACCACCCACATTGGCCCAAATTGCAAGCGAGGCAGCCTTGGAGACCCCTCAAAAGTATTTTGATGATGTTATCAAAGAATACGTCTCAAGACGCAATGTTTTAGTGGAAGAACTTGAAAAAATTGAAGGTGTCAAAATCGCTAGGCCAAGTGGGGCATTTTACTGCGTAGCCGAATTACCCATTAAAGATTCAGATGACTTTGCACAATGGCTCTTAGAGCATTTTGCCATCGAAAATGAAACTGTGATGGTGGCTCCTGCTGGAGGCTTTTATGCCACACCGGGTATTGGTACCAATCAAATTCGAATCGCATATGTTTTAGAGAAAAAACAATTGATAAAAGCTGTGCATATTTTAAAAGAAGGTTTGCACCAATATCTTAAAAAGTGAACATTCAAGAAAATTTTTCGCTCAAAAAACTGAATACCTTTGCCATTGATGTAAAGGCTCGGTTTTTTATTGAAATAACGGGCCTTCTACAACTTCAAAAAGTACTGCAATTATCGGCATACCCAAAACGATTTATTATAAGTGGGGGCAGTAATATGCTTTTGATCAATGACATAGATGCTCTGGTCATGCATATAAACTTAAAAGGAATATCCATCGCAGAAGAAGACGAAAATCAGGTAGTCTTAAAAATAATGGCAGGCGAAAACTGGCATGATTTGGTGCTTTGGGCTCTAAAGCAAGGATGGGGCGGACTAGAAAATTTATCGCTCATACCAGGCAATACGGGCACTGCGCCCATACAAAACATAGGTGCTTACGGAGTTGAACTCAAAGATGTGTTTGTGAGTTGCGAAGCCATGCACATTGAAACTTTAGAACTAGTAGAATTTTCCAAAGCAGATTGCCAATTTGGCTACCGTGATTCAATTTTTAAAAATGAAGCAAAAGGCAAATACATAATTACCTCTGTAAAACTTCGACTTACCAAAAAAAACCATCGACTATTAACACATTATGGTACCATAGAGACTTGGCTAAAGGACAATGACATTGTTCATCCGACCATTAATAATATATCTGAGGCTGTTATTGCCATACGAAGGAGCAAATTGCCGGACCCCAAAGAATTGGGTAATTGTGGAAGTTTTTTTAAAAACCCAGTAGTTTCAAAAAACAAGTTTGAAACATTTCATAAAAAACATCCAAATGCTCCTTATTATGAAATGGAAGATGATACATTTAAAATACCTGCCGGTTGGTTAATCGAGCAATGCGGCTTTAAAGGTAAACGCTTTGGTGATGCCGGTGTGCATGAAAAACAGGCACTGGTTCTTGTAAATTACGGCAATGCCAAAGGAAGTGAAATATTGGAACTGGCGGAGAAAATACAATCGGAGGTTAAGGCCAAGTATAAAATTAAAATCGAGCCCGAAGTAAACATTATTAAATAACCCCAGCAACAAAGAATGCTACTGGGGTTATACCAAACCAAACTAACCAAAAATTTAATGAAAGTTGCCCTTAGAGGGATACATTTCAAAAAACCGCATCTGTATAATCAATTTTATACTTTAGCGTTATTCTAATTACGAGCAAAAATTGGATTTGGATTTTTTTGAATAAGAATCTTTCCAAAAGAACACAGAATGAGCACGCTACTTGAAAAACATATTGTTGAATTGTTACAAGAAAGAAATGAAAAGGCCATTTCTTTATTGTACGACAACTATGCCGATACACTCTACGGTGTAGCCTACAAAGTGGTCAAAGATGAAGATCTTGCCCAAGACGTTGTTCAAGAAAGCTTTGTGAAAATTTGGAAAAAGGCAGATTCATACGACGCCTCCAAAGCCAAGTTATTCACATGGTTATTTCGTATTACCAGAAATACAGCCATTGACAAAGTTAGAAGTGTGAGCATAAAATCTGATAAAGAAATCCAAATTGATGTTTCAGACGTATATAATCTAGGTGTGAACAGCATTCATCCCGAATTTATGGATGTTAGGGAACACCTTGATAAAATTGAGTTGAAATACAAAATAGTGCTCGATGCCCTCTTTTTTGAAGGCATGACCCAACAAGAAGCCAGTGAAGAGTTGGACATTCCGTTAGGAACGATTAAATCACGGCTTAAAATTGGATTGCGGGAGTTGCGTAAAATATACGGTGCCAGTTTGGCGCTAATTTGGATGCTAAGTTTATTACCATGAAAGACAAGATTAGAATTTTTTTGGATACCGATTTGTTGGAAAAATATCTTCTTGGGGCTACAACCATTGAAGAATCTAACCAGGTAGAGCGTTATATTGCCATGCACCCTGAGGTCAGAAAAACTTATGATGAGCTGCAAGAAAATTTGGAAGCGTACGCCAAACTACATGCCATTAAAGCTCCAGATTATCTAAAAAACACCATTCAGGCCAGGATTAAAAATGAGCGAAAAAGCAGAAGTAAATTTTTTAAATATGCAATTGCAGCCAGTATTACAGCCTTTATTTTAGCTGGTTCCAGTTATTTCCTTTACAACCAAAATCAAAATCTTCAACAAGAAAACACGATTGTCACCAATAAAATCAAAGATTTGGAACAAGACATGAAAGTTCAGTTAGAAGATTTAAGAAATCAATACATCGTACTCAACAATCCCAATACCAAGAAATACTCGGTCATGGGCAATAAAAAAGCAAAGGAGCTTAAAGCAGTCGCCTATATTAATCCAGTTAAAAAATTGTCTTATATAAATGTGAGAAATTTACCTCAATTACCCGAAAATCAGTGCTTTCAAATGTGGGCAGAGGTCAATGGTAAAATGGTCAACCTAGGGGTAATCAAGCAGTTTGATGATAAAGAAAAACTCTTTGCGCTACCCTACGATAAAGATGCGGTAGGCTACATTACCATTGAACCCCAAGGTGGCAACTCCACGCCAACCGTTCAAAATATTGTGGCCAATATCAAGTATTAAAATCGCACAATGTAGCCGCGGAGGTGGCATTCTTCAATAGAGTTTTCGTATTTTTACAAAAATTTGATGATGAAGTTAATCGTATTGACAATTGGTCTTTTAGCGCTCGCATTTGCGGGTATTGCCATAAAAATTTGGTCTAAAAAAGATGGTGAGTTCGCTGGAACTTGCGCCAGTCAAAATCCATACCTAAATCAAGATGGTCAAGCATGTGGCTATTGCGGCAAAATGCCCAACGAGCAAGATTGCAAAAAAGATATCGTCGCCTAAATTTTATACAATTGAGGGTGAAATATACAATTCCCGTTTTTGAGCAAATCTGAAGATAATCTTACAGACATTATTGCAAGGGCCAAATCTGGCCAACAAATTGCATTCAGCACCTTATTGGATAAGTTTTGGAATGATGTGTATGGTTTTCAACTGGTGCGGACCAAAAATGAGAATGACGCCGAAGACATTACGATTCAAACCTTTTCTAAAGCTTTTGACAAAATCAATACGTACGACGATGCTTATGAATTCAGTACGTGGTTAATTACCATTTCCAAAAACTTACATGTAGATCTCATTAGAAAACGCAAGCGTAATATATTGAGTGAAGTAGAATCCAGAAAATCAAAGGAAGTTCAACAAATTCTTGATGCCACCCCATCGGCTGAAGACAACCTCATTATTGAGCAAAATTTGGCATCCTTACTGGCAAACATAAAAAAACTAAAACCTTCTTATCAACAAGTCATCAATCTCAGATACTTCAATGAGATGAGCTATGCCGCCATCGCAAATGAACTCAACGAACCGGTTAATAACATCAAAGTTAAATTGTTACGAGCCAAAAAGTTGTTGGCCGAAATCATCAAGAACAACTAGAACCAACCAACATTGTCTAACACACCTTTTCGTATATTTGTAAACTAAAAAGTTGTTATGGGTATCCAAGCTACCGGACATGTAATACCGCCTAAAAAAGGCAAGCCAAAATGGTTAAGGGTTAAATTGCCAACTGGTAAAAAATACACCCAATTAAGGGGTTTGGTAGATAAATATGATTTACATACCATTTGCACCTCTGGTAGTTGTCCAAATATGGGTGAATGTTGGGGTGAGGGTACTGCGACCTTCATGATCTTGGGCAATATTTGCACAAGATCCTGTGGTTTTTGTGGTGTCAAGACAGGACGACCAGAGAGCGTTGATTGGGCAGAACCCGAAAAAGTGGCGCGTTCCATTAAAATTATGCAAATTAAGCACGCCGTTCTTACCTCTGTAGATAGGGACGATTTAAAAGATATGGGCTCTATTATTTGGGCAGAAACCGTAAAAGCGGTTCGCCGAATGAACCCTGACACTACTTTGGAAACCTTGATTCCTGATTTTCAAGGAATTGAACCCCATTTAGATCGTATACTATCAGTTCATCCGGAAGTCATATCCCACAATATGGAAACCGTAAGACGCTTGACCAGAGAGGTGCGTATACAAGCTAAATATGATCGAAGTTTGGAAGTGCTTAGGTACTTAAAAGATAATGGTGCCAATCGCACAAAATCTGGTATTATGTTGGGTCTGGGTGAGTTTGAAGAAGAAGTTTTGGAAACCATGGAAGACTTGAGAAACGTCAATGTCGATGTGGTTACCATAGGTCAATATTTACAACCTTCAAAAAAACACCTACCCGTAAAAGAATTCATTTTACCTGAGCAATTCAAAAAATATGAGGAAATTGGATTAAAAATGGGGTTCCGCCATGTAGAAAGCGGGGCTCTTGTTCGCTCTTCTTATAAGGCGCACAAGCACATACATTAATCATTTTTTCAAAGCACTTGCTTTGAACATTAAGCGTTAAAAAATATGATATGTCCAAGATAAAGGTTGGTATCAATGGATTTGGAAGAATAGGACGAACGCTTTTTAGATTATTGGCAGAACAAGAAAACTTTAAAGTAGTCGCTGTTAATGATATGGCAAATGCCGAGACTTTGTCTCATTTGGTCAAATACGACAGTATTCATGGGCAATTTAAGTACAATATAAGTCATGAAAAGAACCATCTTCTGTGCAATGGGGAAGCTATTGCAGTACTGAACCATCCACATCCCAAGAACATAAATTGGTCGTCGCACCAAGTTGATATTGTCATTGAAGCAACGGGGAAGTTTAAGAATAAGGAAGATTTGACCCAACATATTAAAAATGGGGCCAAAAAAGTAATTTTGACCGCCCCTCCTGAAGAAGATTCCATTAAAATGATCGTCTTAGGCGTTAATGAATCTTTACTTACCAAAGATGACCACATAATCTCCAATGCCTCTTGTACTACAAACAATGCCGCTCCTATGATAAAGGTTATCCAAGAACTATGTGGTATTGAACAGGCATATATAACTACTATTCATTCGTATACGTCTGACCAGAGCCTTCATGACCGACCACACAGAGATTTGCGAAGGGCAAGAGCCGCAAGCCAATCAATTATACCCACAACAACAGGTGCCGCCAAGGCATTGACCAAAATATTTCCTGAATTGGCCACAGTAATAGGAGGTTGCGGCATTAGGGTACCCGTGCCCAATGGTTCATTGACAGATATTACTTTTAATGTTAAAAGGAAAACAAGCATTGATGAAATTAACCATGCCTTTGAAGTTGTGGCTCAAAATGAACTAAAAAACGTACTTTTCTATACGAAAGACCCTATAGTATCCATTGATATCAACAATAGTTATCACTCTTGTACGTTTGATTCTCAGATGACATCTGTTATCGGCAAAATGGTCAAAATCATTGGGTGGTATGACAATGAAACCGGTTATAGTTCTAGAATTATAGATTTAATGAAAATGCTTATCGCCAAAAACTATATTTGAAGATGCTGAAAAGACAATCGGTCGGTATGAATCGTTTCATGACAATGATAGTATTATTATTGTTTGCTCTAGGTACTAGTGCCCAGGATTCTATTGTTGCCGATACCAGTCTTGAATCCTATTTTAAAGAAGCACGTTTTTATCGGCACCAAAATAAATTGTCACCTGCTTTGGAAGCACTTGACAAGGCAGCCAAGACTGCAGAGAAAGAGGAGAACTTAAAAGCTCTGTTGGATACTTACCACAAATTTGCCCTCTTGTATTTAGAGTTGGATGACCGCGAAACCACCCTTTTTTATTGGGACCGTGCAGGTGTTTTACTAAAAGATACCCAATACCCCTACGGAGATGCAGTTCATAAATTCATTGATGCAAGTCTATTATATCGCGCAGGCAATAATTTTCAGGCCATGAGCATGCTTGAAGAGGCCAAGCTACTCAGTAATGATAAGAATTTACTGAACAATATTCTTCTGGCCCAGGCGAATATTTATTTGAACATTGAAAAGTTTGATGATGCATCAACCAATTTTAATGCATTATTGGTGAATTCTGATGATGATGAAAGAGCCTTTTTAGCCACAAAAGCAAATATGGGCCTTGCACGGATGAGATTAAAAAAGGGCGAACTAACAGAAAGTGCCAAACATGCAGAAGCAGCACTTGCCCTTGCCAAAAAAAATAACTTTTTCAGAGAAATACTAAATGCGAATACCTTTTTGGCGTCCATTTATGAAAAGTTGGGGGATTATGAAAAATCACTGACTTTTAACAAAAACATAAGCCAAATAAAAGATTCACTTTTCAATATGGAAAAGGTGAAGCAGGAGGCAAAGACCGCTGACAAGATAAGATTTGAACAACAAACCAATGTTATCAATGATTTGCAGAACAAAAATGAAGAATTGAGCCAGTCTGCCAACCGCTCTGAAATAACGGCCATATTGGCCTCTGCATTTTTAACAATTATCTCAATTTTGGCCATAGCCCTCTTTAGAAACAATCAGATCAAAATCAAAACCAACGACTTGCTGCAAAATAAAAACAAGGAATTGGAAACTGCCCGTGATGCGGCTGTTTCGGCAATGGAAGCTAAAACAAACTTTCTTTCAACAGTCACCCATGAATTGCGAACACCGCTCTATGCTGTTACTGGCCTTACCCATCTCTTACTCGATGAAAACCCGGCAGAACATCAAAAAGAACATTTAAGATCACTAAAATTTTCAGGAGACTATCTATTGAATTTTATCAATGATATTCTTCAAATCAATAAAATTGATGCTGATAAATTAGAGCCCTTGAAGGTTGAATTCAAACTCAAAAAAGTTTTGGCCGATGTTATTGACTCCCTTCAACAAAATGCGAAGGCAAACAAGACCAAAATTGTCTTGGATTATGACAATAACATACCGTCACAACTTTTGGGCGATCCTTTAAAAATTTCTCAGATAATCATGAATTTGGTGGGCAATGCGCTTAAGTTTACCAAAAATGGTCAAGTAGACGTCATTACCAAATTAAAAGAGAAGGAAGAGGATAGATTGGTGGTCTATTTTGAAGTTTCCGATAATGGCATTGGTATATCTGAAGAACAGCAAAAAAACATATTTGACAGTTTTGAACAAGGTTCCGTTCAAATAAACCGAGAATATGGTGGCACAGGACTGGGTCTTACCATTGTCAAAAGCCTTTTAGGGTTATTTGGAAGTGAAATCCATTTAAAAAGTGAATTAGGTACAGGCAGCTCTTTCTTTTTTGAATTAGAATTAAGATCTGACGAGAATGCCGTTGATAATCCCCAAGTAGAAATGACAGTTGAAGATTATGATTTTGAAGGGTTGCATGTATTGATTGTTGAAGACAATAAAATCAACCAAGTAATCACCAAAAAAATGCTCAATAAAAAAGGCATTACCTGTGATATTGCCAATAATGGAAATGAAGCCATTGATGCAGCCAAGGCAAATGAGTATGCAGCCATATTGATGGATATTCATATGCCGGGCATAAGCGGAACCGAAGCAACCATTCAAATACGAAAGTTCGACAAAGAAATACCCATTATAGCATTAACGGCAATTTCAATGGATGATAGTCTCGACGAATTTTATGCTGCCGGTTGCGATGATGTTGTTACCAAACCTTTCAAACCCGAAGTCTTTTACCAAAAGATTGGTGAACACGTATTTAAGTCAAAGGTTCGTGACGACGTTTAATTATGGTTAAAATCAATTGTTTTATCAATTGGTCTTCCTCATTCAAAAATTGATGCCTTACGCCCAAATAGTATAATCGATCTACTTTAGCTTCTAACTTGACAAAATCCTTTTGTGTGGTCAACACAATATCGTAAGTATTGAATTTTCTAACATCTTCATTCTTGTAAAGGTGATGGTCCGCATACTCCAAATGGTCAAAATTAAGGTTTAGGGTATTTAAATGCCTTAACAAATGTCCTGCATTGGCAATACCTGTCACCAAAGCCACTTTTTTATGTTCAATTGCTTCCAAATTTAATTTTATGCCGTCGGCATCAACAAAATGATCGTAGCCAAAGCTGGCAAATAGCACAGGCACCTTGGCTGATGGGTTGAGCAAAGTACGAATGCCCAATTTGTCTTTATTGCTAATTTTTGAAGGACATTTAGTTACAACTATGATATGAGCTCTTTTGGCTTGGTTTTTAGAATCCCTGAGACTGCCCGTGGGCAAGAAGGTATCTTCACTATATAAATTATCGAATGCTGTTAGCAAGATATTACAACTAGCTTTAACCTTTCTATGCTGGAAAGCATCATCTAAAAGAATCATTTCAGGTTGTTGCTCGTTTTCCAGTCTTTCAATACCATTGGCCCTATCGGCATCTACTGCAACTATCGTATTGGGATAATTTCTGTAAATCTGAAAGGGCTCGTCTCCCAATTGTGCAACAGTGCTCGCAGCATTGGCCATTTGAAAACCGCTTGATTTTCTCCGATACCCCCTACTCAAAACAGCAATACGATACTGTTTACAAAAAGTTCTTATTAAAAACTCGATCATAGGTGTTTTTCCAGTACCACCTACACTTAGATTGCCAACACATATAGTTGGGGTGTTGAAAGAAGTTGAACTAAATACGTTGATATCATATAGGTAATTACGCACATGAACTACCAGACCATATATTAAGGCAAATGGATATGCTATTTTTCGAAGTAGCTGCATCGTGACGAATTTAGAATATTTTATCTTTATAACTTTAATAATGAAAAAATGACCATACAAGAGGTAACCCAAGTACTGGAAGAGCTATCACCACTGTATTATGCCGAAAACTTTGACAATGTGGGACTATTGGTAGGCAACCCTAGTGAAAAGGTAAAGGGTATTTTGGTAACATTGGACACACTTGAAAATGTGATTGATGAAGCAAAAGATAAAGGCTGTAATCTTATCGTAAGTTTTCACCCTATTATATTTAGCGGACTAAAGCAATTAACAGGTACTTCTTATGTTGAACGTGTAGTAATAAAGGCCATAAAAAACAACATTGCAATCTATGCCATGCATACAGCATTGGACAATAGCATTGATGGTGTAAACGCCAAAATTTGCGAAATACTGAATATCAATGACCCACAAATATTGATACCTCAAAAGTCTACCATTAAGAAATTAACTACTTATGTCCCAGAAAATAATGCTGAATCACTTAAAAAGAGTTTGTTCAAAGCCGGTGCAGGCCATATTGGCAATTACAGTAATTGCAGTTTTGCCGTAAAGGGGCTGGGCAGTTTCAAACCCAATGAAAAGGCCAAACCCAGCGTTGGAAAAGTGGGACAAACAAATATTGAGAAAGAAGTTCAATTAAATTTCACTTTTGCCGCACATCTTGAGAGCCTTATTCTAAAAACTTTGTTTAAAAAACATCCATATGAAGAAGTTGCCTATGAAATTACCACGCTCGAAAACAATAACCAAAAAATAGGCATGGGCATGATAGGCCATTTAGATAAAGAAATGGATGAAACATCATTTTTTAAATTGCTGAAAGAAAAAATGAATGCACCGGTAATTAGACATTCAGAGCTATTGGGCAAACCCATTAAAAAAATTGCTGTTTTAGGAGGCAGCGGAGCTTTTGCCATTGGAGCCGCCATTAACGCCAAGGCCGATATTTATGTCACTGCCGATGTTAAATACCATGAATTTTATAAGGCAGAGGGTAAGATGGTGATTGCAGATATCGGACACTTTGAAACAGAACAGTTTACAAAAAATCTTTTAGCTGACTTTCTTACAAAAAAAATTCCTAATTTTGCGGTCACTTTATCAAAAAGTATTACTAATCCCATCAAGTATTTTTAATATATGGCTACAAAAACGGAAATCACTGTAGAAGAGAAACTAAGGGCGTTGTATGATTTGCAATTGATTGACTCTAGGGTAGATGAAATAAGAAATGTACGCGGTGAATTACCTTTAGAGGTAGAAGATTTGGAAGACGAAGTTCTTGGTCTTAAAACAAGGATGGACAAGTTAAAATCTGATGTTGAGACCATAAATTTTGAAATCACGGCTAAAAAGAACTTGATTGAAGAATCAAAAGCCTTGATAAAAAAATATGCCGAGCAACAAAAAAACGTGCGCAACAGCAGGGAATTCAACTCGTTGAGCAAAGAAGTTGAGTTTCAAGAGTTGGAAATACAGTTGGCCGAAAAAAATATCAAAGAATTCAAGGCCCAAATCGACCAGAAAAAAGAGGTCATAGCCGAAACAAAAGAAGTACTTAGTGAGCGAGAATCACATTTAAAGCATAAAAAGAGTGAACTCGATGCCATTTTGGCCGAAACCGAAAAGGAAGAATCAGCTCTATTGAAAAAATCAGGCGAATTTGAAGACAAAATTGACGAAAGACTGATTAAGGCATACAAACGCATAAGAAACAATGTAAAAAATGGGTTGGCAGTTGTGCCTATTGAACGAGGAGCCTCTGGCGGTTCATTCTTTACCATACCACCACAAGTCCAGGTTGAAATAGCTTCCAGGAAAAAAATAATTACCGATGAGCATAGTGGGCGTATTTTAGTGGATCCTACATTGGCAGAAGAAGAACAGACCAAGATGCACAAATTGTTCGCCAAGCTGTAACAAATGGTTTAATTTTAATTAAAGCCACCTTCAAAGGGTGGCTTTTTTTATATTTAGGAACATGAAATGGTTTATTGTAATTCTATTTTTCACCTTCACTATGGGCAATGCACAAGATTTGGCCTCATATAAGTGGAAGAATCGTGTCATTATCTTATTTAGCAATACCAATTCCAAACTAATGAACCAACAGTTTCGTCTGCTTAATGAACAAGTGGCAAGCCTTCAAGATCGCGATATAGTTGTTTTAACTCCAAATTCAGTCGACCAGTTGTCACATAAAAAGAATATTAAACTAGAAGAAGATTTTGTAGGCTTAATACTAATTGGTAAAGATGGTGGCATAAAATTAAAAAAGAGCTTTGTGGTTGAACCCGAAGTAATATTTAATCTAGTGGATAGCATGCCTATGCGCAGGGCAGAAATAAGAAAACAGAATAAGGGTCAACCTTGAAGTAATCGCAGCATTTCTTTTTCAACAGTGGGCGAGTCCCATTCTTGCTCAATATTTGGCATTTGCAATATTTGTTGCATAATCTTTTCTTGTGCATCACCAATGGCCAATGCCTCGGCATAGGGTTGATGCGAAAAGGTAACCCGACTATATACAGGTATCCATTTTTCAGGGTATTTGTCTGCAAACCATTTTTCAATCTTTTTTTGCAACAAAAATTTGGGGTTGGCAGTTTTGCTGCTCATTTCGACAAAGTTGCGGTAACTCAACTCTGCAATGGCATCGGCATTGGGTTTCCGTTTCTTTTGATACTCCGTAAAAATTGTTTCCCAATCGTCACCATGTTCATGTATAATTTCATTGAGCATAAAAATATCTTCAAAACCGGCGTTCATACCTTGGCCATAAAAAGGAACTACTGCATGCGCCGAGTCTCCCACAAGGGCAACTTTATCCCAATAGCTCCATGGAAAGCACTTCATGGTCACCATTGCACTGGTAGGGTTTTTGAAAAAATCGGAAATCAAGTTTTCTATTTCTTTACTTACGTTCGGAAAATAAGTTTTAAAAAAATGCTTGGCTTCTTGTTTATTGGTGATTTTTTCAAAAGAGACTTCCCCTTCAAAAGGCAAAAACAAGGTGCAGGTAAAACTGCCATCGATATTTGGCATTGCTATTAACATAAATTTGCCCCTTGGCCAAATATGGAAAGAGTGCTTATCCAATTTATGACTACCATCTTTATTGGGGGGTATGGTCAATTCTTTATAACCCACATCAATAAAATCTTGTGAATAATCAAATCTACTCCTGCGTTGCATTTTGTGTCTGACTCTTGAAAAGGCTCCATCACAGCCAAAAACAATATCGTATTGGTAAGATATCCATTTACTTTTTTCAGATTTACCGGTATAAATCTTGGCCGTTGGCAAATCAACATCCCAAACTTTTTCATTAAATATAAAAATAGCTCCCGCTGCTTCGGCCATATCAATCATTTTACGATTTAATATACCCCTTGAAATTGACCAAATAGCCTCTCCCGCTTTGCCATATTTTTGAAAATAGACCGGTTTATCATTTACGTGCATCGCCCTTTTATCAAGGGGAATCGCAATTTGACGTACCTCTTGGGCTACACCTACCTGCTCAAGGGCCCTCCAACCCCTATTGCTCATGGCCAAATTTATCGATCTACCCGAAAATTCAATCGTTCTAATATCCGGCCTACGATCAAAAACAGTAATGTCGTGACCTAATTTTTTAAGATAAATTGCCAATAAAGAGCCAACGAGTCCAGATCCGATGATGGCGATTCTTTTGGGAGTTTGTTTCATAGTGTCACCATTGTAGGTGTCGAGAATAGACATAAAAGTAGCAACATTTTACGATTTGCCATTTGTATTGTCTTAATTAAATTAAAATAGCTCCTTTTTTGTTTAATTATTACTTATTTTTATTAAACAAATATAAGTATGACTGAATTCACCTCCGAAGAAATTTCTTCACTTGAGAAAAGATACAAGGCCAACCTCATTAATTCGGTTACAGGGTATAAATCGGCCAATTTGATTGGTAGCATATCTGAAAACAGTATTTCAAACTTGGCGGTATTCAACTCAATTCTCCACATTGGCAGCAGCCCAGCATTAATAGGCTTTGTGTTAAGACCGCTTACGGTTGAAAGACATACTTATGCCAATATCAAAAGCTCACAGTTTTACACTGTAAACCAAATACATTCTGGAATTATTGAACAAGCGCATCAAACTTCGGCCAGATATGCCACAGAAGTTTCAGAATTTGGAAAAACGGGTTTGAATGAAGAGTATGTTAAACATATCTCAGCTCCTTTTGTAAAAGAAAGCAAAGTTCAAATAGCCTGTAAATATGTAAATGAATATGAGATAAAAGAGAACGGTTGTCTTTTGATGATAGGCCAAATTGAAATGCTTCGTGTACAAGAAAAGTTAATTCAGGCCGATGGATGGGTAGATCATATGGCTGCAAATACGGCATCTATTTTGGGATTGGATGGTTACGCGGAAGGAAAACTCATAAATCGGTTTGCATATGCCAGACCAGATGAACCCATTAAAGTCCTATAAATGGCTCATAAAAAAATGTTCTTGCCAACTAAACTTTGTGCCAATTGTGGCAGACCATTTGCCTGGAGAAAAAAGTGGGAAAATTGTTGGAATGAGGTCAAGTATTGTAGTGCAAAATGTAGAACAAAGTAAATATGACAAGTCTCGTATGGTTTCGTAATGACCTTAGAATCAATGACAACCAATCATTGGAAAGAGCCAGCTTGCATGATAAAACCATTGCGGTCTATATATTTGATCCAAGTCATTATGAATTGAGCGAGTTTGGTTTTAAAAAAACGGAATGTTTTAGAGCTAAATTTTTAATTGAAACTATCCAAGACATGCGTAAAAGTTTAGATGCCCTAAACATTACTTTATTGGTCCATTTTGATCGCCCAGAAAAATGTCTCCCCCAAATAATCAAAGAGCATCAAATAGATACGGTCTATTTACAAAAAGAATGGACCCGTGATGAAAACCAACAATTACTAAAGGTCAAAACCAATTGTACCACAAAGGTCCATTTCATAGAGTCTTATGATCAATTCTTGTATCATCCAGATGATATTCCATTTCGAAATTTTGATACTATTCCTTCAGTATTCACCCAATTTAGAAAACAATGCGAAAAACAAGTGGCTGTAAGAAGTATTTGCGCAAGGCCTCAAAAGAAAGACCGATCTAATAAATTAGCATCTGAGAACCATATTCCCTCGTTAATGGACCTGGGTTTCAATGCACATCAAATAGACGATAGAACTGCCTTCCCTTTCTTAGGGGGTGAAACATCTGCCCTTGATAGATTACATGACTACCTATGGCAAACTAAAAAGGTAGCAAATTACAAGAAGACCCGTAATGGTCTAATTGGAGTGGATTATAGTACCAAACTTTCGCCCTGGTTGGCCAACGGAAGTATTTCTGCCAAGGCCGTTTATTGGCAAATAAAACAATTTGAACAAAAGGTCGTCAAAAATCAAGATACCTATTGGGTAATTTTTGAATTGATGTGGCGTGATTATTTTAAATACATAAGCCTTAAACATGGTGATGACATTTTTAAGATTGATGGCATTTTGAAAACATCATATAAATGGGATAATGACCATAAAACTTTAAAAAGTTGGATAAATGGCAAAACCGCTGAATCATTCGTGAATGCAAATATGATAGAATTATCACTTACAGGTTGGATGAGCAATCGGGGTAGACAAAATGTGGCCAGTTACTGGTCAAAACAATTAAAACAGGACTGGCGCATTGGGGCATCTTACTTTGAAAGCATGCTCATAGATTATGACGTTCATAGCAATTGGGGAAATTGGATGTACAATAGCGGTGTGGGCAATGACCCAAGAAACCGCACTTTTAATATAAAGACACAGGCCGAAAGGTATGATCCTCATGGTAAATATCAAAAACTCTGGCTTCAACAACGATTATTCTGATGACAAAAACAGTACGATTAATATTGGGTGACCAACTTAATCAGCAACACAGCTGGTACAATAAAATCGATGACAACATAATTTACCTAATGGCCGAAATGCGCCAAGAAACTGATTATGTCAAGCATCATATTCAAAAAGTGGTAGGGTTCTTTCTTTCAATGCGCAATTTTGCCAACGCGCTATCAAACAAGGGGCATCAGATAGAATATTACAAAATAAATGACTCAGAAAACCCACATGAATTAAAGGAACTAATAAAAAAAACCCTTAATAAATACGACGCAACTCAATTTGAATATCAATTACCCGATGAATATCGATTGGACACGCAACTAAATCAGCTAGCTAACGGTTTAGATGTTAAAATCAAGACCACTGATACCGAGCACTTTTATACTACAAGAAACGAGCTTAACGATTTTTTTGAAGGTAAAAAAACATTGGTGATGGAAAATTTTTATCGCATGATGCGAAAAAAACACCACATCATGGTCGAAAATGACCAGCCAGAAGGGGGCAAATGGAACTTTGACCAAAGCAATCGCAAAAAATGGACAGGCTCACCTACCATACCAATTGAATTCGACATAAAAAAAGATGTCGCCCAATTGATAAAAGAAATTAAGGACGCGGGTGTTGAATCCTTTGGCAAAATTAATTCTGAGGCTTATAATTGGCCAACAAACAGAGAGGAAAGCCTTCTAGTTCTTGAACATTTCTGTAATCATCTTTTGCAACATTTTGGAGATTTTCAAGACGCTTTGCACACCAAAGAAAAATTTCTTTTTCATTCAAGACTTTCATTTTCAATGAATTCTAAAATGCTTTCTCCAAAAGAAGTTATACACAAGGCTCTTGAAAAATTTAGGGATTCCGATCAAATCCATATTTCTCAAATTGAGGGTTTTATAAGACAAATTTTAGGTTGGCGAGAGTATATGCGTGGTATTTATTGGAAAGAAATGCCCCAATACAAAACCCTTAATAAACTTCAAAACCACAATCCCCTACCCGATTTCTTTTGGACCGCAAATACCAAGATGAATTGTCTTCAAAAAGCAATTGGTCAAAGTTTGGATGAAGCCTATGCCCATCATATACAACGCTTGATGATCATAGGTAATTATGCCTTATTGACCCAAGTAGACCCAGATGAGGTTGATAGCTGGTATTTAGGGGTATATATTGATGCCATAGAATGGGTCGAAATCACCAATACCCGCGGTATGAGTCAATTTGCAGATGGCGGTATAGTTGCGACGAAGCCTTATGTAAGTAGTGCCAACTATATTAATAAGATGGGAGATTATTGTGCCAATTGTCATTACAAGCACACTAAAAAAATTGGTGAAGATGCATGCCCTTTTAACGCCTTATATTGGAACTTTCTAGATGAAAAAAAGGAATATTTCAAGAATAATCAACGCATGTTCATGATGCTTAATTTGTTGAAAAAAAAAGATGCTGATGAACTAAAAGCCTTAAAAAACAGAGCACAAAAAGTAATCGCCGAACCCCAATATTTTTAAGTACCGATTTCACATGTTCTCCGTAAAAATATTAGGTGAACGAGGCGTATAAGTTCAATTAAAAAAGCCCTTTGCATAAAATCAAAGGGCTTTTTTATTAAATTGAATGAATCCTATTTTAAAATTTCATCAACAATGCCATAGGCTACCGACTCCTCGGCCCCCATCCAATAATCCCTATCAAAATCTTTCATGACTTTTTCAAAATCTTGACCACAATTATCGGCCAATATACGGGCGCCCAGCTCTTTGGTCTTAATAATTTCCTTTGCCTGAATTTCAATATTTGAAGCTTGGCCTTGAGCACCGCCACTAGGTTGGTGTATCATTACCCTTGCATGGGGTTGAATAAAACGTCTTCCTTTTTTACCGACAGACAATAGTATCGAACCCATGGATGCAGCTAAACCAGAACAAACTGTTGACACTGGGCTTTTTAATTGTTTGATGGTATCGTAAATAGCAAAGCCAGAAGTTACATAACCTCCTGGACTATTGATGATTAGTTGAATTTCTTTATTGTTTTGCAAATCAAGATACATCAAACGATCAATGACATGTTTTGCTGATCGATCATCAACCATGCCCCATAAAAACACCTTGCGTTCTTCGAGTAATTTTTCATCAATCTGTTCTTGTATTTTTCCCTTTTTTGAGCTCATATGCTTTTTTGTATATAGATTTCAAAATTAACCAAATTATTCTTCAAATCAATCCTTGTGACAGTCTGCATTCAGCAAATAAAATCCAGTGAATTCCTACAATTCGTACAATTTTGAAATTATTGTGCTCTACACATACGAAACTGCCTGTTTCACAACAATTTACGAATAACGATAAAAATATGCCGTTTGTCTATTGATGGGTTTTTAATCGAAAAAAACAACTCGGATAACGTGAATTTATAGGGTTCACAGCATTTGAGCTTATTTTTACACTGTTATTGACCCAAATCAATTTAACATAATGTGCTTGACCTATCCATTCTTCATAATGCTCCGCATCCTGAAATCGAATCCTATAGGTCATAATATTTTAAGTTGAATTACTTAAACATTGACCTATGAACAATTTTGCCTCTAAGTGTATTAAGCATTCATGCTTGATCATTATTTTCCTCTTTACCGTCGTTATGAGTGCGCAGGTGAAAAAGGCATTCACACCTCGATATTCTGAAACCATCAATGGTGATGTTACCATCATCGCCAATAACATGCTTTCCGAAGATCCCATTCTTCCATTTATTATTGATGAGGATAACCAAGATGACGATCGTGTATTTGTTGATATTGATACCGATCCATCCACATTCAATTCAAGTAGTGCTAATTATACCAATCCAGAATTAAGCATCGGCTGTCTTCAATATAATAGGGCTTATTTGTATTGGGCCGCTTCCGATAAAGAGGCCGGGGGCGCAACCATAAATGATGATACATGGAATTTCAATCAGGTCAAATTGATGCTTCCAGGGTCATCATCCTATACGACACTAACAGCAGATGAAGTACTTTATAGAGGTCGAGATGAACATTTTGAAAATGATCCCTATGTCTGTGTAAAAGACATTACAAGTCAAGTATTGGCATTGACAGATCCATATGGAAAGTATCAAGTTGCCAATGTTAAGGCTGCCAGGGGCGGCCTTAACCCACATGGTGGCGGTAACTTTGGTGTTGCCGGTGGATGGCAAATTGTTTTTGTCTATCAGGCAACCGAAATGCCACTTCGTGATGTTACCATTTTTGACGGTTATGCCCATGTTGACAATAATGAAACTACAGATTTTTCTGTGGATGGTTTTATATCTATTCCAACTGGACCTGTAATGGCCGATATAGTTTTGGGGTCAATAGAAGGTGACCGCGTTTTAAATGGTGATAGTTTTCAGATTTTAAAACCAGATGGTAACTGGCAAAAATTAAGTACGATAAATCGAGGGGAAGACAACTTTTTTAATAGTAAAATAACGGTAAACAACCTTGATTTTATAGACCGAAACCCCGCAAGTACAAATACCTTAGGCTTTGACGCGTCGGTCTTTGAGCTTTCCAATTCAGGAAATACATTGATTGCCAATAATCAAACAGGAACCTCCTTACGGGCAACATCAGGTAGTGAGTCATATGGTGTATACTTGGTAGGTTTTGCGATAGATGTTTATGAACCCAGTTTGGGTTCTTTGGATTTATTGACATATCCAGCCAATACAACATACAACCCAGGTGATGTTGCCACACTTTCTGTTAGTATTGAAAATACAGGTAATGATAATATCAAGGACCTTGAAATCACCATGGTTTTGCCACCTGAGGTAGATTTTAATGCCATCCAACCACTCCCTCCGGGAGTTACATTTAGTTTTAACTCAGGTACCCGTGAACTAAAATTCTTTGTAGCCGACGGATTTGTTGATACCGACGATCCTGAATTTAATGTGAATTTTGATTTAAAAGTAAAAGAGCAGTGTTATTTTCTAGAGGGGGCGTGTGAAGCAAATTTCTCAATTCAGGCTTCGGCCACTTTTACCGGCGAAATCAATACCGATACCCAAACCGCTGAAAGTTCAGGAACCATGGATGAATGTGGGTTTGGTAATCATGATCCAACGGTTATTACCATAAATCAACCCGATCAAGTGAATTGGTCGTCGACAGGTAATGACTTGGACAGAACCGTATCTTGTGATGATAGTGCCGCATTGGCAACTGCCCAAAGTTTAGAACCACTACCAGAATTCTGTAATTTCACTTTAAACAAAGTAGTTGGAGATTTTGTTCCAGACGCAGCATGTCCTTCACAAGGAACCTATACTAACACATTTACTTTCACAGATGGCTGCGGAAGAGTAAGTGATACTTACACTCAAGTTATTACCGTTGAAGACAGCTCAGCTCCAGTATTCGACCAGACCTTACCAGCCGACTCCATCGTATCATGCGACGCTGTGCCCTCTGCCGATACCCTTACAGCAAGCGACAACTGTGACGCATCCGTAACCGTCAATTTCAGTGAAACTTTTGCCGGACAAGGAGATAGTTGCCCATCTGAATATAACATCACTAGAACTTGGACCGTTTCAGATTGCGCAGGAAATTCCACAACCCATGTACAAAACATCACCGTTGAGGATAATAGTGCCCCTAACTTTGTAGAGGTCTTACCCAGTGATACGGTTGCAGCTTATGATAATATTCCGACTGCCGAGACTTTAACTGCGAATGATAATTGTGATCTTGCAGCTTCGGTCAATTTTGTAGAAAGCTATATAGGTGACAATACAAGCACTACTTATACTATCGTTAGAACCTGGACAGCTTCTGACTGCGCTGGTAATACAATTAGTCATTCTCAAAACATTTTTGTAAGTGAAAATGGAGACCCCATTGGTCTTTCAATTGACGATATTACTATTAATGAAAATGTTGGTAATGCGGTCTTGACCATAACCCATATCGGTAATGTATCTGGAGGTTTTACTGTTAATCATGCAACTGTTGACAGCAGTGCGGAACAACCTGCAGATTATGTGCAAAATACTGACAATACTAGTTTTGCTGGTCTTCAAGGAGAAACTCAAACCATTACAATCGCGATAAATGATGATAGTGTTATTGAACTGGATGAAAGTCTTTTAGTCAATTTAAGTCCTGGGACAAATACACCTACCATCAATGACAATTCCGGTCAAATAACCATTTTAGACAATGATAGCAATCCCGCTTTAGGAATATCTGTTGCCGATTTCACCGTTGATGAAGGTGTAGGTTCCACCACCTTTGATGTATCCCTTAATGTAGAGGTTCAAGATGGATTCACTGTGGACTATACTATTACTGATGGTTCTGCCACTGCTGGCAACGATTATACTGTTTCTTTTGCAACTGGCACGCTTACATTTATAGGTAACAATTCAGAAATTCAGACAGTGACCATCAACATCGTCGACGATGCCCTTTTGGAAGGGCCCGAAGACCTTGACATCACCCTATCGAACATCTCCAACCCCCTTGTGGCCATGGTCGATGACAGCGCGACGGGGAACATAAACGACAACGAGGCCCCGGCCGCAGGTGACGGGATATCGGTCGCCGATTTCACCGTAAGCGAAGACGCGG